>NZ_JBFAJR010000040.1:0-74697 GCF_040655295.1 Streptomyces sp. NPDC050448 | reverse complement strand
CCGTCGAGGTACTCGAAGAGCGCGAGGTTCGCCTCGGCCCTGGTGGCGAAGACCCGGCCGCGGATGCACTCGGTCTTGATCACCATCCACAGGTTCTCCGCCAGGGCATTGTCGAACGAGTCGCCGACCGAGCCCATGGACGCCTGGATCCCGGCCCTGACCAGGCGTGTTGTGAGCTTCACGGACGTGTATTGACAGCTGCGCCCTGGCTCCCGGGCCGGTGCGCACGGACGCCGACTTCGCGGTCCAGGTCGAGCACGGCCCCGAGCTGCTGGCCACGGCCGACACGGTGGTGGTGCCCGCTTCGTACGAGCTCGGGCCGGTGTACGAGGAGGGCCGGCTGAGCGGCGAGCTCGCCGCGGCGCTCGGTCACATCCGGCCCGGGACGCGGCTCGTCTCCATCTGCACGGGCGGGTACGTGCTGGCCGCCGCCGGCCTTCTGGACGGCCGCCCCGCCACCACGCACTGGGCCCACGCCGAGCACTTCCAGCTGCTCTTCCCGGCCGTACGGGTGGACGCCGGCGTGCTCTACACCGACGACGGGGACGTGCTGACCTCGGCCGGGGTCGCCGCCGGCATCGACCTGTGCCTGCACATCGTGCGCCGCGACCACGGCGCGGCCGTCGCCAACGACGTGGCCCGGCGGACCGTCGTACCGCCGCACCGGGACGGCGGGCAGGCCCAGTTCATCGACCGCCCGGTGCCGCAGCCGCAACTGGCCAGCACCGCGGCGGCCCGCGCGTGGGTGCTGGACCGGCTGCACGAGCCGGTGCGGCTGGTCGACCTGGCCCGGCAGGAGGCCATGTCGGTACGGACGTTCACGCGCCGGTTCCGGGAGGAGTCCGGGGTCAGCCCCGGCGAGTGGATCGTCGGACAGCGGGTGGAACGGGCCCGGTGGCTGCTGGAGCGGACGGACCTATCGATGGAACAGGTGGCGCGGGAGACGGGGTTCGGGACGGCGCAGTCGCTGCGCAAGCACGTGCAGGCGGCGCTGGGGGTGAGCCCGACGGCGTACCGGCGCACGTTCCGCGCGACGGGCGGGGATGCCGGTGAGGCGCAGGGCGGGGGGCGGGAGCCTGCCAGCTCCTGATGGGCCATCAGATGATGCCGGATCCGTGCATTGACTTCTCCCGCCGCCCGCTCGTGAATGGCCCCCTGTCGGCGCGAGGGAACCAGGGGGCGGGCCGTGCGAACACGGGCGGGCAGCAGGGGATGGTCGGTGGCCGTCGGCATGGCGGCGCTCGCGGCAACGACCGGGGGTGCGCTGAGCGCGCCTGCCTCCGCCGAAGGGGAAACGCCGCCGGGCCAGGTCGAGTTCCCGACGCACTGCCTGCCGCCGCAGGAGGCCGGACTTCCGCCCGCCGACGGGCCGACCACCGCCCGGATCACCGTCGACGACCCGGCGCCGAAGGTCGGCGACACGGTCACCGTGACCTACCAGGTGGCCCGGACCCCCGCCGTGAACCCGATCGGCACCGAACTCCCGGCCGATGTGCTGACCCCGACCGGGCGGATCCTGCTGGGGGGTGCGCAGAGCGGTGAGGTCACCGTCGTGGGGGCGAAGCGGAACGACCCCGTCCAGGCAGGTGCGGGTCTGCCCGCCGTCACCATGACCGGTACGTTCACCGTCACCGCGCCCGGCGGGATCACCCTGGCCCCGGGCGGCTACACCCTCCACACCAGCCACCTGCTGGACCTCGACACCGCGTGCAGCGCCACCGGGACGCCGGTGTCCGAACGTCTCACCGCGACCCCGCTGCCCCGGGCCAACCTGCGGGCGGTGGCGCTCGGCACCGCGTACGGGAAGCCGGGCGCCAAGGTCAAGGTCACCGGCGCCGGCTTCGCCCCGGGCACGGCCGTGACGGTGGCCGGCCGGGCGGGCGCCGCCGAGACCGCGGACCGCGTGGCGGCCACGGCGGACGACCGGGGCGCGGTCCTGGCGGAGCTGCCGGTCACGGACAGGGCGACGACTGCGGTGGTGGCGTACGAGGGCACGGCCTGGTCGGCGCAGCAGGGCTCGGGGCCGGCGGCGTACACGGTCGTCGACGCCACGCCCCCGCCGCCGGGCACCCAGACGGTGACGGCGGTGGTCGAACCGGGCGCGCTGTCGATGACCCAGGCGGGCGAGGCGATCGCGCTGGGCGCGGTCCCGTACGGGGAGGGCGGCGCGGCCCCCGGCCGGATCGGCACGGTCACGGTCAAGGACGCCCGGGGCGGACCGGCGGGGTGGTCGCTGATCGGCAAGGTCACGGACTTCACGGGCCCGGGCGGAGTGCGGATCCCGGGCGCCTCGCTGAGCTGGACCCCGTCCTGCACGGCCGCGGCGGGCAGTCCGAGCCGGTGCGTGGCGGGCAGCGCGGGGGTGGTCGGGCCGGAGGGCGCGGTACTCGCCTCCACGCCGGATGCGGCGCCGGCGGGAGGGACCTTCACGGTCGACGCGACGGTCGCCCTCACGGTCCCCCCGTACACCCCGCCGGGCGCCTACACGGCGGTGCTGACCCTGACCCTGTCGTGAGCCGCCCCCTCGTGCGGGGTGCCGCTGCGCGAACCTCCGCCCCGCCCCGCCCTTCACCCGTTCCCCGGGCTCTGCCCGGGCACGGCCCGCACCGTCCGGCCCCGCCGGCGTTCGAGGCGCGGGGTCCGGGACGGAGCCCCTGGAAACGTCGAGAGGGCGGGGCGGGGACGGGAGCCGCGCGCAGCGGCACCCCGCAGGGGTGGGCCGCGCGGGTGTGGCGCCGGGCGGCCTCGACGACGGCTGCGGCCGTACTGCTGCTGCTCGCGCCCGCCGGGACGGCAGCGGCCGCCGACAACGGGCAGTGGTCCGTCCTCCCCGCCGCCAACAGCGTGACCCGGCGGCCGTACTTCTACCTCGCCGCCGCCCCCGGCGCGGCCGTGACCGACGCCGTCACCGTCACCAACCGCACCGACCGCCCCCGCACCTTCCGGCTCTACGCCGCCGACGCGTACAACACCGCCCGCGACGGCGGCTTCGCGCTCCGCGGCCCCGACGAGCCGCGCCGCGCCACCGCCGCGTGGGCGAAGCTCGCGCAGGAGCGGGTCACCGTTTTGGCCGCAGGGTCGGTGAGCGTCGGCTTCACCCTCACCGTCCCCGACCGCGCCGAGCCCGGCGACCACCCCGGCGCCATCGTCGCGCTCGAGGAGCGAGCCGCCGCCCCCGTCCAGGGGATCGGCGTCCAGCAGGCCGTCGCCGCCCGGCTGTACCTGCGGGTGGCCGGCCCCACCGCCCCCGCGCTGGCCGTCGAGGACCTCCGGGCCTCCGGGAGCGAGGTCTCGTACACGCTCCACAACCTCGGCAACGTCACCCTGCGCCCCCGCGCCACCCTCACCGCCTCCGGCGCCCTCGGCCGGCGCCTCCTCGGCCGTGAGCTCACCGGGCTGCCCGCCGAGCTGCTCCCCGGCCAGGAAGCCCGGCTGAGCACCAGGTGGGAGCACCCGCCCGCCGTCGAGTGGGCCGAGGTCACGGTGCGCGCCGAGGCCGCGGGAGCCGTCGCCCGGGCCGCCACCGGCTACGCCGCCCGGCCCCCGCTGGCGGCCGTGCTCGCGGGCGCCGGTGCCCTCGTCGCGGCAGCCTGGTCGGCGCTGGGACCGGCATCGGGGAGAATGGCCCGTATGAGCGATCGTTCCCCCGAGTCCACCGCCCCGCACCGTGCGGGCTTCGCCTGCTTCGTCGGCCGCCCCAACGCGGGGAAGTCGACCCTGACCAACGCACTCGTGGGCACCAAGGTCGCGATCACCTCCAACCGGCCGCAGACCACCCGCCACACCGTCCGCGGCATCGTGCACCGCCCCGATGCCCAGCTCGTGCTGGTCGACACCCCCGGTCTGCACAAGCCGCGCACGCTCCTCGGCGAGCGACTGAACGACGTCGTGCGGACCACCTGGGCCGAGGTCGACGTCATCGGCTTCTGCCTGCCGGCCGACCAGAAGCTCGGCCCCGGCGACAAGTTCATCGCGAAGGAGCTCGCGGGGATCAAGAAGACCCCCAAGATCGCCATCATCACGAAGACCGACCTCGTCGAGTCCAAGCAGCTGGCCGAGCAGCTCCTCGCCGTCCACCAGCTCGGCGAGGAGCTCGGCTTCGAGTGGGCCGAGATCGTCCCCGTCTCGGCGGTCGGCGACACCCAGGTCCAGCTGCTGGCCGACCTGATCGCACCGCTGCTGCCCGAGAGCCCGCCGCTGTACCCGGAGGGCGACCTCACCGACGAGCCCGAGATGGTGATGGTCGCGGAGCTGATCCGGGAGGCCGCGCTGGAGGGCGTACGGGACGAGCTCCCGCACTCCATCGCCGTGGTCGTCGAGGAGATGATCCCGCGGGAGAACCGCCCGGCGGACCGGCCCCTGCTCGACATCCACGCCAATGTCTACATCGAGCGGCCGAGCCAGAAGGGCATCATCATCGGCCCGAAGGGCGCCCGGCTGAAGGAGGTCGGGATGAAGTCGCGCAAGCACATCGAGGCGCTGCTCGGCACCCCGGTCTTCCTCGACCTGCACGTGAAGGTCGCCAAGGACTGGCAGCGGGACCCCAAGCAGCTGCGCAAGCTCGGCTTCTGACGCAACGGCGCGGCCCCGTATGCGGCCCCCGTCCGGGGCCGCATACGGGGCCGCGCGCATTCCGCCCCGCTACGCGGGCCGACGCACCCGCACCACGTTGTCCGTGCGGGTTCCGGGCGTACCGTCGGGCTGGTTCTGGACCCGTTCGGTCTCCTCGGCCCGCAGCACCTCCCAGCGCGCCGTGACCGGCTCCAGCTGCGCGAGGACCTCCTCGGGCGTGGGGAAGTGCGCCTCCTCCCGGTCGTCCTGCCACGGAGCCCAGCCCGCGTGGCCGACCACCAGCAGGGTGCCGCCGGGGGCCACGGCCGCGGCGGCCGTGCGCAGGACGACGTCACGGGGGAAGTCCCCGTAGTTGTGCAGGAAGCACGCCGAGACGAGGTCGAACTCCCCCTCCGGGAAGGACTCCGTCAGATCGTGCCGCGCGAAGGAGACGCGGTCCGCGACCCCGGCGTCCGCCGCGTGCCCGGCCGCCCGGCCGAGGGCGACCCCGGAAATATCCGTCCCGGTGACGGTCCACCCGCGGCGGGCCAGCCAGACGGCGTCGGCGCCCTCCCCGCACCCGAGGTCCAGGGCCCGGCCCGGGGCGAGGCCGGACACCTCGTGCACCAGCATGGCGTTGGCCTCGCCGCTCCAGATCCGGTCGCTCTCCCCGTAGCGGCCGTCCCAGAACTCCTCGCCCGCCGAGGCCCCGGGCGCGGGGGAGTGGTGCGAGTGCTCGTGGGTGTGCGCGTGGGTGTGCGCGTGCTGCTCGGTCATGGCTTCCTCTTCCCGTACGGGTGCCGGTACGGCCGATGCTCCGCCCGCCCCGCCCGCAGGGACAAACCCTGTTGCCGTTCCGGCAAACCCTGCCGTCAGCCCGCGGTGTCCGCCGGCGGCTCCGCGATCAGGGCGGTGGCCACGCGGCGGAATCCGATGCGGGCGTAGACGCGGGCCACGTCCTCGTCGCCGGCCGAGAGGAAGACCGTACGGGCTCCGCGCGCCCGGGCGCGGGCGACCAGGGCGGCCGTGACCGCGAGGGCCAGGCCCTGGCGGCGGGCCGACGGGAGGGTGCCGACGCCCACCACCTCCACGACGTCCCCGACCGGGTTGTACTGGCCCGAGCAGAGCACCACGCCGTCCCGTACGGCCGCCGCCAGGGCCGTGCTGCCCTCCGCCAGCTTTCCGGCCACCCGCGCCCGGCCCTCCTCGGCCGCGGGCTTCGCCGTCGCCGCCGCCAGCTCTGCGGGGCCGGCCTCGCCCACGGCCGTTCCCGGGGTGGCGAAGGCCAGGGCCGGGACCGTCACCGCGGCGGTCAGCAGCGGGTCGTCCGCGTCGAGCAGGCGGACCTCCGGGTGCGGGGGAAGGACCTCGGCCGAGGGGTCCAGGACCATCAGGGGGTGCGCGTGGACACGGAGTCCCGCTGCCTCCACCGCGGCCCGCAGCGAGGGGCTGTTTTCGGCCACCCATTCGAAAGCCTCGGGGACCTTCAGCTCCCGCTGACGGGCCCAAACCCGTTCGACGTCGCCGCGGGTCGCCGCGGGGGCGCCGAGCGCGGGCCGCGCGTAGTACTGCCAGCCCGCGCCCTCCTGGACGAACAGGGTCAGCGGGCCGAAGTCCTCGGCGCGGGCCCCGCCCACCCGCGGCACCGCGTCGTAGTACCGCTCCAGCTCGGACAGCGTCGAATCGATCACGTGGTCGGTCATCCGGCCATCCAAACAAAGCGGTGCTGCTCGGGCACCTGCTTTCCGGCGTCCTCCGTCAGAGGTCCCGCTTCAGGCGCCCTCCTTCAGGACGCGCGTGATCAGCGCCCGCTGTGCCTCCGACAGGTTCGGCTCCTGGCAGGAGACCGTCCGCCCGTCGACGGTGATCCGGTACGAGAAGCCGTCCCGGATCCGGCCCGGCCCGGGCGCGGCCGGGACGGGCCGCAGCGCCAGCTGGGCCAGAGCCTGCCACTCGGCCTCGTCCTCCAGGCCCGAGGTGTCCACCTCGACCCGGCGCTCGATGCCCGCGAAACCGCCCGTCCGCACCACCAGAATCCGCATGCGTGCCCTCTACCCCGCCAGTGGGACGCCCACCGTCGACCACGCTTTCTGGAGCGCCTGGTGCTCCGCGCCGCCGTTGCCGTACCGGGCCACGGCCGCCGCCACCGAGAGCCGGGCGAAGTCCGCGAAGTCCGCGTCCGAGGCCAGCTGCCCGCCCGTCAGCGCGTCGTACCAGATCTGCCCGGCCCGCTCCCACGCCTTGCCGCCGAGTTCGGTGGCCACGAGGTAGAACGCGTGGTTCGGGATCCCGGAGTTGATGTGCACCCCGCCGTTGTCCTGCGAGGTGTCCACGTAGCCGTCCATCGTCGGCGGCTGCGGGTCCTTGCCGAGCTCGTCGTCGTCGTACGCCGTGCCCGGCGCCTTCATCGAGCGCAGCGCGACCCCGCTGACGTTCGGGCCGAGCAGCCCGGCGCCGATCAGCCAGTCCGCGTCCTCGGCCGTCTGGTCCAGTGAGTACTGCTTGATCAGTGAGCCGAAGACATCGGACATCGACTCGTTGAGCGCGCCCGACTGCCCGTGGTAGGCGAGGTTCGCCGTGTACTGGGTGACCCCGTGGGTGAGCTCGTGCCCGATGACGTCCACCGACACAGTGAAGTCGAGGAAGAGGTCTCCGTCCCCGTCGCCGAAGACCATCTGCTGCCCGTCCCAGAAGGCGTTGTCGTAGTCCTGGCCGTAGTGGACGCTCGCGTCCAGCGCCAGCCCGGAACCGTCGATCGAGTGCCGGCCGAAACCCTTCAGGAACAGCTCGTACGTGGCGCCGAGCCCCGCGTACGCGCGGTTGACGGTGGCGTCCTTGACCGCCTCGCCGCCCTCGCCGCGCACCTTCTTCCCGGGCAGCCGGGTGTGGTGCTGCGCGTCGTAGACGGTCCGGCGGGGCTCGTCGGAGACGGGCGTCCCCAGCGCGGGGGTGATCCCGCGGACGGTGGTGACGCGGCGCCGGGTGCGCAGCAGGGCGTCCTGTTCGAGGGTGCGCTGGGCGGCGTCGGCGCGCCGGGTGTCCTCGGATCGGGCGATCTTGTCGAGCAGGTGGGGCGGGACCACCGTGCAGAAGACGGGGTGGCGGTGAGCGTGGGAGGCGTCCATCCCGGCAATGTGGCAGTGGGTCATGACGGTGTCACTACCTGAAACCATGATTCATTCGGTTGTCTGAAATCTGTCACGCCGTGTTGACGGTTCAACCGGAGCTGTAGTGGCGGAATGAGGCTTATCCCACATTCAGTGCAAATCGGACAGGCCGATCTTGCATACTGGAACAGGACCTCGCGATACGGCGCGGCTCGGTTAGGCTCGGCCCATCATGCGTTTCGGGCTGCTTCTCCTTAGCTGCCGCGGCGAGGGTCTGTAGTCGTAGGCCGACCCCCTCCCCGCGGAGTTTGGTGTTGCGGATTTACGACCGCCGTCGGCCGTCCCAGCGAACTACACGCGGACACGCGAGGAGCCCTACGCCATGAGTCAGCACACTTTTGTCGGTCGCCCCACGCCCATCACGAACGCGACCCACACCCAGCAGCCCTCCGGGATGCCGATCCACAAGTACGGCCGGTACGAGCAGGTGGACATCCCGGACCGCACCTGGCCGGACGCCCGCGTCACCAAGGCTCCCCGCTGGCTCTCCACCGACCTGCGCGACGGCAACCAGTCGCTGATCGACCCGATGACCCCCGCCCGCAAGCGCGAGATGTTCGACCTGCTGGTGCGCATGGGCTACAAGGAGATCGAGGTCGGCTTTCCCTCCTCCGGCGAGACCGACTTCGCCTTCGTACGCTCCATCATCGAAGAGGGCGCCATCCCGGACGGCGTCACCATCTCCGTCCTGACCCAGGCCCGCGAGGACCTGATCGAGCGGACCGTCGAGTCGCTGATCGGCGCCAAGCGCGCCACCGTGCACCTGTACAACGCGACCGCCCCGACCTTCCGCCGGGTCGTCTTCCGCGGCTCCAAGGAGCAGATCAAGCAGATCGCCGTCGACG
Organism: Streptomyces sp. NPDC050448; assembly: GCF_040655295.1. Lineage (NCBI taxonomy): Bacteria > Bacillati > Actinomycetota > Actinomycetes > Kitasatosporales > Streptomycetaceae > Streptomyces > Streptomyces sp. NPDC050448. The sequence goes on along the minus strand of NZ_JBFAJR010000040.1, from coordinate 66,134 downwards.
GCACCCGCCTGGTCATGGAGTACGCCGAGAAGCTGCTGGGCCCGGAGACCACCTTCGGCTACCAGTACAGCCCGGAGATCTTCACCGACACCGAGCTGGACTTCGCCCTGGAGGTCTGCGAGGCCGTCTGCGACGTCTGGCAGCCGGCCGAGGGCCGCGAGATCATCCTGAACCTGCCCGCCACCGTGGAGCGGTCGACGCCGTCCACGCACGCGGACCGCTTCGAGTGGATGGCCCGCAACCTGACCCGCCGCGAGCACATCTGCATCTCCGTGCACCCGCACAACGACCGCGGCACCGCCGTCGCCGCCGCCGAGCTGGCCCTGATGGCCGGCGCCGACCGCATCGAGGGCTGCCTGTTCGGCCAGGGCGAGCGCACCGGCAACGTCGACCTGATCACCCTGGGCATGAACCTGTTCTCCCAGGGCATCGACCCGCAGATCGACTTCTCGCAGATCGACGAGATCCGTCGCACCAGCGAGTACTGCAACCAGATGGAGGTCCACCCGCGCCACCCGTACGCGGGCGACCTGGTCTACACGGCCTTCTCCGGCTCCCACCAGGACGCCATCAAGAAGGGCTTCGACGCCATGGAGGCCGACGCGGCCGCCCAGGGCAAGACCGTCGACGACATCGAGTGGGCCGTCCCGTACCTGCCGATCGACCCGAAGGACGTCGGCCGCTCCTACGAGGCGGTCATCCGCGTCAACTCGCAGTCCGGCAAGGGCGGCATCGCGTACGTCCTGAAGAACGACCACAAGCTGGACCTGCCGCGCCGCATGCAGATCGAGTTCTCGCGGATCATCCAGGCCAAGACCGATGCCGAGGGCGGCGAGGTCACGCCGAAGGCGATCTGGGACGTCTTCTCCGACGAGTACCTGCCCAACCCCGAGAACCCGTGGGGCCGCATCCAGCTGCGCTCGGGCTCGACGGCCACCGACAAGGACGGCACGGACACGCTGACCGTCGAGGCGGTCGTGGACGGCGTGGAGACGGTCCTGGACGGCACCGGCAACGGTCCGATCTCGGCCTTCTTCGACGCGCTGGCCGGCATCGGCGTCGACGCCCGCCTGCTGGACTACACCGAGCACACGATGAGCGAGGGCGCCTCCGCCGTGGCCGCCTCGTACATCGAGTGCGCGATCGACGGCCGCGTCCTGTGGGGCATCGGCATCGACTCCAACACCACCCGCGCCTCCCTGAAGGCGGTCATCTCCGCCGTCAACCGCGCGGGTCGCTGACCCGTCACCTCGCCGTGGCCCCGTCCCTCCACCCGGAGGGGCGGGGCCACGCCGTTCAGCGGGCCAGATAGCCGCCGTCCACCGGCAGGACCACGCCCGTCACGAACGAGGCCGCGTCGGAGGCCAGGAAGGCGATGACCCGGGCCACTTCCTCCGGCTCGCCGAGCCGGCCCATCGGATGGGCCGCGGAGACCTCCGCCAGGTACTCCGGGCCGCCCGGTTCGTCCTTCAGTGCGAGCACCCGCTCCGTACGGATGGTGCCGGGGGCCACCGCGTTGACCCGGATCCCGTGCGCCGCCCACTCCACCGCCAGGTGCTTGGTCAGCCCCGACGCCACGAACTTCGCCGGCCCGTACGCCGCCTGCCGGGCCTGCCCGGCCACCCCCGAGACCGAGGACACGCAGACCAGCGCCCCGCCGGGGTCCGGCTGCGCCAGCATCGCCTCGATGGCGTACTTGCAGGTCAGGAACATCCCCCGGCCGTCGATCGCCATGACCCGGTCCCAGTCGTCCGGGCCGGTCTCCCGTACATCCGAAAGAGGGATCACTCCGGCGTTCGCCACGGCGACGTCGAGCCGTCCGTACGCCCCGAGCGCGGCCTCGACCATCGTGCGGTTGGCCTCCGGATCGGCGACGTCACCGGCCACGGCCGTGATGCCGTACCCCTCGGCGGCCAGTTCCGTACGCAGTTCCAGGACACCGGGGCCATTGATGTCGGCCGCGGTCACGAAGGCGCCGGAGCGGGCCAGCAGCCGGGCGGTGGCCCGGCCGATCCCGCTCGCCGCGCCCGTGACCAGACAGGATTTCTCGTTCACGCGGGCGAGCGTAGGGAAAACGCGACGTCCGCGGGCCCGGCGCCGGGGGCGCAGACCGGCCAAGTGCCGACGGTGGGAGATGTTGTCTTGTCACACGACTGACGCATCCTCACCGATGTGGCTAACATCACGCCAACCCGGCGATGCTGCCTGGGGTTCCCGCCCGTGCCCGCAGGGCCACGGGGGAGTTACGGAGGTGCGACGTGCTGCCAGTTCGGGGTGGGGACGGCCGGAAGCTGACGGTCTGGGGCATCCGTACCACCTGGAGCACCGTGGGCGACGGGGAGTTCTTCTGCCCCGACTGCGGTGGCGACCGCAACTACCGCAGGCGCACCGGACGCCGCCGGTTCACCGTCCTCGGCGTCCCGCTGCTGCCGCGCGGACAGGCCGGGCCCGTCATCGAGTGCCAGGGCTGCCGGGAGCGCTTCGAGACCGAGGTCCTCGACCACCTGACCACCACCCGCTTCTCGGCGATGCTGCGCGACGCCGTGCACACCGTGACGCTGGCCGTCCTCGCGGCGGGCGGGACCGCCGCGCGCGGCGCGCTCGAGGCCGCCGTGTCGGCCGTACGGTCGGCGGGGTTCCAGGACTGCACGGAGGAGCAGCTGGAGTCCCTGGTGGAGGCGCTCGCCACCGACGAGGGCCGGCTCGGGCTGTACGACGGCCCCGAGTGCTGCGGCGCCGCGCTCGCGATCGAGCTCCACGAGGCCCTGGAACCGCTGGCTCCGCACCTGGCCGGGCCCGGGCGTGAATCGATCCTGCTGCAGGGCGCCCGGATCGCCCTCGCGGACGGCCCGTACACCCCGGCCGAGCGCGAGGTGCTCGCCACGGTGGGCGCCGCACTGCGCATCGCCTCCGACGAGGTGGCCCGCCTGCTGTCGGCCGTACGGGCGCCGTAGCCCCCGTCGGGCCGGGTGCGCCGCGAATCCCGGATCGGGGGCCCCGCGGGCCACTGCGCCGCGTGCAGTATCGATTCGGCCAACAGTGCGGCGGCTTCGCCGATCGCGCCGCAGGCGGGCGCCTCCATGCCGGGGCGCGCGAACCGCTCCCGGGAGCCGGTCCCAACGGCGTCCACGGCGGCCGCCGCCATCGTGGCGTTGGCGGTCGCGTTCGGCTGATCCGCAGCGGTTCCCACTGCACCACCTGCTCGCAAAACGGACCGAAACGGCCTCGATCGAGGTAACGATCCGGCCTCGTGCGACCGAATTCGCGCCCCGCGCACCCCCGTGCGAAGGGGGGATCGGCGCGCTCCGGACTCGGTCGATCCACCCATTGGACACCCGGAGCGGAACCCTCGAGTTTGCGCCACCGCATGCCATAAAGCTCGTATGGGCAGGTCACGGGCCATGGCTTCGCCGTCGTGCAGCAGGGGCGGGCAGGCCCGGGGGCTTTCGGCCATACGCCCTTGCGGAGGCATCCGCCACTGGAGAAACCTACAGATCCCACACCTCTTGACGTCAACACTTTGTGGAAGTCGACGATATCTGTGAGCACCCCCACAGGCGTTCAATTCCGGTCACACGACGAGACGCCGCCGGTAACACAGCGGGGCTTCGATTCACGTGAACGCACTGACAACCCTGGCGGACCAACGCATGGGGGCACCTCCCAGCGGTAGCTGGGGGAGACCCACTCCGCCCAGGGATAACCAGATTCCTCTCGATTACCTACCTCTTGAAGGGCAAGGCAGAGATGGCACGTGTCGCCGCCCGGTTCTCCGTCAGCGGAGAGCCCAGCACGCACCCGGTCGACGAGGTGCTCCCCCTACCCAGGCTCGCGCTGTACGGCTTCCAGCACGTACTCGCGTTCTACGCCGGTGCGGTGATCGTCCCGATCATCGTGGGCGGTGCCCTCGGCCTGACCACCGAGCAGCTGGTCTACCTGATCAACGCCGACCTGTTCACCTGCGGTATCGCCTCGATCATCCAGGCGTGGGGCATCGGCCGGATCGGTGCGCGCCTGCCCCTGATCCAGGGCGTCACCTTCACCGCGGTCTCCCCGATGATCGCCATCGGGCTCGGAGCCGGCGGCGGGACGGCGGGCCTGCTCGTCATCTACGGCGCGGTCATCACGGCCGGTATCGCCACCTTCGCCTTCGCCTGGCTGCCGCCCAAGGCCTTCCGTACGGTCATGAGGCTCTTCCCGCCGGTCGTCACCGGATCGGTGATCACGGTCCTCGGCATCGTGCTGATCCCCGTCGGCCTGAACGACGCCGCGGGCGGCCTCGGCAGCCCCGACTTCGGAGACCCGAAGAACTTCGCCTACGCCGGCGGCACGATGCTCTTCATCCTCGTCCTGATGAAGCTCGGCAAGCCCTTCCTCTCCAGCATCTCCATCCTGCTCGGCCTGATCGGCGGCACCGCCGCCGCCTTCCTGCTCGGGGACGCCAAGTTCGGCGACGTGAGCAAGTCGGACTGGATCGGCGTCACCACCCCGTTCCACTACGGAGCCCCGAAGTTCGAGTGGTTCCCGATCGTCCTGATGCTCATCGTCATGCTGATCACCATGGTCGAGACGACCGGTGACACCTACGCCGTCGGCGACATCGTCGGCAAGGACATCGACAGCGAGACCGTGGCCCGCGCCCTGCGTGCCGACGGCGCCGCGACCGCCCTCGGCGGAGTGCTCAACTCCTTCCCCTACGTGGCGTTCGCCGAGAACGTCGGCCTGGTCCGGATGACCAAGGTCAAGAGCCGGTTCGTCGTGGTCGCCGCGGGCGCCATCATGATCGTCCTCGGGCTGATCCCGAAGGCCGCCGCGATCGTCGCCGCCGTTCCGCACGGAGTGCTCGGTGGCGCCGCGACGGTGATGTTCGCCATGGTGGCCCTGGCCGGTATCCAGACCCTGGCCAAGGTCGACCTCAAGGAGGAGAAGAACGCGCTGGTCGTGGGTGTCTCCCTGGCCTTCGCGCTGCTCCCGGCCACCGTCCCGGTGTTCTTCAAGGAGCACATGAACGCGGACCTCTCCTCGCTCCTCAACAGCGGTGTGACGCTCGGTGCCACGGCCGCGATCGTGCTCAACCTCATCTTCAACGGCCTGGGCAGGGAGGACGCGCACTCCGCGCCCCAGGTCGAGCTGCCCGCCCAGGCCGCGGCGCCGGCCGAGGCCGACGCCGGGGCCGAGCCGGCGGCCGGGGCCACGGCCGCGGCGCCCGAGGCGTCTGCGGCGAAGACGGCGGGCGCCGCCGAGACGGTGGCCGAGGCCACCGTCGGCGCCGCCGTGACGGCAGTCGCCGCCGGAGCCGCGAAGGCAGACGCGGACGAGGAGGCCGCGCCCGCCTCCTGACCCTCCCACGGGGTGATGGCCCTCCGTCCGGAGCCGTGTCCGGGCGGAGGGCCATTGCCGTGCCCGCACAGGCGACAATGGGCCCATGAGTCTGTTCCGCGACGACGGCATCGTGCTGCGCACCCAGAAGCTGGGTGAGGCGGACCGCATCATCACGCTGCTGACCCGCGGCCACGGCCGGGTGCGGGCCGTCGCCCGCGGAGTGCGGCGGACGAAGTCCAAGTTCGGCGCCGGGCTGGAACCTTTCTCCCACGCCGACGTGCAGTTCTTCGCCCGGGGCAGCGAGCTGATCGGCCGCAGCCTCCCGCTCTGCACCCAGACCGAGATCATCGCCCCGTACGGCAACGGCATCGTCACCGACTACGCCCGCTACACCGCCGGCACCGCGATGCTGGAGACCGCCGAGCGGTTCACCGAGAACGAGGGCGAGCCCGCCGTACAGCAGTACCTGCTGCTGATCGGCGCCCTGCGCACGCTCTCGCGCGGGGAGCACGAGCCGAACCTCATCCTCGACGCGTTCCTGCTGCGCTCGCTCGCCGTCAACGGCTACGCGCCCAGCTTCACGGACTGCGCGAAGTGCGGGATCCACGGCCCCAACCGGCACTTCTCCGTCGCCGCGGGCGGGGTCGTCTGCGGGGACTGCCGGGTGGCCGGCAGCGTCGTACCCTCGTCGGAGGCCATCGCCCTGCTCAGCGCGCTGCTGACGGGCGACTGGGGGCATGCGGACGCCTGCGAGGCGCGGTACGTGCGGGAGGGCAGCGGGCTCGTCTCCGCCTATTTGCACTGGCATCTGGAGCGCGGGCTACGCTCCCTGCGATACGTCGAGAAATAGGAGCTGGGCACATGGCACGACGCGGGATTCTGGGACGCTCTCGCCGCGAGTACAAGGTTCCCGAGCCGCACCCGTCCGGTGCGCGCCCGCCGAAGATCCCCGGCGAGCTCGTCCCGAACCACGTTGCGGTGGTCATGGACGGCAACGGCCGCTGGGCCAAGGAGCGCGGCCTGCCGCGCACCGAGGGCCACAAGGTCGGCGAGGGCGTCGTGCTCGACGTGCTCAAGGGCTGCCTGGAGATGGGCGTCAAGAACCTCTCCCTGTACGCCTTCTCGACGGAGAACTGGAAGCGCTCGCCCGACGAGGTCCGCTTCCTGATGAACTTCAACCGCGACGTCATCCGGCGCCGCCGCGACGAGATGAACGAGCTGGGCATCCGGATCCGCTGGGTCGGCCGCATGCCGAAGATGTGGAAGTCGGTCGTCCAGGAGCTCCAGGTCGCCCAGGAGCAGACCGTCGACAACGACGCGATGACCCTGTACTTCTGCGTGAACTACGGCGGCCGCGCGGAGATCGCGGACGCGGCGCAGGCGATCGCGCGGGACGTGGCCGCGGGCAGGCTGGACCCGTCGAAGGTCAACGAGAAGACCTTCGCGAAGTACATGTACTACCCGGACATGCCCGACGTGGACCTCTTCCTGCGGCCGAGCGGCGAGCAGCGCACCTCCAACTACCTGCTCTGGCAGAGCGCGTACGCCGAGATGGTCTTCCAGGACGTGCTGTGGCCGGACTTCGACCGCCGCAACCTCTGGCAGGCGTGCCTGGAGTACGCCCAGCGCGACCGCCGCTTCGGCGGCGCCGTCCCGAACCAGGCCGAGTCCAGCGCCTGACCCCGGGGCGCGGCCGACCTCGCGCGAAAGACCGTCGCGGGGAACGCGCCGCGACCATAGGGTCCGCTGTCATGGACATGAGCGGGGAACAGGTGCCGGTACGGCTCGTCTACCGGATCACCACGGCGGACATCGCGCAGGCGCTCCGGGCGCGTGACGCCCGGGTGCCCGCAGGGCGCCGCAGGCGGATGCTGACGACCGGCTTCGGGGTGTTGCTGCTGGGCTTCGGGGGGCTGGCGTCGATGGGCGAGGGGTCCCCCGCCAAGCCGCTGCTCATCGCCGGGGCCGGGGTCCTGATGCTCGTACTCACGCTCTTCGGCCCGCAGCTCACGGCGCGGGCCTTCGCGGGGCTGCTGGCCAAGGCCGGGGAGACCACGGCGGTGGTGGACGCCGCCGGGCTGCAGGTGAGCACCGCCGACACGCAGACGCGCATCAACTGGGCCGCTCAGCCGCTGTACACGGAGACGGCCGACACCTTCGTCACGCTCAGCGTCGCCAAGCGGGCGGTGGCGATGACGATCCTGCCCAAGCGCGGGGCCGGGGACCCGGCGGACGTCGACCGCCTCCGGGCCGTCCTCGACCGCAACCTGCAGAGGCTCTAGGCGGAGGCGGCGGCCGCGCAGTCGGCGCAGGTGCCGAAGATCTCCACGGTGTGGGCGACGTTCACGTAGCCGTGTTCGGCCGCGATGGACTCCGCCCACTTCTCCACCGCCGGGCCCTCCACCTCGACCGCCTTGCCGCACTTGCGGCAGACCAGGTGATGGTGGTGGTCCCCGGTGGAGCAGCGCCGGTATACCGACTCGCCGTCGCTGGTGCGCAGCACGTCGACCTCGCCGGCGTCGGCGAGCGACTGGAGGGTGCGGTACACGGTGGTCAGGCCCACGGAGTCACCGCGGTGCTTGAGCATGTCGTGCAGCTCCTGGGCGCTGCGGAACTCGTCCACCTCGTCCAGCGCCGCCGCGACGGCTGCCCGCTGCCGGGTGGATCGTCCTCGTACTGGCGCGGTATTCATCTCGCCAGGCGCAGTCGCCACCGGTTCCTCCTCGTATCGGCCTCGGCCCATTGTGCCAGGCGGCCGTCCCTCCTAGACCTTCACATCATCGCGCGTGCAGACCTCTTCGGCGGCGCGGGCCGCATGTGCCCGGCGCCGGGCCAGCGGCGTGGACAGTGCGGTCATCACCATGAAGACGCCGATGGCGAGCAGCACGATGGTGCCGCCGGAGGGGGCGTCGATGTAGTACGTCGCGACCGTGCCGGAGAGCGAGACCAGCACGCCGATCACCATGGCCACCGACAGGGTGGCGGTGAAGCCGCGGGTGACGCGCTGCGCCGCCGCGACCGGGATCACCATCATGGCGCTGACCAGCAGCAGGCCGACGATCCGCATGGCGACGGTCACGGTGACGGCGGCGGTGACCGCGATCAGCAGGTTCAGGAAGCGCACCGGCAGGCCGGTGACCCGGGCGAACTCCTCGTCCTGGCAGACGGCGAACAGCTGGCGGCGCAGGCCGAGGGTGACGGCGATCACGAAGGCCGCGAGGATCACGACCGCGGTGACGTCCTCGGCGGAGACCGTGGTGATCGAGCCGAAGAGGTAGCTGGTCAGATTGGCCGTCGAGCCGCCCGGAGCCAGGTTGATGATCATCACACCGCCGGCCAGGCCGCCGTAGAACAGCATGGCGAGCGCGATGTCGCCGCTGGTCTTGCCGCGGGAGCGGATCAGCTCCATGCCGACCGCGCCGATGACGGCGACCAGGGTCGCCGTCCACACCGGGCTCGCGTTGAGCAGGAAGCCGAGTGCGACACCGGTCATGGCCACGTGCCCGATGCCGTCGCCCATGACGGCCTGGCGGCGCTGCACGAGGTACGTGCCGATGGCGGGGGCGGTGACGCCGACCAGGACGGCCGCGAGCAGGGCCCGCTGCATGAAGGCGTAGGTGAGGAGGTCCATCAGCTCAGCAGTCCCGTCCGCAGGGGCTCGGCGTCGTGCGCCGCGTGGGGGTGTACGTGGTCGTGGCCGGGCAGGGCGTGCTGGCCCACGGCCTCCGGAGGCGTTCCGTCGTGGACGACGCAGCCGTCGCGCAGGACGACGGCGCGGTCGATCAGCGGCTCCAGCGGGCCCAGCTCGTGCAGGACGAGCAGGACGGTCGAGCCGGCGGCGACCTGCTCGCGCAGGGCGTTCGCGAGGACCTCCTGGTTGGCGAGGTCCACGCCGGCCATCGGCTCGTCCATGATCAGCAGGTCGGGCTCCACGGCGAGCGCCCGCGCGATGAGCACGCGCTGGTGCTGGCCGCCGGAGAGCGCGTTGACGGAGGCGTCGGCGTACTGACCCATGTCGACGAGGGCCAGGGCCCGCTCGACGGCCGCCTTGTCGGCCTTGCGGAGGATGCCGAAGCGGGAGCGGGCCAGCCGGCCGGAGGAGACGACCTCGCGGACGGTGGCCGGGACGCCGCTGGCGGCGGTGGTGCGCTGCGGGACGTACCCGATGCGCGACCAGGCGCGGAAGCGGCTGAAGTCCGTGCCGAACAGTGCCAGGGCGCCGTCCGACAGCGGGACCTGGCCGACGACGGCGCGCACGGCCGTGGACTTGCCGGAGCCGTTGGCGCCGAGCAGGGCGACGACCTCGCCGCGCCGGACGGTGAGGTCGACCCCGCGCAGCACGGGGCGGGAGCCGAGCGAGGCGGTGGCCCCGCGCAGGGATATGACGGGCTGGTCCGCTGCCTCCGCGGGCTGGGATTCCATGGCACGCGCCTCCGTTACTGCCATTACTTGCTACCGAGCGCCTTCTGCAGGTTCTTCAGGTTGGACCGCATGACCTCGAGGTAGTCAGCGCCCTGGGACTTGTCGGTGATTCCCTCGAGCGGGTCGAGGACGTCGGTCTTCAGGCCCGTGTCGGCGGCGAGCGACCTGGCCGTCTTGTCGCTGGCCAGCGTCTCGAAGAACACGGTCGAGACATTGTCCTTCTTCGCGACGGCCTGGAGTTCCTTCATCCGGGCCGGGCTCGGCTCGGACTCGGGGTCGACGCCGGAGATGCCCTCCTGGTCGAGGCCGTAGCGCTCGGCGAGGTAGCCGAAGGCGGAGTGCGTGGTGATGAAGGTCTTGGACGCGGTGTCCTTCAGGCCGTCCTTGAACTCCGTGTCCAGCGCGGTCAGCTTGCCGACCAGCTCGCCGGTGTTGTTGCGGTAGTCCGCCGCGTGCTCGGGGTCGGCCTTCTCCAGGGCCGCGCCGACGCCCTTGGCGACCTCGGCGTACTTCACCGGGTCGAGCCAGATGTGCGGGTCCTTGCCGGCTTCGCCCTCGGCGTGGCCCTCGCCCTCGGCGTGGCCCTCCTCGCCCTCGTGGGCGTGGTCGTGGCCGGAGGAGCCGTGCACCTCGAGCTTGGTGAGGGTGGCGGCGTCGACGACGTGCTTCACGCCGGACTGGGCGACGGCCTTGTCGACGGCGGGCTGGAGGCCCTTGAGGTAGAGGACCACATCGGATTCGCCCAGCTGCCCGGTCTGCTTCGGGGTGATCTCCAGGTCGTGCGGTTCGACGCCCGGCTTGGTCAGGGTGTCGGCCTTCACGTGGTCCTTGCCGATCTGTTCGGCGAGGAACTGCATCGGATAGAACGACGACATGACGGCGAGCTTGCCGTCCTTGCCGCCCCCGGCGGCCGAGGCTCCGGAGCAGGCGGTGAGGGCCGTGGCGCCGAGGGCGACGGCTCCGGCGAGAGCGGCTGCGGGTATGAGTCGTCGTACGTTCATGACATCCATTTTCATCAAATATGGAAACGGTTGTCAAAAAGCCTGGTCGGGAGCCCGGCCGGCGGGCCGTGGAGGGGAACCGATTTGAAAGGGGGGGTGCGGGCGCCGGTAACCTGAGGCATTCGCCGTTCGTCCTCGTAATGAAGAGAGCACCGTGGCCGCCGACAAGATCGACACCATCGTCAGCCTGAGCAAGCGCCGTGGCTTCGTTTTCCCGTGCAGTGAGATCTACGGCGGCTCCAGGGCTGCCTGGGATTACGGCCCGCTCGGTGTCGAGCTCAAGGAGAACATCAAGCGCCAGTGGTGGAAGGCGATGGTCACCGGGCGTGAGGACATCGTCGGTATCGACTCGTCCGTGATCCTGGCGCCCGAGGTCTGGGTGGCCTCCGGCCACGTCGCGACCTTCTCGGACCCGCTGACCGAGTGCACCTCCTGCCACAAGCGCCACCGCGCGGACCACCTCGAGGAGGCGTACGAGGCCAAGCACGGCCGTCTGCCCGAGAACGGTCTTGCCGACGTCAACTGCCCCAACTGCGGTGTGAAGGGCCAGTTCACCGAGCCCAAGCAGTTCTCCGGCATGCTGGAGACCCACCTCGGCCCGACCCAGGACACCGGCTCGAAGGCGTACCTGCGCCCCGAGACCGCCCAGGGCATCTTCACCAACTTCGCCCAGGTGCAGACCACCTCGCGCAAGAAGCCCCCGTTCGGCATCGCGCAGATGGGCAAGTCCTTCCGCAACGAGATCACTCCGGGCAACTTCATCTTCCGCACGCGTGAGTTCGAGCAGATGGAGATGGAGTTCTTCGTCAAGCCGGGCGAGGACGAGCAGTGGCAGGAGTACTGGATGCAGGAGCGGTGGAACTGGTACCGCGACCTCGGCATCCGCGAGGAGAACATCCGCTGGTACGACCACCCGAAGGAGAAGCTGTCCCACTACTCGAAGCGCACCGCCGACATCGAGTACCGCTTCAACTTCGGCGGCAACGAGTTCTCCGAGCTCGAGGGTGTGGCCAACCGCACCGACTTCGACCTCAAGGCCCACTCCGCCGCCTCGGGCCAGGACCTCACCTTCTTCGACCAGGAAGCCGGTGAGCGCTACACCCCGTACGTCATCGAGCCGGCGGCCGGTGTCAACCGCGCCATGCTCGCCTTCATGCTCGACGCGTTCAACGAGGACGAGGCCCCGAACGCCAAGGGCGTCATGGAGAAGCGCACCGTGATGCGTTTCGACCCGCGCCTGGCCCCGATCAAGGTCGCCGTCCTGCCGCTGTCCCGCAACCAGCAGCTGTCGCCGAAGGCCAAGGGCCTCGCCGCCGACCTGCGCAAGAACTGGAACATCGAGTTCGACGACGCGGGCGCCATCGGCCGCCGCTACCGCCGCCAGGACGAGATCGGTACGCCGTTCTGCGTCACGGTCGACTTCGACACCCTGGACGACAACGCGGTGACCGTGCGCGAGCGCGACACCATGAAGCAGGAGCGCGTCTCCCTGGACCAGATCCAGAGCTACCTCGGCAGCCGTCTGCTGGGCTGCTAGTTCCCGCCTGAGAGACCGGTGGCCCGGTGCGCGGATCGCGCACCGGGCCACCGGTCTTTCCCGTACCGGGCCGTCCGGGCGGTCAGGCCGCGGACCCCCCGGCCTGCGCGGCCGCGGCGGCGGTCGCGGCGGCCCGCTTCTCGCCCTCCGCCTTGGTGCGCTTGACGAAGCGGACCGTCCACAGGGCCAGGCCGCCGAGCGCCCCGTAGATCATGAACGGGCTGAGGGTCACCATGGTGGAGGTGTCCAGGACGTACGACAGGGCGATCCGGACCGCCGCCTCGATGAGGTAGACCACGCCCCAGACCAGGGTCATGCGGCGCTGGGCGTTGCGGAAACCCTCGAACCGCCACAGGTCGTTGTAGTACGCCACGCCCGCCGGGGTGCCGTCCGTGCCGAACTTCCGGCCGAAGTAGAACATCAGCGGACGCGGCGCGAGCAGTGTGACCAGGCACAGGAGCCCGAACAGGCCCGTGACGACGGAGTCCTTGACCAGCAGGGCCTGGGTGGACTGGGCGCCCACGAGGGAGACCACGGCGGTGATCACCAGGAACACCAGGGTGACGATGGCGAACTCGTCGAGCTTGCGCCGCCAGGCCACCATGATGGCGCTGTCGAGCACCGGCCAGGCGCCACTGGCCAGCAGCGCCGAGGCCTCGCTCCAGCCGTGGTCGTCGACGAGGGTGTTGTACGTGACGATCGGTGCGACCACGTTGAGCGCGATGGTCAGGATCAAGCCGATCGCGGCGGCGCCGCCGGAGCGGGCCGGAGGTCCGGGCTGCACTGCCTGAGTTTCTTGAGCGGACAAGGTTCCCCCTGGGACGTGCCTGATGAAGTGCGGTAGGGGGACCGTATGGAATTGACGAGGCACGGACAAGCTAGCCACGCCCAAAATGATCATCAAGCCGTCCGGAGTGTCTGGTTCCGGACGTTTGCCGATCCGGTCAGGCGCGCAGGCCCCGGATCAGGAGGGCGGTGACGGCCTCGAACTCCGTGATGATCGTGGGCGAGAGCCAGTCGGCCGCGTACTGCGGATCGTGGAAACGGCCGGTGGCGTCGAACACGGCCCGGGCGGCGGCCGGCACATCGGGCGCACTGAGCGACCCGGCCTCGACGCCTTCGGAGATGATCCGCCCCAACTGGTCGATCAGCTGGCCCAGGTGGTGATCCACCACACCGCTGTTCTCGGCGAGCAGCACCGTGTACGTCGCGAACAGCTCGGGGTCGTCACCCGCCTTGTGGCGCTTGGCCTCGAAGAGTGCCTCCAGCCACGCCTCCAGCTTGGAGGGTGCGGTCCCGGTGGGGGCCGAGGCGATCTCCTCCAGGCGGGCGACGCTCTTGGCGAGCCAGCGGTCCGTGACGGCCTCGCGCAGCGCCGCCTTCGACGGGAAGTGCCGGTACACGCTGCCGTGGCTGACGCCCAGGGCGCGGGCCACGTCCACCACGGTCGCCTTGGTGGGGCCGTAGCGGCGCAGCACGTCCTCGGTGGTCTCGAGGATGCGCTCGGGTGTCAGGGGCTCGGCAGCAGCGGGGGGCATGAGTACGACCGTACCGCCCGCTCAGTGCTCGCTGTCGAGGTGGGCCATCTGTGCGGCCGGGTACCGATCGCCGGCCGCGGCGCCCGCCGGGACCGCCTCCTCGATGGCCGCCAGGTCCGCAGGGGTCAGCTCCACGTCCATGGCACCCAGTGCCTCGGACAGCCGGTCCCGACGGCGGGCGCCCACCAGCGGCACGATGTCCTCGCCGCGCGAGATCACCCAGGCGATGGCGGTCTGGGCGACGCTGACCCCCTTGTCCTCCGCGACCTTGCGCAGGGCGTCGACCAGGTCGAGGTTGCGCTGCAGGTTCTCGCCCTGGAACCGGGGGCTCATCCCCCGGAAGTCGCCCGGCGCCAGCTCCTGGTCGCGGCTGAAGTGCCCGCTGATCAGGCCGCGGCTCAGCACCCCGTACGCCGTGACGCCGATGCCCAGCTCGCGGGCGGTCGGCAGGATCTCCTCCTCGATGCCGCGGGAGATGAGCGAGTACTCGATCTGGAGGTCCGCGATCGGGGCCACGGCCGCGGCCCGGCGCAGGGTGTCCGCGCCGACCTCGGAGAGGCCGATGTGCCGTACGTGCCCGGCCTCGACGGCCTCGGCGATCGCGCCGACGGTCTCCTCGATCGGGACGGCAGGGTCGACGCGGGCGATCCGGTAGATGTCGATGTGGTCCCGGCCCAGGCGCTGGAGCGAGTAGGCCAGGAAGTTCTTGACTGCCTCGGGGCGGCCGTCGTAGCCGGTGAACCCGCCCTCGACCGTCCGCAGGGCGCCGAACTTCACGCTGGTCAGCGCCTGCTCGCGGGCCGCGGCGGGCGCGGTGCGCAGGGCTTCGCCGATGAGCATTTCGTTGTGCCCCATGCCGTAGAAGTCGCCGGTGTCGAGCAGCGTGACGCCGGCGTCCAGGGCGGCGTGGATCGTCGCGATCGACTCCGTGCGGTCGGCTTCCCCGTAGAGGGCGGACATGCCCATGCAGCCCAGCCCCAGCGGGAAGACGGAGGGTCCGGTCGAGCCGAGGGTGCGGGCGCGGTGGCCGGCAGTCGCCTGGGTGCTTTCGTTCGCCTGGGTGTTCTCGTTCGTCGTCATGGAACAAGAATGGCATGACGGGTGACAGATTTCAATATCTGTCACCCGTCAGAGTGGCTATGCCGCCATGCGCAGCGCCAGCGCCGCCGCCGCCACCAGGGCGAGGACGGCCGCCGGGGCCAGCTCGAAGTCCCTGACGCGCAGGTGGGTGATGACCGCGCCGATGAAGTAGAGCGTCACGCCGACCGCGGCGGCCACGCCCAGTGGAGTCACCCACAGGCCTGCGAC
The DNA here is from genome assembly GCF_040655295.1 of Streptomyces sp. NPDC050448. Classification (NCBI taxonomy): domain Bacteria; kingdom Bacillati; phylum Actinomycetota; class Actinomycetes; order Kitasatosporales; family Streptomycetaceae; genus Streptomyces; species Streptomyces sp. NPDC050448. The sequence goes on along the minus strand of NZ_JBFAJR010000040.1, from coordinate 51,006 downwards.
CAGGCCGATCGCGCCGGCCGCCTTCAGGGTGGCCAGCCGTGGCAGCCAGGCGTCCGGGACCTGGACCTTCCGCATGCTCGCCACGATCGCCTCGTTGCGCTGGAGCGTGAACGCGGCGGACGCGGCCAGGACGAGTGCGAGCAGGCCGGCGACGACGGCGTACGCAATGAACATGATGAGCTCCAACGGTCGAGGGTGCCAGATCATTGAATAGCATCAACGATTGAAGCTCTGCAACCATTCCCCGGTTGTTACGATGTCCGATATGACGGCAGCTCAGGAATCCCCGCACCCACCGCAGCGGCTGGGCCTGCTGCTGGCCTGGCACGGCTCGATCACCGAGACCCGGATGAAGAAGGCGCTCAGCGCGGCCGGGCTCACCCCGCGGCACACGATGACGCTGATGCACCTGGAGGGCGGCCCCATCAGCCAGCGGGCACTGACCGAGCGGCTGGAGGTGGACCCGAGCGTGCTGGTCGGCATCCTGAACGACCTGGAGGGCGAGGGCCTGGCCGTCCGCCGCCGGGATCCGGCCGACCGCCGCCGCCACAACGTGGCCATCACCGAGGCCGGATCGGCCGCCCTCACCAAGACGAACGCGGCGCTCGACGAGGTCGAACGCGCGATGTTCGCCGCGCTCTCGCGGCAGGACCAGGAAGCCCTGCGCGGCCTGCTGGCCCGGATCGACTCGAACTCCGACGACTTCAACTGCGGCGAGTAGCCGGGCCACCCCCGACCCCGCACCGCGCACCGCCCCCCCTGCGGCGGCTCGGTCGTCAGCCGCGCGGCGGGGCTCCGGCCCGCGAGGGCGCTTCGGCCGACCGCTCCAGCCTGCGGGCGGTCCGTGCCGCCGTCTGCAGGGCCCACCGGCCACTGGTCGCGGCGCCCACGAGGAGCGCGAGCAGCCCCCAGCCCGTGATGATCCACCAGGCCGGCCGGGTCGCCTCGGCGAAATCGGCGCCGCCCGCCGTTCCGGCCGCCAGGACGGAGCCGATCACGGCCACGCCCAGCGTGCCGCCGGTCTGCCTGCTGGTGGAGGCGACCGCGGCCGCGACCCCCGCCTGGGCCCGGGGCATCCCGGAGACCGCCGTGTTGGTGATGGGCGCGTTCACCATGCCGAAGCCCAGCCCGAACAGCACGTACGCGGTGAACAGCAGTGGCGTCGAGGTCTCGGCCGAGAAGGCGGCGAACAGCAGCCCGCTCGCCGCCATCGCGGAGCCCGCGATCAGCAGCGACGGCCGCGGCCCCCGACTGCCCACGAGCCGCCCCGACAGCGGTGCGCAGAGGAAGGTCAGCACGGCCATCGGCAGCATGTAGAGCCCGGCGTCGAGTGCGTCGAGCCCCCGTACGTCCTGCAGGTACAGGGTGTTCAGGAACAGGAACCCGGACAGCGCGGCGAAGGAGCTGACCGCGATCACCGTCGCACCGCTGAAGGGAGCGCTCCGGAAGAACCGCGGGTCGATCAGCGGCTCGGCCCGCCGCGGCTCGTAGAACAGCAGCCCCGTCAGCGAGGCCACGGCCAGGGCCGCGCAGCCGAGGATGACCGGCGAGCTCCAGCCGGCGGTCGGCGCCTCGATGATCCCGTACGTCACGGAGCTCAGCAGGGCCATGATCAGCAGCTGGCCCACCGGGTCCGGGCGGCGCGGGCGCGCGGCCCGGGACTCGGGGACGAACCGCAGGGTCAGTGCCAGGGCCAGCAGCCCGACCGGGAGGTTGATCCAGAAGATGGAGCGCCAGCCGACCGAGTCCACCAGCAGCCCGCCGATCAGCGGGCCCGCGGCCATGGAGATGCCGACCACAGCGCCCCAGGCGCCGATGGCGCGGGCCCGCTCACGCGGATCCGTGAAGGTGTTGGTGATGATCGACATCGCGACCGGGTTGAGCATCGAGCCGCCCACGGCCTGCAGCATCCGGAAGGCGATCAGCCACTCCAGGGTCGGTGCCAGCGAGCAGAGCAGCGAGCCCGCCGCGAAGAGGACGAGGCCCGCGGTGAAGACCTTGCGACGCCCGATCCGGTCCGCAGTGGAGCCTGCCAGCATCAGCAGCGAGGCCAGGACCAGCGTGTACGCGTCGATCGTCCACTGCATTCCGGCGACCGAGGCGTGCAGTTCGCGGCGCATCGAGGGCAGGGCGACGTTGAGGACGGTCACGTCGAGGCTGACGATGAGCAGGCTCATGCAGCAGATCGCCAGGACCAGCAGCCTCCGACGGCGGCTCAACTCGGGCACGCTTCCGATAGTACGCCTAACTAAAGAAATGCGTGGCGTGTTTCGCCTGGGCGACAATGGGGGGATGACCACGCTCCCTCCGCCGCTCGCGATCGGCCCGCACACCGTGCAGCCCCCTGTGGTGCTCGCCCCCATGGCCGGCATCACCAATGCCCCGTTCCGGACCCTCTGCCGCGAGTTCAGCGGCGGCAAGGGGCTGTTCGTGAGCGAGATGATCACGACCCGCGCCCTGGTCGAGCGCAACGAGAAGACCATGCAGCTGATCCACTTCGACGAGACCGAGAAGCCCCGCTCGATCCAGCTGTACGGAGTCGACCCGGCGACGGTCGGCAAGGCGGTCCGCATGATCGTCGAAGAGGACCGCGCCGACCACATCGACCTCAACTTCGGCTGCCCGGTCCCCAAGGTGACCCGCAAGGGCGGCGGCTCCGCCCTCCCGTACAAGCGGAACCTGCTGCGCGCCATCCTGCGCGAGGCCGTCGCGGGCGCCGGCGACCTGCCGGTCACCATGAAGATGCGCAAGGGCATCAACGACGACCACCTCACCTACCTGGACGCCGGCCGGATCGCCGTCGAGGAGGGCGTCACCGCCATCGCCCTGCACGGGCGCACCACCGCCCAGCACTACGGCGGCACCGCCGACTGGGACGCCATCGCGCGGCTCAAGGAGCACGTGCCGGAGATCCCGGTGCTCGGCAACGGCGACATCTGGTGCGCGCAGGACGCACTGCGCATGGTCCGCGAGACCGGCTGCGACGGAGTGGTCGTGGGGCGCGGCTGCCTGGGCCGCCCGTGGCTGTTCAACGACCTGGTGGCAGCCTTCGAGGGGCGTCCGGAGGACTTCCACAAGCCCACGCTGCGCGAGGTCGCGGGCACCATGCACCGGCACGCCGAACTGCTGGGGGAGTGGATCGGCGACGAGGCGCGCGGGGTGATCGACTTCCGTAAGCACGTGGCCTGGTACCTCAAGGGCTTCTCGGTGGGTTCCGAGATGCGGAAGAAGCTGGCGATCACCTCGTCGCTGGCCGAGCTGGATGCTCATCTGAGCGAGCTCGACCTGGACCAGTCGTGGCCCGACAGCGCGGACGGTCCGCGCGGCCGGACGTCCGGAAACAACCGGGTTGTCCTCCCGGATGGCTGGCTGAAGGATCCGTACGACTGCGCCGGCGTGAGCGAGGACGCCGAACTGGACACGTCCGGGGGCTGAGAAACAGCTGACAAAGTATGCCGTCGGCAGCGTGACATACGCCACGCATGGGTGGGGTTGCGCTCACATGAGCGCAAAAATCACGGGTATGACTTCCAAAGGGTGGCACTGGGTGCCACCCTTTGTTTGTTCAAGAGTTGAACGCAAATGTATCGATGATCGCTCATCCGAGCGGAAACAGGCCTCAGAAGCCCCTTCATCCTTCGGGAGGTGAACGCTCTTCGTAGGTTCCGGCTACTCGTCGGTTACTTTCGATCTGCTGGCGCACGAGTGGTTACATCCGTATGACGGCCAAGTGGACGTACCCAGAAGCCTTCGATCTGGGTATGTTCCTGGCCGTCAGGGCAGCCACCGAGTCCTCGAGGAGTCGAGACCCGTGTCGGAAAACAAAGATCAGAAGTTCGTCTACGACTTCACCGAGGGAAACCGCGACCTCAAGGACCTTCTCGGCGGCAAGGGGGCCAACCTCGCCGAGATGACCAACCTGGGTCTGCCGGTCCCTCCCGGCTTCACCATCACCACCGAGGCCTGCAAGGTCTACCTCGCCAGCGGTGAGGCCCCGGCCGCGCTGCGCGACGAGGTCAGCGCCCACCTGGCCGCCCTCGAGGCGAAGATGGGCAAGAAGCTCGGCCAGTCGGACGACCCGCTGCTGGTCTCCGTGCGCTCCGGTGCCAAGTTCTCCATGCCCGGCATGATGGACACGGTCCTCAACATCGGCCTCTCCGACGAGTCCGTCACCGGCCTTGCCTCCCAGGCCGGCAACGAGCGCTTCGCGTGGGACTCGTACCGCCGCCTCATCCAGATGTTCGGCAAGACCGTCCTCGACGTCGACGGCGAGCTCTTCGAGGAAGCCCTCGACGAGGCCAAGGCCGCCAAGAAGGTCACCGTCGACACCGACCTCGACGCCGCCGACCTGAAGAAGCTGGTCACCCGCTTCAAGAAGATCGTCGCCAAGCAGGCCGGCCGCGAGTTCCCGCAGGACGCCCGCGAGCAGCTGGACCTCGCCGTCGAGGCGGTCTTCAACTCCTGGAACACCGACCGCGCCAAGCTCTACCGCCGCCAGGAGCGCATCCCGAGCGACCTGGGCACCGCGGTCAACATCTGCTCCATGGTCTTCGGCAACCTCGGCCCCGACTCCGGCACCGGCGTCGCCTTCACCCGCGACCCCGCCAGCGGCCACGCGGGCGTGTACGGCGACTACCTGCAGAACGCCCAGGGCGAGGACGTCGTCGCGGGCATCCGCAACACCGTCCCGCTGGCCGACCTCGAGACGATCGACAAGGCCTCGTACGACCAGCTCATGACGATCATGACGACGCTGGAGACCCACTACAAGGATCTCTGCGACATCGAGTTCACCATCGAGCGCGGCCAGCTGTGGATGCTGCAGACCCGCGTCGGCAAGCGCACCGCCGGTGCCGCCTTCCGCATCGCCACCCAGCTCGTGGACCAGGGCCTGATCGACGAGGCCGAGGCCCTCCAGCGCGTCAACGGCGCCCAGCTCGCGCAGCTGATGTTCCCGCGCTTCGACGAGGACGCCAAGACCACCCTGCTCGGCCGCGGCATCGCCGCCTCCCCGGGCGCGGCGGTCGGCAAGGCCGTCTTCGACTCGTACACGGCCGTCAAGTGGTCCCGCTCCGGCGAGAAGGTCATCCTGATCCGCCGCGAGACCAACCCGGACGACCTGGACGGCATGATCGCCGCCGAGGGCATCCTGACCTCGCGCGGCGGCAAGACCTCGCACGCCGCCGTCGTGGCCCGCGGCATGGGCAAGACCTGCGTCTGCGGCGCCGAGGACCTCGAGGTCGACACCAAGCGCCGCCGGATGACGGTCGGCGGAACGGTGATCGAGGAGGGCGACGTCGTCTCCATCGACGGCTCCACCGGCAAGGTCTACCTCGGTGAGGTACCCGTCGTACCGTCCCCGGTCGTCGAGTACTTCGAGGGCCGCATGCACGCCGGCGCCGACGACGCCGACGAGCTGGTCGCCGCCGTCCACCGGATCATGGCGTACGCGGACCGCGTCCGCCGGCTGCGGGTGCGCGCCAACGCCGACAACGCCGAGGACGCGCTGCGCGCCCGCCGCTTCGGCGCCCAGGGCATCGGCCTGTGCCGCACCGAGCACATGTTCCTCGGTGAGCGCCGCGAGCTGGTCGAGCACCTGATCCTCGCGGACACCGACGCGGAGCGCGAGGACGCGCTGAGTGCCCTCCTGCCGCTGCAGAAGAAGGACTTCGTCGAGCTGTTCGAGGCGATGGACGGCCTGCCCGTCACCGTCCGCCTCCTCGACCCGCCGCTGCACGAGTTCCTGCCCGACATCACCGAGCTGTCGGTGCGCGTCGCCCTCGCCGAGTCCCGCAAGGACGCCAACGAGAACGACCTGCGCCTGCTCCAGGCCGTGCACAAGCTGCACGAGCAGAACCCGATGCTGGGTCTGCGCGGTGTCCGTCTCGGCCTGGTCATCCCCGGTCTGTTCGCCATGCAGGTCCGGGCGATCGCCGAGGCCGCGGCCGAGCGCAAGAACGCCAAGGGCGACCCGCGCGCCGAGATCATGGTCCCGCTCGTCGGCACCGTCCAGGAGCTGGAGATCGTCCGCGAGGAGGCCGACGCGGTCATCGCCGAGGTCGAGGCCGCCACCGGCACCAGCCTCAAGCTGACGATCGGCACGATGATCGAGCTGCCCCGCGCCGCCCTCACGGCCGGGCAGATCGCCGAGGCCGCGCAGTTCTTCTCCTTCGGTACGAACGACCTGACGCAGACGGTGTGGGGCTTCTCCCGCGACGACGTCGAGGCCAGCTTCTTCACCGCGTACCTGGAGAAGGGCATCTTCGGGGTCTCGCCGTTCGAGACCATCGACAAGGACGGCGTCGGCGCGCTGGTCCGCAGCGCGGCCCTGGCCGGCCGGGCCACCCGCCCCGACCTCAAGCTCGGCGTCTGCGGCGAGCACGGCGGCGACCCCGAGTCCGTCCACTTCTTCCACGAGGTCGGCCTCGACTACGTCTCCTGCTCGCCCTTCCGGATTCCGGTGGCGCGCCTGGAGGCCGGCCGTGCCGCCGCCGAGGCGAAGGGCAGCGACAGCCGCTGACCCCTTCACGGCCCTGACAGGGCCCGCTGACTGCGCGTCCGCCCCCGGGTTCCCTGACCCCCGAGGGCGGACGCGCCCATTTTTATTGTTCAACAAATCTTTACGCCAGCAGGCGGTGGACGGATCCCCACCCGTCCACCGCCTGCTGTCAATCTGCCAGGCACGTCGGCGCTTCCCGGTGCGACCGACCGCCAGGCCCCGCAAAGCCCCCCACGGCCTTCACGGAGCGTTTCGGTCGCACTGGAGTGTGCCTGGCGGAGTACAGGATTTCGGTTGTCACGCCCCTGCCGAAAGGGGTTTCAACTGTGGCTGAAAGGGCGTGGTGACGTCGTGTGACGGCATGCATACTCATGGAGCGGGGGGATTGCGGTTGCACAGGTGGGGGTTCGGTGCTGCGTATCCATTTCACTGGAGTGGACCTGGCACGCGTACGGATGGCAGGGCGTCCCGATGCGTTGTGGGAAACGATTCTGAGTTTTCACCGCTTAAGAGACCGGCGTGATGCCCGGCTCTTCGGTGAATGGCGTACGGAAACCCGGAGCAGGTTGAATAGTGAAACACGTTTGCTCGGTGCGCTCATACCGAGCCGCGGGTATTTTCCCGATTTCCTGACCCCTGTCGAGGGGCAGTACGGGTGGGACGTGGGCCTGGACGCCCTGCGCGGGATCCGCCCCGAGCGGATGCGGCGCGAGCTGACGCTGCTGGGCGCGGGCACGGGCGTAGGGGCCGCGTTCGGCATGCCCTCGACCGTGACCGGAGGCGCCGACGCGCCGGTCCCGCGGCGGCTGCGGGACTTCATGGACGGCGGCACCAAGCACCTGCCGAGGCTGCTGGGCGAGCTGCGCGGCTACCACCGGGCGGCCGTGGAGCCGTACTGGACGCACATCCAGGCCCAGATCGAGGCCGAGCGGGCCGCGCGCGGCCGGGCCCTGCTGGACGGCGGCGCCGACGAGCTGCTGGCCTCGCTGCCGCCGATGCTGCGCTGGCGGGCTCCGATCCTGGAGTGCGACTACCCCGTGGACCGCGACGTACGGCTGCGGGGGCGCGGGCTGCTGCTCCAGCCGTCGTTCTTCTGCCGGCGCACCGCCGTGACCCTGCACGACCCGGAGCTGCCCCCGGTGCTGGTCTACCCGGCCGCCGCGCAGCTGGCCTCGGCGCCCACCGGCGGCGAATCGATTCGGCCCCTGGAGGAGCAGCGCCAGCGCACGCTGGGCAAGCTCGTCGGGCACACCCGCTCGGTGGTGCTGCGGGCCATCGGCGACGGCGCGACCACCAGCGAGCTGGCCCGCCGGGCCGGGGTCTCGCTGGCCTCCGCGAGCCAGCACGCCTGCGTGATGCGCGAGGCTGGCCTGGTCACCACCCTGCGCCGGGGCAACGCCGTCCTGCACACGGTGACCCCGCTGGGGGCCGCGCTCCTCAAGGGCGGCGCGGTGGCCTCGTAGCCGCCCGAGGGGCCCCCGGACCGGGAATCGGGGTCCGGGGCCCCGGGACGGCCGCCTTCAGCGTCGCGGCCGGCGAGCCGTCCCTGTTCCACGGGATCGTGCCGCCCGCGCAGTTCCGAGGACCCTGCGAGCGCCGAATTGCCGCAGCCTCTACCCGGCGTGACGCGGGGGCGGCCTGTTCGCGTGCGATCCGCACGATGTGACGAACCGCGGGACTTTCAGCCCTGGGGCGGCGCCGTTTCGGCGAGGATGGTGAAGCAATGAACCAGTTCGCCGCGGACAACGACATCACCGGCCGCGCCGACCTCGACGTCGTGCTGCGCCGCTTCTACACCGCCGCCTTCGCCGACCGGCGGATCGGGCCGTACTTCACCGAGGTCGCCGGCACGGACCTCGAGGTCCACCTGCCCCGGATCACCGATTTCTGGGAGCGGGCCCTGTTCCGTACGGCCGACTACCGGCGCGATGCCTTCACCCCGCACGCCGCCCTGCACTCGGCGCGGGCGATGACCGCCGAGGACTTCGGGCGCTGGGTGCAGCTGTGGCACGCCGCCGTCGACGGCCTGCACCGGGGGCCGACCGCGGAGCGGGCGAAGGCGACGGGCGAGCGGATCGCGCTGGCCCTGCACCGGCGGCTGGCCGGGCCGGATCCCGCGCTGCTCCGGAGGGAGGACGCTCCGGGCTTCGTCCCGCTGGCTGCGCTGGAGCTCCGCTCCATGGCCTGACCTGCGGTGACGGGCCTCGACCGGCTGCCCGGCGGAGATCTTCGGAAAAGTTTCCGCAGCAGCGATGAGTTTTCCCGGAGCCCCCGGTCTATCTCTCGAAAGCACACCACACGAGAGAAGAGGAACCGAGATGTCCACCATGATCTTCGTCAACCTGCCGGTCAAGGACATCGAGGCCAGCAAGGCGTTCTGGGGCAGGCTCGGCTACTCCTTCAACCCCCGGTTCAGCGACGACCGGACCGGCTGCCTCGTCATCAGCGACACGATCTTCGCGATGCTGATGACCGAGGACCGCTTCAAGGACTTCGCCACCAAGGAGGTGGCGGACGCCACCAAGAGCACCGAGGTCATGCTCGCCCTGAGCGCGGAGAGCCGGGAGAAGGTCGACGAGGTGGTCGGCGCCGCCCTCGCCGCGGGCGGCACCGAGCCCCGCCCGGCCCAGGACCTCGGCTTCATGTACGGCCGAGCCTTCGAGGACCTGGAGGGCCACGTCTGGGAGTACGTCTGGATGGACCCGGCGGCCGTCCAGGGCTGAAGCCCCCGCTACGCCCTCGCCCCCGAGGTCACGGCGGTCCGCACCGGATAGGTCCGGACCGCCGTGACCTCGTCGTCCAGGCAGCGCCCCGAGGCGAGGTCGAAGCGCTGCTTCAGCAGCGGCGAGGCCACGAAGGGCTTGCCGTCGATGCACCCGACCAGCCCCCGCGAGAGCACGGCCGCCCCGGTGAACGGGTCCTGGTTGTCGATGGCGTACATCCCCCCGGAACGGCCGATGAACACCGCGGCCTGGCTCCCGTCGGGCAGCAGGACCGCGACCCCGCGCCCGGGGGTCAGCGCGGACAGCTCGCACACCGTCAGCCAGCCTTCGGCCACTTGCAGTTCCACGGTCATCGGGTGCCTCCCACGGCCTCCAGCGGCCGGATGTCGAGAATGGTCAGGTCGGGCTTGACCTGGTCGCGTTCGGGGACGAACTTCACGGTCGGGTCGGGGGCGCCGGGCGCGTTGACGAAGGACACGAACCGGCGCAGCCGCTCCGGGTCCTGGAGCGTCTCGGCCCATTCGTCGCGGTAGTGCGCCACGTGGTCGGTCATCAGCGACTCCAGCTCCGCGCACAGCCCGAGCGAGTCGTGCACGACCACCTCCCGCAGGTGGTCCAGGCCGCCCTCCAGCCGGTCCAGCCAGGTGGAGGTGCGCTCCAGCCGGTCGGCCGTGCGGATGTAGAACATCAGGAAGCGGTCGATGAGCCGGACCAGTTCGGCATCGGACAGGTCCTGGGCCAGGAGGTCCGCGTGGCGCGGGGTGGCCCCGCCGTTCCCGCCGACGTAGAGGTTCCAGCCGTTCGCTGTCGCGATCACCCCGAAGTCCTTGCTCTGCGCCTCCGCGCACTCGCGCGCGCACCCGGACACCGCCGACTTGAGCTTGTGCGGGGCGCGCAGGCCCCGGTAGCGCAGCTCCAGGTCGATGGCCATCCGCACGCTGTCCTGGACCCCGTAGCGGCACCAGGTCTGGCCCACGCAGGACTTCACCGTGCGCAGCGCCTTCCCGTACGCGTGGCCGGACTCGAATCCGGCGTCGACGAGCCGGGCCCAGATCCGCGGGAGCTGGTCGACGCTGGCACCGAAGAGGTCGATGCGCTGGCCGCCGGTGATCTTCGTGTAGAGCCCGAAATCGCGGGCGACCTCGCCGATCACGATGAGCTTGTCGGGGGTGATCTCCCCGCCGGGGATGCGCGGGACGACCGAGTACGAGCCGTTGCGCTGGAGGTTCGCGAGGAAGTGGTCGTTGGTGTCCTGGAGGGCGGCCTGCTCCCCGTCGAGGACGTAGCCGCTCGCGCCGAGGGTGGGGGCGAGCGAGGCGATGATCGAGCCGACGGTCGGCTTGCAGACCTCACAGCCGTCGCCGCCGCGGGCCGCCTCCCGGCCGTGGCCGTCGAGGAGCTGCTCGTACGAGGTCAGCCGACGGGTGCGGACGATCTCGTAGAGCTCGGCGCGGGTGAAGGGGAAGCAGCCGCACAGCCCTTTGTCGGCGGCCGCGGGCAGCAGCTGGCCGATCACCTTGAGGCAGCTGCCGCAGCCGGTGCCCGCCTTGGTGCACTGCTTGACCTCGGGGAGCGTCGTGCAGGCGGTGATCGCCTTCTTGGTGACGTTGTGGCAGGAGCAGATCACCGCGGAGTCGGGGAGCGCCGACGGGCCGAGCGCGACGGGCGCGCCGAGCCCGGCGGGCAGGACCAGCTGGTCGGGGCTCACGGGCGGGACGCTGCCGGTGAGCGGGCGCAGCAGGCCGTAGGAGTCGGCGTCGCCGACCAGGACCCCGCCGAGCAGTACGCCGTCGGGGGAGACGACGAGCTTCTTGTAGACGCCGGAGCGGGAGTCGGAGTAGACGACGTCGAGGCTGCCGGGTGCCGCGCCGTGGGCGTCGCCGAAGGAGGCCACGTCCACGCCGAGCAGCTTGAGCTTGGTGGAGAGGTCGGCTCCGGTGAATTCCTTGTCGCGGCCGAGGAGGTCCTCGGCGGCGGTCTCGGCCATCTCGTAGCCGGGGGCGACCAGTCCGTAGACGCGGCCGTCGGTGGCCAGGGCGCACTCGCCGATGGCGTAGACGCGCGGGTCGGAGGTGCGGCAGCGGGCGTCGACGCCGATGCCGCCGCGCTCGCCGACGGTCAGGCCCGCGTCGCGGGCGAGCTGGTCGCGGGGGCGGACCCCGGCGGAGAAGACGACGAGGTCGGTGTCGACGGTGGAGCCGTCGGAGAGCCGCATTCCGCTGACACGGCCGTCCTCTCCGGTGACGACCTCCTGGGTGCCGACGCCGGTGTGCACCGTCAGCCCCATCGACTCGATGGTGCGCAGCAGGGCCGCGCCGCCGCCGTCGTCGACCTGGACGGGCATCAGGCGCGGGGCGAACTCCACGATGCGGGTGGCGAGGCCGAGGCCCTGGAGGGCGCCGGCGGCCTCGAGCCCGAGGAGGCCGCCGCCGACGACGGCGCCGCTGGTCCGGGTCTTGGCGTACTCCTCGATCGCGAGCAGGTCCTCGATGGTGCGGTAGACGAAGCAGCCGGGGGCGTCCTTGCCGGGCACGGGCGGCACGAAGGGGTAGCTGCCGGTCGCCAGGACGAGCACGTCGTACGGGAACACCCGACCGGAGCGGGAGGTGACGGTGCGGGCGTCGCGGTCGACGGACTCGGCGGGGTCGCCGAGGTGCAGCTCGATCCCGTGCTGCTCCATGAAGCCGTCGGGGGTGAGGGAGAGGTCCTCGGCGGTGCTTCCGGAGAAGTACGAGGTGAGGTGCACGCGGTCGTAGGCGGGCCGGGGCTCCTCGCAGAGCACGGTGATCCGGTGCGTGGCGGTGGCCCCGCGCTCGGCGAGTGCCTCGAGGTAGCGCTGGCCGACCATGCCGTGGCCGATGAGCACGATGGCGGGAGTGGGCGTGGGTGCGGCCATGATCAGGAGCCTCCGTCGTCGGTGAGCAGGTGGAACAGGTCGGTCAGGTCCTCCTCTTCCTCCCAGCTGCGGGCGAGCGCGCCCACGCTGGAGAGTTCGCCGAGGAGGACGCCGCCGACGAGGCGGTCGCCGCGGACGACGACCTTCCGGTACGTCCGGCGGGTGGCGTCGGCGAGGCGGACCACGTCGTCGCCGGGGAGCGGGGTGGTCTCGCCGAAGGCGGCGAGATCGAGCGGGCCGGTGCCTCCGGCGGTGGTGGTGAGGGTGAGGCGGGTGAGGGCGCGGGTTCCGTTGTATTCGGGCGCGGTGGCGGTGGTGCCGGTGGTGCCGGTGGTGCCCGTGGTGCCGGTCAGCTGTGCGGCGAGGGCGTCGGCCTGCTCCAGCGCGGGGCCCGCGAGGCCGTACACCCGGCCGGCGTGCTCGGCGCAGTCGCCGATGGCGTGGATGCGGGGGTCGCTGGTCCGGAGCCCGTCGTCCACGACGATCCCGGTGCGCACCTCGAGCCCGGCGGCGAGAGCGAGCCCGGTCCGGGGCCGCACGCCGCAGGCGAGCACGACGACATCGGCGTCGAGCCGGTACCCGTCGGCGAGCTCGACCCCGGTGACCCGACGCCCGCCCGCGTCCTGCCCGGGGCGCGGGCCCGGGGCGGCGGCACCGGGGGCCGGTGTCGTGGTCAGGCCGCGGACCCGGCATTCCGTGTGGATCTCGATGCCGAGGGCGGTCAGGTGGGCGTGCAGCAGCGCCGAGGCGTCCGCGTCCAGCTGGCGTTCCATCAGCCGTTCGCCCTGCTGGGCGAGGACCACCTGCGCGCCGCGTTCGGCCAGGGCGCGGGCCGCGGAGACGCCGAGGAGGCCGCCGCCGATCACCACCGCGCGCACGCCCGCCCGTACGGCCACGGCGGCCGAAAGAGCCAGGCAGTCGTCCATGGTGCGGAACGCGTGGACCCCGTCGGGCAGTTCCCGGCCCTCCGGTTCGAACAGCCCGCGCAGCGGCGGGAGGACCGCGTTGGAGCCGGTGGCCAGGACCAGCGTGTCGTACGGCTCCGTGCTTCCGTCGTCGCAGTGGACCGTCCGGTCGGCACGGTCGATGCGGACCGCCCGGACACCCCGCCGCAGCGCCGGCCCGGGGGCCGGGAGGGCGGTCACCTCCGGTGCGTACCGGCCCGCCAGGACATCCGCGAGCAGGACCCGGTTGTACGGGACGTGCGACTCCTCGCCGAGGACCGTCACTTCCGTACCCGTGCCCGTACCCGTGCCCGTGCCCGTGCCCGTATCAGCACCCGCACCTGCGCCCGCACCTGCGCCCAGCCGCGCAGCGAGCCGCAGGCCCGCGAGGCCGCCGCCGATCACCACCACACGCTGCTGCTTCGAGGTCATGGCACGAGCGTGCGCGGCCGCTGTTTCCCCACCGCATCGCCGCTGTTACCCGGACGGAACGCGCACCTCAGCGCCCGGGTCACGGGTCGGTGAGGCGTCCCTCAAGGCCGGCTTGACGATCGGTTCGGGCAGCTCAGCGGCCCTCGGGCCGCCCTCGGCGTCATCCGCGTGCGAGATGCGGCGATACGGGTCAGGAGCGGGATGCCCGGCGGGGCGGGGGTGGTGGCGCTGCTCTGGGCGGCCGCGACCGCGCTGTCGGCGACGGTGAATCCGGCCGTTCCGGTGACGCCGGACCGGGTGCCGGCCGGCAAAGCTCAACCTTTGCGCAAGTTTCCGGGGATTGATGGTTCCTGCACCCATCGGCTCCATAGGGTCGTGGTCGTGCCTGACATATCAACGACCATGATCATCGTGCTGTGCGTGGCCGCCGCCGCGGCCGGCTGGATCGACGCGGTGGTGGGCGGCGGCGGCCTGCTGCTCCTGCCCGCCCTGCTCCTCGGTCTGCCGAACGCCCACCCCGCAGCCGTGCTCGGCACGAACAAGGCCGTGGCCATCGTCGGGACCACGGGCGCGGCGGTGACGTACGTACGCAAGGCCCCGGTGGATGTGAAGCTCGCGGTCCGGATCGGCCTGGCCGCGCTCGCCGGGTCCATGGGCGGCGCCGCGCTGGCCGGCGGGATCAGCAAGGACGCCCTACGCCCGCTGATCATGGGGGTGCTCGTGATCGTCGCGGGCGTCGTGATCTTCAAGCCGGGCTTCGGAGCCGCCCCGTCGACCTCGCCGGTCAGCCGGCAGCGCGTGCTGCTCGCCATCGGGCTCGCCGGCCTCGGCATCGGCTTCTACGACGGGCTCATCGGGCCCGGGACCGGCACCTTCCTCGTGCTCGCCCTCACCGCGCTGCTCCACCTCGATCTGGTCACGGCCTCCGCCAACGCCAAGATCGTCAACTGCTGCACGAACGCCGGGGCGCTCGCGATGTTCGCGTACCAGGGCATGGTGCTGTGGCAGCTGGCCGCGCTGATGGCGGTGTTCAACCTGGCCGGCGGCATGATCGGTGCCCGGATGGCTCTCAAGAAGGGCAGCGGATTCGTCCGCGGCGTGCTGCTGACGGTGGTCGGCGCGCTGGTGATCAAACTCGGTCTGGAGCAGTGGGGCTGACCGGTTCCCGCTGGTAGGTGCCGGTGAGGTGGGCGAAGACGACCACGTTGCCCTGGTAGCCGGTACGGGGGGAGAAGCCCCCGCCACAGGTGATCACCCGCAGCTCGGCACGCGGCGAGGGCCCGTACACGCGGGCGTCCGGGAAGTGCTCGGCTGCGTAGACCTCGACCGCGTGGACGGTGAACACGGCCGTACGTCCGTCCGCGCGCGGCACCTCGATCGCGGCTCCGCGGTGCAGCGCGCCCAGGTGGTAGAAGACCGCCGGGCCGGCGGCGTGGTCGACGTGGCCGACGACGACGGCGGTGCCGAGGGCGCCGGGGGTGACGCCGTCGCGGTACCAGCCCGCCAGGTCGCGGCGGTCGGGCGGCGGCACCTCGATGCTGCCGTCGCGCCCGAGGCCCAGCCCGGTCAGCGGGGCGTCCACCCGGATGGACGGGATCCGGATCCGGGTCGGCGGGGAGCCGGGGAGCGGGTCGATGCTGCCGGGGTAGCGCGCCTGCCCGGTCAGCGCCTCGGCGGGGGAGGGCAGTGGGGGCCCGACGGGTTGGCCGGATCCGCTGCCGACGAGCCAGATGCCGACGCAGGCGGTGAGCGCGACGAGCCCGCCGCGGCCGGCCTGGCCTCTGCCCATGGGTGCCCCCTGGCGGTGGTGCGATCGGTGTGCTCTCCGTGTCCTGTGTCCGGGTCAGTGTTCCGGGTGTGGGGTTTCGTGTTTCCGTGTTCCGCGTTCCGTGTGGCAGGCCGTCGCCCGGCCCCGCGAACGGGGGGACCTCGCGGGGCGGGCGACGGGGGACGGTACCGGTCGGACCGCGGCCGGAGCCGCGGTGGGCGCCCGTCAGCTCCGCGTGCCGCTCGCCCGGCGACGCAGGAGCCAGGTACCGCCGACGGCGGCCGCGGCCAGCACGGCCGCTCCCGCCGTGATCTTGGTGGGGTCGATGGTGGTGGTCGTCCCGCCACCCACCCCGGTGCGGACGTGGCCCTGCGGGCCGCGTTCGGTGACGACCAGGTCGCCGGTGGCGAACTTGCCGTCGGCGCAGGTCGCGCCGATGTTGTAGGTGCCGGGGCGGGTGTCGCGGGCGATCTGGAACTGCCCGATGACCACCTCTTTGTGGGTGCCCGGCACCAGCTTGAAGCGGCCACCGCCGACCGTGGTGGCATCGCCGTCGGCATGGCTGCCCGGGCCGCAGGCGGTGGTGTTCACCGTGACGCTGGCCCCGGGAGCGGCGGATTTCGGCCACACCTCCAGCTTCGCGAAGTCGCCGGGCGCGAAGCCCGCCATGCCGAGTTCCGCGGCGGCGACCGCCCCGGCGGCCAGGCCGGTGAACGCGGCGGCGGCCAGCGCGGTGGCGGTGAGCACGTGGGCGGTGCGTCGGCGCATGGGGACTCCTGGAGACGCGGGGTCGTGTTCCCGAGGAAACCCGTCCCGCCCGCTGCCCGCCTCCTGATATTCCGTCAGATCTGCCCGACGGGCTGCCGTTGCCCCAGGCCACGGCCTCGCATTCGGCCATACGGGTGCGCCACCCCGTCCGGGTGAGGCCAGGCTCGGGGCGAGCCTCCGCCGGGCGCGCCGGGCGCGCAGCGCGCTTGCGCACCGGCGCGCGCCGGGCTCGCAGCGCGCTTCCGCCCAGGCGCGCGCCGGGCTCGGGCCGGAGTGTGCAACCCCGCCAGCGGTGTCCGCAGCTCGTGCGCCACATCCGCCGTGAACCGCTGCTCCGCCTCCAGCCGCTGCTGCAGACTGGCCGCCATCGTGTCGACCGCCGAGGACGGCTCCGCGACCTCGTTCCGGGTCCCCGGCACGCCCGACGCCCCGATCCGCGCGCCGGCTCGCCCTCGCCGATCCGGCGGGCCGTCTCGGCCGCCGTCGGGACGCGGCGGCGGTGAGATGCCGGGTGGGCCGCGTCATGGGGGGGAGGGAGGCCAAAGGGGTCCGGAGAGGGGAGAAGACCGGCGGTGGACGGCGACGGTCACGGGCACCGGGAGGTTGTGCGACAGCGGTGCGTACGGTGGAGGGGCACAGGCAGAATCGGGACCCAAGTCCCGGACCGCGCGCGGTCCGCCGTACCCGAGGGAGGGACCCGTGACATCAGCCGATCGGCCGCAGCCGCCGGAGTCTGCGGTGCTCACCGTGCTGACCGCCGTCGACTCGGCGCAGGCGGCCGCCGCTCTCGCCCGCGGCGCGGTGCAGGCGCGGCTGGCCGCCTGCGCGCAGATCTCCGGGCCGGTGACCTCCGTCTACCACTGGAAGGACGCGCTGGAGACCTCCCAGGAGTGGCAGGTGCTGTTCAAGACCACCACGGCCGCCTACCCGGCCCTGGAGGCCCGGCTGACCGCCGAGCACCCGTACGACACGCCGGAGATCATCGCCACACCGGTGGTGCGGGTCAGTGCGGACTACCTCGCGTGGGTCGCGGCGGAGGTGACGGCCGGATGACCGCCGAGCTCCCCTTCTTCGTGTACGGGACCCTGCGCCCGGGGGAGGTCAACCACGACCTGTTCCTGCGGGGCCGCACGGCCGCCGAGGAGCCCGCCCGGCTCCCGGACGCGCTCCTCTACGACGGTCCCGGCTACCCGTACGCCGTCCGGCACCCGGGATCGGAGATCGTCGGCGAGCTGGTCACCCCGGCGCCCGGCGCGTACGGGAGGCTGCTGGCCGAACTGGACCGGCTGGAGGAGTACCACGGCCCCGACCGGCCGCTGAACGTCTACGACCGGGTCCGCCGGGACGCGGTCCGCCACGACGGCACCCGGACCCCCGCCTGGGTCTACCTGGCGGCCCCGCTGCTGGCCCGCCGGCTGCGTGCGTCCGGCACCGAGATACCGGGCGGCGACTGGCTCAGACGGACCTAGCTAGTCCGCTTGGGTCGAGCGCGCTACAGCCCCTCGGCGCCGCGGTTGCGCAGGCGCTGGCCGTACTGCTGGAGGACCCAGAGCTCCTCCTGGACCGCCGCCAGCTGCTCCGGCGGGGCCTGCGGGCCCAGGCGCGACATCGTGCCCTGGATCTCGTGGACCCGGCGGTCGACCGCGCGCAGCCGGACCTGGACCAGCTGGACGCCCGCGTAGACCTCGTCCACCGTCTTGGCGTGGATGGCCTCGACCGCCAGCTCGGTGACGAGCGCGCGGACCGTGTCGTTCGGCGCGGCGTCGCGGACCCGCGCCAGGTAGTCGTCGGTGCCCAGGGAGGCGCCGCCCGCGGCCTGGATGGCCTCGCGGACCGCCGCGTACGGCGGGGCGGTGAACTCGTCCACCCCGTACGCGTCGAAGGCCGGCGAGACCAGGGCCGGCCGCTGCAGCGCCAGCTTGAGCAGCTCGCGTTCGGTGCGGTGCGCCGGGCTGCGCAGGTTCAGCGCCGGTCCGCCCGCGGGGGCTGCCGGTGCCGGTGCCGCCTCGTACGAGGACCGGCCGCGGCCCTGCTGCTGCCCGCCGGGCTGGTTGCCCCGCTCCCGCGCCCAGCGCGCCAGCTGCGCGACCCGCTTGACCACGAACTGCTCGTCCCGGATCCCCAGCATGCCCGCCAGCTGGACCGCCGACTCGTGCTGGATCGCGATGTTCTTGATGTTGGCGACGACGGGGGCCGCCTCGTCCAGCGCGGCCGCCCGGCCCGCCGGGTTCTCCAGGTTGTGCCGGGCCACGATGTGCCGCAGCGCGAACTCGAACAGCGGGGTCCGGGCCTCCACCAGCCCGGCCACGGCCGCGTCCCCCTGCGCCAGGCGCAGGTCGCACGGGTCCATGCCGCCGGGGGCGATGGTGATGGAGGTTTCCGCGGCGAACTTCTGGTCGTCCTCGAAGGCGCGCAGCGCGGCCTTCTGGCCGGCCGCGTCACCGTCGAAGGTGAAGATCACCTCGGCCGTCGCGTTGTCCATCAGCAGGCGGCGCAGGATCTTGATGTGGTCGCCGCCGAAGGCGGTGCCACAGGTCGCGATCGCGGTCGTGACGCCGGCCATGTGGCAGGCCATCACGTCCGTGTAGCCCTCGACGACCACGGCCCGCGAGGTCTTCGCGATCTCCTTCTTCGCCAGGTCGATGCCGTACAGCACCTGGGACTTCTTGTAGATCGCCGTCTCGGGCGTGTTCAGGTACTTCGGCCCGTTGTCGTCGTCGCGCAGCTTGCGCGCGCCGAAGCCGACCACCTCGCCGCTGATGTCGCGGATCGGCCACATCAGCCGGCCGCGGAAGCGGTCGATGGGCTTGCCGCTGCGGCTGTCCTGGGCCAGGCCTGAGGTGATCAGTTCTTTGTCGCTGAAGCCCTTGCCGCGCAGGAAGCGGGTCAGGTGGTCCCAGCCGGCCGGGCTGTACCCGACGCTGAAGTGCTCGGCGGCGGCCTGGTCGAAGCCGCGCTCCGCCAGGAACCTGCGGCCGATCTCGGCCTCGGCGCTGCCCAGCTGCTCGACGTAGAACTGGGCGGCCGCCTTGTGCGCCTCGACGAGCCGGATGCGCTCGCCGCGGCCGCTGGTGCCGGCGGTGTAGCCGCCCTCCTCGTACCGCAGGGTGATGCCGGCCTGCCCGGCGAGGCGCTCGACCGCTTCCGAGAACGACAGGTGGTCGATCTTCATGATGAAGTCGAGGGTGTCCCCGCCCGCCTGGCAGCCGAAGCAGTGGTAGAGACCCTTGCTCGGGCTGACCTGGAAGGACGGGGACTTCTCGTCGTGGAAGGGGCAGAGGCCCTTGAGGTTGCCGCCGCCCGCGTTGCGCAGCTGGAGGTAGTCGGAGACCACGGCGTCGATCGGGACCGCGTCCCGTACCGCCTTCACGTCGTCGTCGTTGATCCGTCCTGCCACCCGTGAAGTCTACGGCCGGGCGCAGGCAAACCCGTCAGGCCCCCTCGGCCGGCACCAGGGAGTCCAGCGGAACCGACGGGTCCGCCAGCGCTTCGCGGTTGACCCGCGCTTTCGACCGGATCAGGGCCTGGATGTGCTCGGTGACATCCCACACATTCACGTTCATTCCGGCCAGCACCCGCCCGTCCGACAGCCAGAAGGCGATGAACTCGCGCTTGGCCGCGTCGCCTCGGATCAGCACCTGGTCGTAGCCGCCCGCCGGGGCGTACCCCGAGTACTCGAGGCCCACGTCGTACTGGTCGGAGAAGAAGTACGGCACCCGGTCGTACGACACCTCCTGCCCCAGCATCGCCCGCGCCGCGGCGGGGCCGCCGTTGAGCGCGTTCGCCCAGTGCTCGACCCGCAGCCGGGTCCCGAGCAGCGGGTGGTGGGCGGCGGCCACGTCCCCGACGGCGAACACGTGCGGGTCGCTCGTCCGCAGCGAGGCGTCCACGGCGATGCCGCCGCCGTGCTGCCGGTCGACCAGGGCCAGCCCGGAGGTCTCGGCGAGCGCGGTCCGCGGCGCGGCCCCGATCGCCGCGAGGACGGCGTGCGCCGGGTGCTCCTCCCCGTCGTCGGTCCGGGCCGCGAGCACCATGCCGTCGTGGCCGACGATCTCGGTGAGCCGCGAACCGAAGTGGAAGCGGACCCCGTGCTCGGCGTGCAGGTCCCCGAAGAGCCGGCCGATCTCCGGGCCGAGCACCGCGTGCAGCGGGGTGGCCAGCGGCTCGATCACGGTGACCTCGGCCCCGTACCCGCGGGCCGCGGCCGCGACCTCCAGGCCGATCCACCCGGCGCCCGCGATCAGCAGATGGCCGTTGTCCCGGCCGAGGGTGGCCAGTACGCCCTTCAGCCGCTCGGCGTGGGCGAGCCGGCGCAGGTGGTGCACCCCGGCCAGGCCCGTGCCCGGGATGTCGAGGCGGCGCGGTTCGGCCCCGGTGGCCAGCAGCAGCTTGTCGTAGTGCAGCGCCGTGCCGTCGCCGAGGACCACCTTCATGGACTCCCGGTCCAGCTGGACCGCGGGCTGGCCGAGGTGCAGCTCGATGTCGGCCCGGGCGTACCAGGACGGCTCGTGGACGAAGACGCTGTCGCGCTCCTCCTTGCCCTGGAGGTACCCCTTGGACAGCGGGGGCCGTTCGTAGGGATGGTCGCGCTCGTCGCCGATCAGGATCACCCGCCCCGTGAACCCCTCGGACCTCAGCGTCTCGGCCGCCTTAGCTCCGGCAAGCCCTGCGCCGACGATGACGAATGTCCGGTGTGCGTCGACCACCTGATGCCTCCTCATAACCTCTCCGCCACATGCGACCACATGCGAGCGTCCCTCACTGAGCCTGCCGCGTGAAGGGGGAGTGGCCCGATCGGCTCACCCTTCGGACCGGCGTGCGCGCCGTGTGAGCCGGGCGTGCAGGGAGCGCGCAGAGGCGTCCGTGAGGGCCGCGATCTGGTCGATGACCGCGCGTTTGCGGGCCTTGTCGTCAGGCGCGGCGTCGAAGATCGCCCGGAACTGCGGGTCCAGTCCCTCGGGGGCGCGAGCGCTGAGCGCCTCGGCGAGTTCGGCCAGGACGACGCGCTGGTCGGCGCGGAGCCGCTCCTGCTCGTCGCGCTGCATCACGTACAGGTCGGCGACCGCCTTGAGGACCGCGCACTCGTTGCGCGCCTCGCGGGGGACGACCAGCTCGGCCGCGTACCGGGTCAGGCGGCCGGAGCCGTACGCCTCGCGGGTGGCGCCCTCGGCGGCCAGGCAGAACCGGCCGATCAGCTGGCTGGTGGCGTCCTTGAGGCGGGCCTGGGCGACGGCCGATCCGTCGTACCCGTGCGGCCACCACTCCTCCTCCATCAGGCGGTCGAGAGCCTCGCGGAGCTCCTCCGGCTCGGTGTCGGCCGGCACGTACCGGCCGATCGCGACCCGCCAGATGGCGGTGCGCTCGGGCTCGGCGAAGAGGAGGTTGGGGTCGAGGTGTCCGGCGTGCAGACCGTCCTCGAAGTCGTGGACGGAGTACGCGACGTCGTCCGACCAGTCCATCACCTGGGCCTCGAAGCACTTGCGGTCCGCGGGCGCGCCACGCCGCAGCCACTCGAAGACCGGCAGGTCGTCTTCGTACGCGCCGAACTTGACCGAGGCGGGGTCGGTGGGGTGGCCGCCGCGGGCCCAGGGGTACTTGGTGGCGGCGTCCAGGCAGGCCCGGGTGAGGTTGAGCCCGACGCTGACGAGCTCGCCGGTGGCCGGGTCGGGCACGAACCGCTTCGGCTCCAGGCGGGTCAGCAGGCGCAGCGACTGGGCGTTGCCCTCGAAGCCGCCGCAGTCCTTGGCGAACTCGTTGAGCGCCTCCTCGCCGTTGTGCCCGAAGGGCGGGTGGCCCATGTCGTGGGAGAGGCAGGCGGCTTCGACGAGGTCCGGATCACAGCCGAGGGCCGCGCCGAGCTCGCGGCCGACCTGGGCGCACTCCAGGGAGTGGGTCAGGCGGGTGCGCGGGCTGGCGTCCCAGTCGTACGAGCGGCTGCCGGGGGTGACCACCTGGGTCTTCCCCGCGAGGCGGCGCAGCGCGGCGGAGTGCAGGACACGGGCCCGGTCGCGCTGGAAGGCGGTCCGGCCGGGCCGTTTGTCGGGCTCGGCGGCCCAGCGCTCGGTGTCGGACGCGTCGTAGGGGGTGTTCGGGCCGAGGTGGCCGAGGTGGTCGGGGTGACGGACGGGTGCGGTGCCGGTGCCTTCCATGCCTTCCATGCTCAGACGGTAACCGGAAGCACTGACAAGACGACCAATCTGAGCAATCCGAACCAACGGGGTCTTTAGGCGGTGGCCAGTTCCAGGGGGGTCCGCTGCCGGGTCACGGCCTCGTCGTAGCGCTGGAGTACGAGGCGGGCCAGGGCCGGGTGGTCGCCGAGCGGGGCGGCCGCCGGGCCGGGCGCGGCGGCGGCGCTCTGCGCGGCGAAGCGGCCGGGGGCGGTGAAGTACGAGGCCACCGCGATCCGGTGGTGGCCGCGGGCGGCGAGGGCACGTACGGCGTCGGGGACGGCGGGAGCCGCGGCGGAGGCGTAGGCCGGTACGACGGCCGCGCCGCCGAGGCGTTCGGAGAGCAGGGCGGCGGTGCGGCGGGTGTCGGCCGCCGATTCGGGGTCGCGGGAACCCGCGGCGGCGAGTACGACGGCCGTACCCGCGCCGGGGGCCCAGCCGGCCTCCAGGAGGCGCTCGTACAGGGCCTCCACCAGCAGCGGATGCGGGCCGAGCGGGGCGGCGACGCGGGTGTCCAGGTGGGCGGCGCGGGCGGCGGCCGCGGGGAGGTCCCGCTTGACGTGGTGGCCGCGGCCGAGGAGCAGCGGGACGAGCACGGCCGCGCCGGTGGTGTCCCCGAGGGTCTCGCCGAGCAGCGGCCGGTTCAGCTCGACGTGTCCGAGCCGGACGTCGAGGCGGGGGCGGAGCTCGCGGATCCGGTCGAGGAGGGCCAGGACGGTGGGGAGGGCGCGGGGGTCGCGGCTGCCGTGGGCGACGGCGACGAGGGTGGGCTGCATGGGCGGACTCCGTCGGACCGGCCCCCCGCCGCGTGCCATGGGCGCAGTCCGCTGAGCTGCATGCCGAGTTGGGTGGTGATCCGGGTCAGCAGCTCCGTGGCCGTGGCGGGGAGAAAAGGGAGGGACAGGGACTCGGGAGGGTGCACCAGCTCCGTCATGAACCGATCCTGCGGGCTGGAGGTTGCGTGGGCATTGCGCGGGGGTGACGGGTGTTTTCCGGGTACTCACCCGCTCATTCGTCCGAGTGAAAGGCGGGGAGGGCGGAACTGGGGGCCGGGCGTAGATCGTCAATGTGTGCGAACGACGTGTGGCGCAACGGGGGGATCGACCATGAAGCTGGTGCCGGGCTGGGCGAGGACGGTGGTGGGGCGGCGGCGGGCCGTGCAGGCGGTGGTGGCCGGGTGCGTGCTGGCGCTGCTGCCGTCGGTGTGGACGCATGCGGTGGCCGCGGACCGGCTGCGGAGCACGGCCGATGCGCCGGCCACCGAGGTGGCGGTGGTGTTCGGGGCGGGGCTGTGGAACGGCCGGCCGACCCCGTATCTGGCCAGACGGCTCGACGCGGCGGCCGAGCTGTACCGCACCGGCAAGGCCAAGGTCGTGCTCGTCACCGGGGACAACAGCCGCACCGAGTACGACGAGCCCGACGCGATGCGCACGTACCTGGCCGCCCACGGGGTGCCGGGCGACCGCATCGTCAGCGATTACGCCGGCTTCGACACGTGGGACTCCTGTGTCCGGGCCAAGGAGATCTTCGGGGTGAAGCGGGCCGTCCTGATCAGCCAGGGCTTCCACATACGCCGGGCCGTCGCGCTGTGCGATGCGGCGGGCGTGGAGGCGTACGGGGTCGGGGTGGACGACGAGCACGACGTGACCTGGTACTACGGCGGCACGCGCGAGGTCTTCGCGGCGGGCAAGGCGGTGCTGGACGCGGTCTTCAAGCCGGAGCCGCGGTTCATGGGGCCGAAGGAGCAGGGGGTGTCGCGGGCCCTGGGCGCTCTGGCAGACTGACGCGCCCTCGGACTGTGCCGATTAGTCATATGTCGGTCTGTCCGTCGTGCCGTCAGGGGTGTGGAACCGTGGCTGTTGTGGATCTGAGCGGCAAGGCCGTCGTCATCACCGGGGGAGCCCGCGGGCTGGGCGCGGCGGCCGCGCAGGCCGTCGTGGACGGCGGCGGCAGCGTGCTGATCACCGACGTGCTGGAGGCGGAGGGCGCGGAGACGGCCGCGAGGCTCGGGGGCGCGGCGCGGTTCCTGCGGCACGACGTCACGAGCGAGGCCGGCTGGCGGGCCGCGCTCGACCACGCGGTGGCCGAGTTCGGCCGGATCGACGGGCTGGTGAACAACGCCGGCATAGCCACCGGGCAGCTCCCGGAGCACGGGAGCGTCGAGCACTTCCGCCAGGTCGTCGAGATCAACCTGGTCGGCACCTTCATCGGCATCAAGACCGCGATCCCGCTGCCGCACCGGGCGTCGCCCTCACCGGGCGTCTGCGGGCGTGCTGAGGTGCCCGTACGGGAGGCGTAACCGGAGGCGGCGGCCCGCGTAACACCGCCGTCGCAGGCTGGGCCGTATGCACACCCCGGACTCCGCCACCGCCACGCACTGCCCGTACTGCGCGCTGCAGTGCGGGATGAATCTCCGCCCTGGGCCGGGCGGCGCGAGTGTGGTGGTGGAGGAGCGGGCGGATTTCCCCGTGAACCGGGGCGCGCTGTGCGGCAAGGGGCGGACCGCCCCCGCCGTGCTCTCCTCCCGGGTGCGCCTGACCGGGCCGCTCGTCCGCACCCACGCCGGACGGCTGGAGCCGGCCACCTGGGAGCAGGCCCTCGACGCCGTTGCCGAGGGCCTCGCCCGCACGGGCCGTACGCACGGGCCCGACGCGGTCGGGGTGTTCGGGGGCGGCGGGCTGACCAACGAGAAGGCCTACGCGCTCGGCAAGTTCGCCCGCGTCGCCCTGCGGACCTCGCAGATCGACTACAACGGCCGCTTCTGCATGTCCTCGGCCGCCGCCGCGCACCAGCGGGCCTTCGGACTGGACCGCGGTCTCCCCTTCCCCCTGGAGGACATCCCGCGGACCGGCTGCGTCATCCTCGTCGGCTCGAACCTGGCCGAGACCATGCCGCCCGCCCTGCGCTACCTCACCGAGCTCAAGGCGAACGGCGGCACGCTGATCGTCATCGACCCGCGCCGGACCCGGACCGCCGAGCAGGCCGACCTGCACCTCGCCCCCCGTCCCGGAACGGACCTCGCCCTCGCGCTGGGCCTGCTGCACCTGGTCGTCGCCGAAGGCCGCACCGACGAGGAGTTCATCGCCGAGCGCACCACCGGCTGGGAGGAGGCCCGGGCCGCGGCGATGGCGCACTGGCCGGAGCTGGTGGAGCGGATCACCGGCGTGCCCGTCCCGAAGCTGCGCGAGGCGGTCTCCCTGTTCTGCGCGCCGTCCTCCGCGATGGTCCTGACCGCACGCGGGCCCGAGCAGCAGTCCAAGGGCACCGACACCGTCGGCGCGTGGATCAACCTGTGCCTGGCCACCGGCCGCGCCGGCCGCCCCCTCTCCGGGTACGGCTGCCTCACCGGCCAGGGCAACGGCCAGGGCGGCCGCGAGCACGGCCAGAAGGCCGACCAGCTCCCCGGCTACCGCAAGCTCACCGACCCGGCCGCGCGGGCCCACGTCGCCGAGGTCTGGGGCGTCGACCCCGACAGCCTGCCCGCCCCCGGCCGCAGCGCGTACGAACTCCTCGACGCCCTCGGCACGGAGGTGAAGGCCCTCCTCCTCATGGGCTCCAACCCGGTGGTCTCGGCCCCCCACGCCTCCCACATCGAGGACCGCATCCGCTCCCTGGACTTCCTGGCGGTGGCGGACGTGGTCCTCTCCGAAACGGCGGCCCTCGCGGACGTGGTCCTCCCCGTCACCCAGTGGGCGGAGGAGACCGGCACCACCACCAACCTGGAGGGCCGCGTCCTGCTGCGCCGCCGGGCCCTGACCCCGCCGCCGGGGGTGCGCACCGACCTGGAGGTCCTGCACGGGCTGGCCTCCCGCCTCGGCATCGAGAAGGGCTTCCCCACCGCCCCCGAGGAGGTCTTCGAGGAGCTCCGCCGCGCCTCGGCCGGCGGCCCTGCGGACTACTCGGGCATCTCCTACGCCCGCATCGAGGCCGAACAGGGCGTCTTCTGGCCCTGCCCGGACGACTCCCACGCCGGCACCCCGCGCCTCTTCCTGGACCGCTTCGCCACCGACGACGGCCGGGCCCGCTTCGTCCCCGTCTCCCACCGCGACGCGGCCGAGATCCCGGACGCCGAGTACCCCGTCCTCCTCACCACCGGCCGCGTGGTCGCCCAGTACCAGTCGGGCGCCCAGACCCGCCGCGTGGACGAGCTGAACGCGGCCGCCCCCGGGGCCTTCGTGGAACTCCACCCGCGCCTCGCGGCCCGTATCGGCGCGGTCGAGGGTGCCCCGCTCGCGGTCGTCTCCCGCCGCGGCCGCGCCGTGGCCCCGGCCCGCATCACGGACACCATCCGCGCGGACACGGTCTTCATGCCGTTCCACTGGCCGGGCGAGGGCCGCGCCAACTCCCTGACCAACCCGGCCCTGGACCCCATCTCCCGGATGCCGGAATTCAAGGTCTGCGCGGTCCGCGTCGAGCCCGTCTGAGCGGCCTCGCCCGCCTGCCGCTCCAGGGCGGGAACGGCCTAGCCGAAGGTCGGGCGCAGTGCCTCCACCAGGCGGTCGAGGAAGGCCTCTTCGCCGGGGGCGGCCAGGTGCGGGTACTCCGCCTCGAAGTGCTCCCACTCGGTGCTGCCATGGCCCTCGGGGGCGATGTGCACGATGTCCGCGAGCTCCACCTCCCGATTCGGGAGCGGGGCCTCGCCCGCCAGCCGGAACACCGCCTGCAGCAGCGCGTTCGGCAGACGGTGGCGCTCGGCCAGCAGCACGGCGTCGTACAGGTCCTTGCCCTGCGGGTGCAGGTCGCTGATGAGCCACAGCACCTTCCAGGCCAGCGACAGGGCGGGCGAGGCCGCCAGTACGGTGGCCCCGCAGGCGAGTTCGACCGGCTCCGGCTCCTCCGGGAGGTGCTCGTTGAACACGAAGTCCAGCTGCACCTGCCCGGCCGGCAGCCCCGGCACGGACCACGGCAGCACCATCCGCCGCCCCGGCACCCGGTCGTACGTCCAGATGTCCTCGCACACCGCGCCCGACGCCGAGATCCCGGCCCGCCCGTCGGCCGCCGCCGCGATGCCGTCCAGCATCCGCGCGGTCCGGCCGTCCTCCATCCGCAGGCTCTGCGGGACCACCACGAAGTCCAGGTCACCCGGCTCCCGGGCGGCCTCCCCGAACCGGTCGGCGAGCAGCACACTGCCCCGCAGCACCAGCGAGTCCGCCCATGTGGAGCCCGAGACCGCCAGCAGTACGGCATCCATCGCCGCCCGCCGCGCCCGCACCCAGGAGGCGGTCCGCTCCGGATCGTCGAACACCGGGTCACCGGCCCGGAACGCCTGCCGGAAGTGCTTCAGGGAAGGGTCGAAGAGCGGCCGCTGCCGTACGTCGTCCCCGGCCACCGGCCGCAGGGTCCGCGGCAGTTCCCGCCGCGCCCGCGTCTCCTCGTCCAACGGCACCCGCGGCACCTCGGTGCTCCGCCAGCTGAACTCCTGCCACGTGCTCATCGCGCTCCCCCCTCGCCGGCCCCGCCGCTCATGCGACCGCCCCCTCCTCGATCCAGCCCTCGTCCACCGACAGGTCGCTGTCGTACAGGACGAACTCCCGCTCCTGCGAGCGGATTTCGTAGCCCGCGCCCGCAAGGTCCGCGAGCAGGCGGTCACAGGCCCGCGCCGCACCCGCCGCCCCGGCGGCGCCCCGCCACCGCTGGGTGACGAAGCGCTCGTGCCGGCCCCCGTCCTGCTCCCGGACCCGCCGCGCGTTCCACGACAGGTGCGCCCCGTGCGGGATCACCAGGGCCTCCAGGGCGGGCCGGTCGAAACCGGCCGGCAGCAGCAGCGCGAGGTGGTGCTCGAAGTAGCCGCCGCCGGGGCCCGGGCGGTCCGAGGTCCACGGAACCGTCTCCACCTTGACCCGCACCGGGTCGAAGCCGGCCGCCCGCAGCCGGGGCACCAGGGCCTCATGGCCCGTACGGTCCCGCAGGGTCAGCATCGGCTGCGACACCATCCGGCCCCGGGCCAGCAGGATGTGCGTCACCTTCAACCCCCGCCCCCCGGCCCACGCTTCGAGCCGCGCCAGCTCCCGCGGGTCCGGGCAGCGCACCGTCACGTGGGTTTCGTACTCAGACACGGCATCGATGTTCTCGGACATGCGTCCGATCCGCATCGGGATTCCCGGCGGGGGGTAACCATCCGGTCACGCACCGGACTCAGAAAGTGCTCGCACGCCCCTCGTGGCAGCGATGTGTCGTACCCCACACTGAGGTGCGGTGCCCCCGTCCTCGGAGCCCTGGAGGTCGCCCCCGTGCAGACCCAGATCCTGACCGTCAACGTGAGCCCGCCCGTCCACGACACCGAGGCCACTGCGGGTGAAGAGCCCGAGGTCGACGCCGTGGACGAGGAGCCCGAAGAGCCCGAGGTGCCGGAGCTGATCGAGCAGGTGCCCGAGCAGCGCAGGCGCCCCGAAACCGGCGGAGCAGGCCCTTCCGCCGATCTGTTCCGGCAGTACCTGCGCGAGATAGGCAGGATCCCGCTGCTCTCCGCCGCCGAAGAGGTCGAGCTCGCGCGCCGCGTCGAAGCCGGACTGTTCGCCGAAGAGAAGCTGGGCAACACCCCCGACGTCGGTCTTCGGCTCGCCCTCGACCTCGACAAACTCGTCGTCATGGGGCGGATGGCCAAGAGGCGCCTCATCGAGTCGAACCTGCGGCTCGTCGTCTCCGTCGCGAAGCGCTACGTGGGCCGTGGGCTCACCATGCTCGACCTCGTGCAGGAGGGGAACCTAGGGCTCATCCGGGCCGTTGAGAAGTTCGACTACGCCCGCGGGTACAAGTTCTCCACGTACGCCACCTGGTGGATCCGGCAGGCCATGTCACGGGCCCTCGCCGACCAGGCCCGCACCATCCGCGTGCCCGTCCACGTCGTGGAACTGATCAACCGCGTCGTGCGCGTACAGCGCCGCATGCTCCAGGAACGCGGGTACGAGCCCACCGCCGAAGAGGTCGCCGTCCACCTCGAGCTGACCCCCGAGCGGGTCCTGGAGGTACTGCGCCTCGCCCAGGAGCCGGTCTCGCTCCACGCGCCGGTCGGCGAGGAGGACGACGTCGCCCTCGGCGATCTGATCGAGGACGGGGACGCCGCCTCGCCCATGGAGTCCGCCGCGTTCTTCCTGCTCCGCGAACATCTGGAAGCCGTGCTGTCGACCCTCGGCGAGCGCGAGCGCAAGGTCGTCCAGCTGCGCTACGGCCTGGCCGACGGCCGGCCCCGCACCCTGGAGGAGATCGGGCGGATCTTCGGCGTGACGCGCGAGCGGATCCGGCAGATCGAGTCCAAGACGCTCAACAAGCTGCGCGACCACGCCTTCGCCGACCAGCTCCGCGGATACCTCGACTGAGAACGGGGCTGAGCACGGAGAAGGGGTGCCCCCTGGTGAGAGGGCACCCCTGGCACAACCGCCGGCCGACGCTAGTCGACCTCGGCCACCGCCTGCGCGAACTGCGCCGCGTACAGCCGCGCGTACGCGCCGTCCGCCGTCAGCAGCTCCTCGTGCGTGCCCTGCTCCACGATCGAGCCGTTCTCCATCACCAGGATCACGTCCGCATCGCGGATCGTGGACAGCCGGTGCGCGATCACGAAGGACGTACGGCCGTGGGCGAGGCGCGCCATCGCCTTCTGGATCAGCACCTCGGTACGGGTGTCCACCGAGCTCGTCGCCTCGTCGAGCACCAGGATCACCGGGTCCGACAGGAACGCCCGGGCGATGGTGATCAGCTGCTTCTCGCCCGCGCTGACACCCGCGCCCTCGTCGTCCAGCACGGTGTCGTAGCCGTCCGGCAGGGTGCGGATGAACCGGTCCGCGTGGGCGGCCCGCGCCGCTTCTTCGATCTCGGCGCGCGTGACCTCGCGCGCCGCACCGTAGGCGATGTTCTGCGCGATGGTGCCGCCGAACAGCCACGTGTCCTGGAGCACCATGCCGATGCCGCTGCGCAGTTCCTCGCGGGTCATCTTCGCGATGTCCACCCCGTCGAGGGCGATCTCGCCGCCCGTGACCTCGTAGAACCGCATCAGCAGGTTGACCAGGGTGGTCTTGCCGGCGCCCGTCGGGCCGACGATCGCCACCGTGTGGCCGGGCTCGACGCTCAGCGACAGGTTCTCGATCAGCGGCTTGTCCGGCTCGTAGCGGAAGGCCACCTTGTCGAGCGTGACCTGGCCGCGGACCTGCTCCGGCCGCTCCGGGACCTCGGCGTCCGGCTCCTGCTCCTCCGCGTCGAGCAGCTCGTACACCCGCTCCGCCGAGGCGACACCGGACTGCACCAGGTTCGCCATCGACGCGACCTGCGTCAGCGGCATCGAGAACTGGCGCGAGTACTGGATGAAGGCCTGCACATCACCGATCGACAGGCTGCCCGAGGCCACCCGCAGACCGCCGACGACCGCCACCAGCACGTAGTTGATGTTCGAGACGAAGAACATCACCGGCTGCATGATCCCGCTGACCAGCTGCGCCTTGAACGAGGCCCGGTACAGCGCCTCGTTCTGCTCGGCGAAGACGGCCGCGGACTCCTTCTGCCGGCCGAAGACCTTGACCAGGGTGTGGCCCGAGTACATCTCCTCGATGTGCGCGTTGAGCGCGCCCGTGGACTTCCACTGCGCCACGAACTGCGGCTGCGACTTCTTGCCGATCTTCGCCGCGACGACGACCGAGACCGGGATGGTCACGAGCGCGACCAGCGCCAGCAGCGGAGAGATCCAGAACATCATCGCGAGCACGCCGACGATCGTCAGCAGCGAGTTGAGCAGCTGACCCATCGTCTGCTGCAGCGTCTGCCCGATGTTGTCGATGTCGTTGGTGGCCCGGCTGAGCACCTCACCGCGCTTCTGCCGGTCGAAGTACGACAGCGGCAGCCGCGACAGCTTCGCCTGCAGCTCCTCGCGCATCCGGTACACGGTGCCGTTCATGATGTGGTTCGACAGCCGCGTCGCGACCAGCATCAGCAGGCCGGCGAGGGTGAAGGTCACCAGCGCCCAGATCGCCACGGCCCCGACGGCTCCGAAGTCGATGCCCTCGCCGGGGGTGAAGTCGGTGCCGGACAGCATGTCCGCCATCCCGCCCTGGCCCTTGGCGCGCAGCCCGTCCAGTGCCTGCTGCTTGGTGATCCCGGCCGGCATCTCCCGGCCGACGATCCCCGCGAACACCAGGTCGGTGGCCTGGCCGAGGATCTTCGGACCGACGACCGAGCAGCCGACGCTGCCGACGACGGCCGCGATCATGCCCCACAGCCGGCCCCGGTCCTGCGCTATCTGGCCCAGCAGCCGTTTGCCCGAGCCCTTGAAATCCAGGGACCGCTCGGCCGGCCCCATCATCATCCGTCCTCCGGGCCCGCTCATGCGGCCTCCGCCTCCGTCAGCTGGGAGAGCACGATCTCCCGGTAGGTCTCGTTGTCGGCCATCAGCTCGTGGTGGCGCCCCTCGCCCACGACCTGGCCCTCGTCGAGCACGATGATCCGGTCGGCGTCGCGGATCGTGGAGACCCGCTGGGCGACGATGACCACCGTCGCCTCCTGCGTCTCGTGGGCGAGTGCCGCGCGCAGCGCCGCGTCCGTCGCGTAGTCGAGGGCGGAGAAGGAGTCGTCGAAGAGGTAGATCTCCGGGCGCTGCACCAGCGTGCGGGCGATGGCCAGGCGCTGGCGCTGGCCTCCGGAGACGTTCGTTCCGCCCTGGGTGATGGGCGCGTCCAGACCGCCCTCCAGCTCGACCACGAAGCCCTTGGCCTGCGCCACGTCCAGCGCGTGCCACAGCTCCTCTTCGGTGGCGTCGGGACGCCCGTACCGCAGGTTGGAGGCGACGGTTCCGGAGAAGAGGTACGGCTTCTGCGGGACCACGCCGACCGTTGCCGCCAGCAGCTCCGGGTCCAGGTGGCGTACGTCCTCCCCGTCGACCAGCACGCATCCGCCGGTCGCGTCGAACAGCCGGGGCACCAGGCCCAGCAGCGTGGACTTGCCGCTTCCGGTGGAGCCGATCACAGCCGTGGTCTCGCCGGGGCGGGCCACCAGGTCCACCCCGCGCAGCACCGGCGCCTCGGCGCCCGGGTAGCGGAAGTCGGCGCCGCGCAGCTCCAGCACGCCGCACTGCAGGAGCTTGCGGACCGGGTCGGCGGGCGGGACCACGCTGGACTCGGTGTCCAGGACCTCCTGGACGCGCTCGGCGCAGACCTCGGCGCGCGGCACCATCATGAACATGAAGGTGGCCATCATCACGGACATGACGATCTGCATCAGGTAGGCGAGGAAGGCCGTCAGCTGGCCGATCTCCATGCCGCCGCTGTCGATGCGCATCGCGCCGAACCAGATGACGGCGACGCTGGAGATGTTCACGACCACGATCACGGTCGGGAACATCAGCGCGAGCAGCCGGCCGGCCGCGAGGGAGACCCCGGTCAGGTCGGCGTTGGCCTCCCGGAACCGGTCCTTCTCGTAGTCGTCGCGGATGAAGGCGCGGATCACGCGGTTGCCGGTGATCTGCTCGCGCAGCACCCGGTTCACGGTGTCCAGGCGGACCTGCATCTTCCGGAACAGCGGCCGCGTCTTGAAGACGATCGCGCCGACCGAGAGGCCGAGGACGGGAACCACGGCGAGCAGCACGCCGGACAGTTGCACGTCGAGCGAGAGCGCCATGGCGATGCCGCCGACGCACATGATCGGCGCCGAGACCATCAGCGTGAAGGTCATCAGCACCAGCATCTGGATCTGCTGCACGTCGTTCGTGGTGCGGGTGATCAGCGACGGCGCGCCGAACTGGCCGAGCTCCCGCGCGGAGAAGCTCTGCACCCGGTCGAAGACGGCAGCGCGGATGTCGCGCCCGACGGCCGCCGAGGTACGGGCGCCGAAGTAGACGGCGCCGATGTTGCATCCGAGCTGGACGAGGGAGACGCCGAGCATCAGCGCGCCGAAGCGCAGGATGTAGCCGGTGTCCCCGCTGACGACACCCTTGTCGATGATGTCCGCGTTCAGCGTGGGGAGGTAGAGGCTTGCACTGGTCTGCAGCAGTTGCAGCAGGACCAGGAGGGCGATCGGTTTCCGGTACGGACTCAGATGGGTCCGCAGAAGTCGTATGAGCACGCGCAGGCTCCGGTCGGCAAGATCGAGGGGGTTCACCCCATCTTCGGCCACCCCGCCTCCGATCCCCACTGGTTTTCGCAAAGGCCGGTCAAAAGGAGTAGACCGGCCGCCGGACTACTCCGGCGGCCGTAGGCCCCGCGCCCGAGAGGAGGATTTGCCCGGACACCCCCTAGGCCTGGAACGCCCCGGGGTGGATCTGTTCCCGCGTCGCGATGTACTGCTGGCGCACCGCCTGCCAAGCCGGGTATTCCTCGCCCGGCTCGAAGACCTGCGCCGCCGGGCCCGGCCACACCGGCGGGGTGTGCGGGGCCAGCGTGCCCTGCTGCACCCCGAGCGCCCACGCCGCCTGGCGCGCCGCGCCCAGCGCCGCGTAGTCGGCCGGCGCCGGTACGACGATCTGCGTGCCGAACAGCCCCGGAGCGGCGACCTGTACGGCGGGCAGCTCGGCCGCCGCGCCCAGCAGGAACACCCGGCGGATCTCGACCCCGCGCGAACGCAGCACGTCGAGCGCGTCGACCAGCCCGCACAGCATGCCCTCGAACGCGGCCCGCGCCAGGTGCTCCGGCTTCATCGAGTCCCGCCGCAGCCCGGACAGGGTCCCGGCGGTGTGCGGCAGGTTCGGCGTCCGCTCACCCTCCAGGTACGGCAGGAGTACGAGGCCGTGCGCGCCCGGCGTCGACTTCAGCGCGAGCTCGGACAGTCCCTCGAGATCGGTGCCCAGCAGCTCGGCGGTGCCCCGCAGCGCCCGTACGGCATTGGAGGTGTTCACCACCGGCAGGTGCATGCCGCTGGCGTCGGCCAGTGAGGTGATCAGCCCGCCCGGCTCCGACAGTGCCTCGTGGTGCACGGCCATCACCGAGCCGGAGGCGCCCAGCGAGACCACCGCGTCGCCGGGGCCGAGGCCCAGCCCGAGCGCGGCGGCCATCGTCTCCCCGGTGCCGGCGGAGATCAGCAGCCCCTCCGGGGTCATCCCGGCGGCCTCGGCCGGGCCGAGCACCTCGGGCAGCAGCGCCATGTGCCCGAGCGCCAGCTCGACCAGGTCGGGGCGGTACGCACCGGTGGCCGCCGACCAGTACCCGGTGCCGGAGGCGCCGCCCCGGTCGGTGGTCCGCCGGGCGGGCCGGCCCAGCAGCTGCCAGACGAGCCAGTCGTGCGCGGACATCAGCACGGCCACCCGCCGGGCCGCCTCCGGCTCGGTGCGGGCCAGCCAGGCCAGCTTCGCCACCGGCTGCGCGGACGACGGCACGGACCCGACGGCCTCGGCCCAGGCCTGCCGGCCGCCCAGCGCCTCGATGAGGTCGGCGGCGACGACCTGGCCGCGCTTGTCGTTGCCGATCAGGGCCGGACGTACGAGGGCGCCCTGCTGGTCCAGGGGCAGCAGTCCGTGCTGCTGCGCGGAGACGCCTATGGCCTGGACCCCTTCGAGGAGCCCGCCTCCGGCGGCCTCGCCGAGGGAGAGCAGCCAGGCCTGCGGGTCGGTCTCGTGGGGGTGGGCGCTCTCGTGATCGCCTGCGGGCTGCGGATGGGGCGCGTACCCCTGGCGCAGCACGGCACCCGTGTCGGTGTCACAGACGACGATGCGAGTGAAGGCGGAAGAACTGTCCAGCCCGGCGACTATCCCCATGCGGAGAATTCTGCCGCACGCCGGGGCGGGATCCGCCGCCCCGGAGGCGCCGGATCCCAGGGGAACCTTCCCGCTCAGGTGTTGCTGGTGCCCCAGTCGTCCTCGGAGCCGCCGCCGGCCCGGTCGCGCAGTCCCCGCACCCGCCCGGCCAGGGAGGCGGGCAGCGCGTCGCCGACCTTGTGGCTCACGGCGGCGTAGGCCTTCCCGGCGTACACGCGCCCCGTCTGTCCGGCGGTCTCGGCGGCATTGCGCACCGCCGGGTTCTGCGCGACCCCGCGGGCGGACTTCTTCAGCTGCTCGTAGCGCTCGCGCCCCGCGCGGGTCCCGAGCACGTACCCGAGGGCCAGTCCGACCACGAACGTGACCTTGTACCGCATGCCTGCCACCCTTCGTCGTGTGGTGCCCGGCCCGCTGGCGATACCGATTGGCGGAGCACCCCCCTGCTTGCGCTAATCTATGACTCGCAGCGGGCGCTCGCCCCCCGGCAAGGCCGGAGGTGGGCTGTTCGGTGCACCGCAGCAATCCCCTGTAGCTCAATTGGCAGAGCAGCCGGCTGTTAACCGGCAGGTTACTGGTTCGAGTCCAGTCGGGGGAGCGCAGTCCCCTGTAGCTCAATTGGCAGAGCATTCGGCTGTTAACCGGAGGGTTGCTGGTTCGAGTCCAGCCGGGGGAGCGTGAAAGAAGAGGACCCCGTGCGGGTCCTCTTCTTTTTTGCCCTGGTCCTGGAACCGGGCAGCCCTCAGAACGGTCTCCCTCAGCAGGCGAAGCCGATCATGCGAGGCATCCGAGGCAGGAGATCGTATGAGCGGCTATGCTGCGGCAGACGGCGCGCACACATGTACGCGCCACGCCGTGAAGGGGCGGTAGCTCAGCCGGTTAGAGCAGCGGACTCATAATCCGTCGGCCGTGGG
Organism: Streptomyces sp. NPDC050448; assembly: GCF_040655295.1. Classification (NCBI taxonomy): domain Bacteria; kingdom Bacillati; phylum Actinomycetota; class Actinomycetes; order Kitasatosporales; family Streptomycetaceae; genus Streptomyces; species Streptomyces sp. NPDC050448. Next base: position 15,234 of record NZ_JBFAJR010000040.1, on the reverse strand, counting down.
TTCGAGTCCCACCCGCCCCACACGGCAGAAACGTCGATGACCAGCCAAAACGCTGGTCTGACGTTAACGCCGCCGAGGCATTCGCCACACGAGCGCCACACCGGCGCGCCGTACGATTCCTCGTATGGCCTCGATCAAGACCAACGAACGCACGTCCGGAGACCCCTCCTACACCGTCGTGTGGCGGGCCGGCGGCTCCCGAACGGGCCGCTGGTGCCGCGAGACCTTCGACGACGAGAAGTTGGCGGAACCTGGTCAACGGTCACGGACAGCAATGGCCGCCGGGATGGGTCAAGGGCGAGGGCTTCGTCGAGCCGAGTGAGTCGCCGGTGCTGGACGCGGAGAAGTTCCCGGCCTACGCCCATGCCTACGTAGAGCTCCTAACGGATATATCCGAGCACACCAGGACTACTCAGGTTGAACTCGCCTTGTCGTAGGTACTGACGGACCTTGATCCCTGCGGTATGACATCGGGGTGCGATACGCGCAGGGGGGCGGGTTCACTGCCCAGGAGCAACAGCGTCGGGAGCGGGTGCGGCTGGAGGCCGCCGAGCGGTTCGAACGGGGTGACGGCAGCAGGGTGATCGCGGCTGATCTTCGGGTCACTGTGCGGTCGGTGGAGCGGTGGCGTCAGGGCTGGCGGCAGGGCGGTTCTGTCGGCTTGGATTCGAAGGGTCCGCAGTCGCTGCCCAGGCTCAGCGAGCGGCAGTTCGCCCAGCTGGAGCAGGAGTTGGAGAAGGGTCCGCTCGCTCAGGGCTGGGAGGACCAGCGGTGGACGCTGGCGCGGATCAAGACTCTGATCGGCCGGCGGTTCCACGTCTCGTACACCGTCCAGGGTGTGTGGAAGCTGATGCGGCGCAACGGCTGGTCGTGCCAGCAGCCGGTCCGCCGGGCGATCGAGCGCGACGAGGGCGCCATCGAGGTGTGGAAGAAGCAGGTGTGGCCGCAGGTAAAAGCCTAGTGGCGGCGCTCGGAGGCTGGCTGGTGTTCGAGGACGAGGCCGGGGTCTCGATGACGCCGGCGCGGGCCCGCACCTGGGGACGCCGTGGCTGCACGCCCGTCGTCCGGGTGCGCGGCCGCTCCCGCCGTCGGGTCTCGATCGCCGCCCTGACCTGCTACAAGCCCGGCGAGCGGTCCCGGCTGATCTACCGGCCCGGGCTGGACGACGGCCAGGGCAGGAGCAAGGGTCGCAAGAGCTTCGCCTGGAGCGACTACCGCGACCTGATCATCGCGGCGCACAACCAGCTCGGCGGCCCGATAGTCCTGATCTGGGACAACTGTGAGACTTGTGGAGTGCCGCTGGGAGCGGAGGCCTGACTCGTGGGACAACTGGCCGCAGTGCCCTGTTGAGGATCTGTCGGCGTCCGGCTCCCAGCGGCGCCTGCTGCCGCCGGCCCGGTGAGCGTGTCCCGATAGGGGCTTTGCTGCACAAGGCACAGGGCGGCCATGGCCGCCTGCCTCCGAACCGCTCTCATGGTCTTCTCCCTCTCCCGGATTCCGGCGTCGCCGCACCGTAACCCCCGGGATCCAGCCGGGGCGACGGCCGGACGCGGTTCGTCACCGGGCCGGGATCCCGTTGTTGCGGAGCGCGGACCTCCGCCCCCGCCCCGCGGACGCCCGTGACCGCCCACCGGTCGGGGTCAGGCGGCCGGCGAGGGCCTGGAACTGCGGCCAGGCAGCCTGCGGCGGGCAGGGGTCCCAGAGCTTCTGGGAGAGCGCGGCCAGCGGCATCCGGATGCCGGCGGCCACCTGGGCCGAGGTCTGGGAGGCGGCCAGGTCAGCCGCCTCCTTACCTACGAAGACCTGGCCTTCCGCACCCCCCGTTACCTACAGTATCCGCAGCCGCGGGGGATGGGTACCGCGGCCGTCCCGGTGCGGGCGCATCTTTGATGGGCCGGCCGGGTACGCGGACCACTGCGGACAGGGGACGGCCGCCTCACCCCGGCGGGGTGAGGCGGCCGTCGTCTTGTTGAGGTGAGGCTGCTACGGGGTCGGGGTGGGCAGAGACGTCGTGGTCAGGGCGGGGATGCTCCAGCGTTGAGCGTCGGAGCGGTTGCAGTCGAACAGCCAGAGCTGGGTGCCCGGAGTGGTGTTGAAGTTGCCCAGGTCGATGCAGCGGCCGGAGACCGGGTTGTAGAAGGAGCCGTCGGCCCGGGGCACGAACAGCTGATTCGGGCCGCGATTGCAGGTGAACAGCTGAAGCAGGGTTGTGTTGGCCGTCCCTGCCCAAGCGGCATCGACGCACTTGCCCTGGATGCGGAGGGTTCCGTCGCCTCGGACCTCGAAATCCTGGGCCGGGGTGCCGTTGCAGCGCGCGATCTGGATCTTGTTGCCGTCGTCGGGCTTGGCGTAGTCGTTGTCCATGCAGTTGGCGGGGGCGGCGGTCAGTGTGATCGGGCCGGCGGTTCCGGGAGCGGCGGGGGTGGTGGCGTAGGGGTAGACGGCAAAGTTGCTGATGCCGCCCGTGAGGCTGTCTTGGGGTGCCCCGTTGGCCTTGAACCGGCCGAAGACGAGGGGGCCGTTGGAGGCAGGGCTGGTGGCGGCTTGGTGCTGTCCGCTGCTGGCCAGGACGCCGTTGACGTAGAGGCTCATCAGGCCGCTTTCGGCGTTGTAGACGGCGGTCAGGCGAGTCCAGGCATTGGGAGTGAACCGCGCGGCGTCATTGGCGGCGTAGGTGTAGTCGAAGGGCCATCCGTCGGTGTCGCCGTTGGCCAGGGCGAAGTGCCACTGGGAGCTGGAGGCATCGGCGTAGAGGATGAATGAACTGGTTCGGCTCATGTCCTGGCTGGCGACGATACTGGTCTTGGACCCGGGCTTGGCCCAAGTGCTGATGGTGAAGCTCTTCTGGGTGTCGACGACCGGGCCGTTGGCTGTGATGGTCGACTGGGCGCCCTTGAACTCCGCGTACGAAGTCTGGCTGCCGCCGAGGGAATCAGTGGACCACGTGATTCCAGAGGCGGTGGCTGGGTACTTGCCGTCGGTGCTGGGAGTGGTGTTGCCGCTCTGGCCGGTCAGCTTCCACTGGGCTTTCGGTATGTTGAGATTGCCCAGCGAGCTGGGGGTCGGCGAGAAGCCGGTCGCGGTTCCGCTGAAGGCCATGAGCTGCTGGTTGGTGTTGATCGCCCACAGGTCGGCGCGCCCGTCGCTGTTGAGGTCCCCGTAAGAGCCGACCTGCGGGTATACCGACGCCTCGAGCGTTGCGATGGCGGCCGAGGGCGCCTGCGCCGAGGGCGGTGCCAGCAGTGCAGTGGGGATGCCGTTCGCGTCGAACTTCAGTGGGTAGCTGTGGATGCGTCCGGTGGTGTCGTCGCGCGCCCACAGTGTGGGAGTGTCGCCGATCTTGCCCGGTGCGATGAGGGTGGTGCGTGACCAGTCGCCGGAGCTGAGCAGCATGCCCTGGTCAAGGTGCAAGCCGCCGAACGAGGTACCGGGGTAGTACCACAGGCGGTTGTCCTCGACGGTGATCAGATCCGCGAGCCCGCGCGGGTTGTCGAAGCTGCCCGGGGCGAGGATCTGAGAGACCTTCGACCAGTCCGCCACGTACCCGGTGCACTGTGCCGCCGGATTGCACGCCGGCTTGCTCGAGATGTGCATGACGTTCTGAGTGAGGCTGAAGTGCCCCGGCGTCCCGTTGTTGGACGCGTCGTTTCCGTACGCATAAAGCTGATGGGTATTCCTGTTGTAGGCGAAGATGTCGTCCACGCCGGACTGGCTGAGGCTTCCGCGGTGGGTGACGAGGTAGTTGTCCCAGCCGGTGTTGTCGGGACTCTGGGCCGCCGTCGAGGCCGTGATCGCGGTGGCGGACGCGTCGGTGTTACCGGGGATGAGGAGCAGGCTGCCGCTTCCGCTGCGGTCGGGCCTGAGAGTGTCAGGTATCCCGTCGCCCGTGACGTCTCCTGCGGTGACCGGAGCCGCAGGGTTCCAGGGTGCGTAGAAGGTGTATCCGGCGGGCCGGGCGTTGTTGGCCCCGTCCACCGCCTGGACGTAGAGGGTATGCGTGCCCCACTGCTGGGCGGTGAGGTTGATCGGGATGTTGGCGGTGGCAGCGCCGTTCGCGTCGGGGGTGACGGCGATCGACTGGGCGCCGGTCGTGGGGATGGCCGTGTCGAGCGAGTATTCGAATCGACGGATGTCGCTCTTGATGCAGGCGGTGAGCTCACATCCGGTGGGGAGGATGTCCTTGCTGGATACGGCGATGGTGATCCCGGTGTCGCCGGCGTGTGCGGTGGGCGTGCGGCCGCTGGCGAGTGGGGGGAATGCCTTCGAATCGGCGAACGCGACAGCAGTGGGGGGAGTCAGGTCGACCTTGAAACCGCAGTATGAAGTCCAGGGGCTTTCCAGGGTGCCGTCGAAGGCTTTGGCACCCCAGCCGTACTGATGGCCGTCGGCAAGTGCGATCCCCACGTTGGTGCGTGCCGTTGTCCCGGGCGCGACGTAGGTGCTTCTGGGCTGGGACACGGTGGCAGGAGCGCCGCTGCCGTTGTTCTTCATGTCGTCCCAGACCTGGTAGACGGCCTGGAGGTTCACGCCCTCCATGGGGGTCGTCAGGCGGGCGTTGAGCGTGAGGTTGGTGGCTCCGTAGGCCGTGGCAGTCCTACCGACCCAGCCCCGAGAGCCGTTGTTACAGGCTGCGCCACCAGGGTTCGCGGAGTCGGGGGTGGTGCTCGGGGAGTCCGGAGCGTACGGCGGGATGTCGAAGACCGTCACGAGGTACGGGTTGGTGCTGAACCGCATGAAGCCGAGGTTCGAGGTCGTCTTTCGGCTGTCGCCGTAAAGGCCGAAGGTCCAGGTGTCGGCGTCCTGCGATGCCCCCTGCCTGATGCGGTCGGTGACATCGAAGTTCGCGCTCTTGTAGCCGCAATCGTTGGCGGGGCTGGCACTGGAGAGCTGCTGGGTGCCGATCGTGGCGATCGCACCGGGCCGGTTGTTCCAGTTCGTGCCGCTGTTGATGCCGTTTGTGTGCTTCAAGGTGAGCGGCCATGTGTTCGAACAGCCGTGGTCTGCACCGTAGGTTTCGGTGAGGTACAGGGTCGACTTCTGGATCACCATCTGCGGAGTGAGCGCGCTCGTGTTGATCTCGAAGAAGGATTCCTGCATCCCGAAGCAGCTGGAGCTGTACTGCTGGTAGCCGACCCCTTCACCCCAGTCCTGCGCGGTGTCGTACGTGTTTGCTCCCGGGCATCCCTCCTGGGCCACCACGTAGTGGCCGGTTCCCGAGGTCACGGGGTTGACGACCGGGTCGATGAAGACGGGGTAGGAAGTCGTCGGTCCGGTCAGCAGTCCCATGTCGGGAGTGAGGGTCACGGCCTCAGGCTGTGCCGAGATGCCGATTGGCTTTACCTGGGCGCCTTCTCCAGGGTGAGCGGCCGACGACCGTGCCGGGGTCTCGACGAGCGGCGCAGGAGGAGTGCCAGTGCCCTCGGCGGCGGCTGCCGTGCGGCCGACCACAAAGCTCTTGCTGGCAAGGCTCTTCTGGGTGGCCGGGGTGCTGGAGTCCCACATGAGGGCGATGGCGCTGGTGAATGCCGCAGCTCCCTCAGGCGTGGTGACCTGGAGGTTTCCGGCTGCGTCGCTGCCCACCGCCAGACCGTCGGCCTTGGTAGTCAGCCGCAGGCTGCGCAGTGCGGGGTTCGCCGCCGCCTCGGCGTTGCGGACGATCAGTACCTCGCTGAACGCCCCCTGATCACTGACGGATGTCTGGAGATCCACCCCGGGGAAGACGTCCGTGTACAGTGCGCTGCTGCCGCTGACTCGGGGGGCGGGTAGAGGGACGGGGAAGGACATGGCAAGGCGCTGGCCCGCGCCGTTCGTCAGGGTGGCCAGCGGGCCGGTACCGCCGCCGGAGAGCGAGACGCCGGCGGGCGTGGCGAGGGGGCTGTACGTTCCGTCCGCGTTGCGCTGCAGGGTGGCATCGAGAGGACTCCACTTTCCCGACTTCAGCACGCGAACAGGCTTGATGTACGTCGTCGTGCTGAGAGTCCCGTCCGGGTTCGCTACGGTCTCGGTCGTCGGTGTGGTCAAGGTGGAGACAGGGACCGGCTTCTGCTCCGCCTTGGCTTGCTGGAGGGCCTTCGGCAGTGCGCCTGCAGGTGGCGTGGTAGCTGTGACAGAGCCCGTGACGGGCGAGGCGTCCGGTGTGGCCGCAAGTGCGGCCCCCGGGGTGGCGAGCATGAGCCCTATGGATGTGATCAAGCCGACAGTGCGTCTGGTGTGTTGATGCTGATGGCGGCGCATAAGCGCTAGTTCCCCCCAAAATAAGGCGTTCTTAAGGCTTCACCCCGGCATCCCGCATACCGAACCCGTCGGTTCTGTCGGCGCATGTCGCTCGGGTGAGGGTGGATTTGCGGGAAGGGTATTGTGTTTGCATGTACACAGCAATACTGTTCCGCTGATCTTGTGGGGCCGGTTGCGGCCCCTTCTGTCTTTCGGCCCGGTTGGGTCGCGCACTTGGGGTGGGGACTGTCGAGGTGCGTTCATTGATGCGCTGGCCTGTCGGTATGCCTGGAAGAGGCTGGAGGAGACGGGCCGTTGCTGTCGCGGCCATGACGGCCGCGATGTCACTTGTCGTGCCGCTGGCCAGCGCAGACACGGTCGGCGGATACCGTTACACGGGTAAATCCTGGAAGGACGGTGAACTGCCAGACCTGCCCGTGGTCAAGGGGCACCCGGTCGGCCAGGCAACCAAACAGCCGGTTCCCCGCGTGCCTCAGGGTTCGCGTGAGATGCGCGTCCACCAACCCAAAACGCCCAAGTGGCCTGCTGCGCGGACGGAAACCGTCTCGGTTGCCCATCCGTCCCAGCAGGTGCGCAGCCTAGGCAGGTCGGCAGACAGCGGTATGGCCCCGGCAGGGGCGCCGGTTCAGGCCGGCACGTCACCCGTCTGGATCGCGCCGACAGCGTCTGCGGCCACCGCCCGCTCGACGACCGGGGCGGCAAACGCACCCGCCCCCGACAGCCGCCCCACCACGGTCCGAGTGGAGACCGCCAGCCGGAAGCAGGCCGCCTCAGCCAATGTGAACGGAATGCTGGTCGGCCTCACTCCCGCCGACGGCGTCGCCGGAGGCAAGGTGTCCGTGGGCCTTGACTACAGCGCGCTGGCAGACGCCTACGGCGGCGGCTGGGCCTCGCGACTGCACCTCGTGGCCATGCCGGGGTGTGCGCTCACCACTCCCGCCGTCGCGGCCTGCCGCGTCCAGCAGCCGCTGCAAACCGTCAATGATCCGAAAAGCCAGCGGCTCACCACCGACGTGAACTTGGGCACCAGCGCAGCACCGTTCAAGGACGCGGTCATGTCCGGTCAGCAGCGGATGATGGCAGCAGCTGCCGGCAGTCAAGCCGTCGCCGTCGCCGCGGTGTCGGGCACGGCCGGCTCGCAGGGCGACTATGCAGCGACCTCTCTCTCCGCTTCGGGATCGTGGGCGCAGTCGGCCTCCGGCGCCTTCACGTACAGTTACCCGGTCGCTGTCCCGCCCTCTTTGGGCGGAAACGCACCGTCCGTGGCGCTCACCTACAACTCGCAGTCCGTCGACGGCAAGACTTCGGCCCGCAACTCGCAGTCTTCCTGGATAGGTGACGGCTGGGCTTACACCCCCGGCTTCATCGAGCGCTCGTACAAGCCCTGTAAGTATTCGGGCATCGAGGACTCCGGCGACATGTGCTGGGCGGGCTACAACGCGACGCTGTCGCTTGGCGCCCACACCGGACAGCTAGTCCGCGGCAGCGATGGCGTCTACCGGCTGGAGTCCGACGACGGCACCAAGATCGAGCGGCTGACCGGCGCGGCGAATGACCTCTGGAACGGGGAGTACTTCAAGGTCACCACGCCCGACGGCACTGCCTACTACCTCGGTCTGAACCACGCGCCCGGCACGTCCGGCGACACCGCGACCAACAGCGCCTGGGGCGTGCCGGTCTACCACCCCAAGTCGGACGACCCCTGCTACAGCTCGTCCAAGGGCAACGCGTCGCAGTGCGACAAGCAGGTCGGCTACCGCTTCAATCTGGACTTCGTCGTCGACCCTCAGGGCAACGTCCAGCGGTACGACTACGCGACCGAGTCGAACTACTACAACATGGGCTACGGCCAAGTCGTCAAGGACGGCAAGGGCGGCACCCTGACGCAGTACACCCGGTCGGGGTACCTGACCCGCATCTCCTACGGCTACAAGCTCGCCGACGCAGTCTCGGGCAAGGACCCTGCGGCCCGGATCAACTTCGGTACCAAGCAGAGGTGCACCACCTCGGACGCGGTGTGCGCGGACAGCAACCTGTCCAAGGACACGGCCAAGAACTGGCCCGACGTCCCGTACGACATCAATTGCCCCGCCAGCTACAAGACTGAGGGCGAGGGCGACGACGTCTGCCGTTTCGGTTCGCCCACGTTCTGGTCCACATACCGCCTCAAGGACATCACCACCCAGGTCAAGATCGGCACCGCCTGGCAGGACGTCGATGTCTACAGCCTGACCCACGTCTTCTCGGACGCGGGCGGCGTGATGGACCCCGTCACCGGCAAGACCGGCAAGACGGAGAGCGCCGGCATGCTCCAGTCGGTGATGTGGCTGTCCTCGATCCAGCACACCGGCCGTGACACCACGGCAGGGGGCGATACGCCCCTCACGCTGGACCCGGTCACGTTCACCGGCATCGAGATGGACAACCGCGTCGACGGGCTGACCCCGGCGGCCCCGCCGCTCTACCGCCCCCGGATCTCCAGCGTCCGGACGGAGTCCGGCGAGTCCTCGGCGGTCACCTACCGGGACCCCGAGTGCTCCCGCACCAAGAACACAATGCCGGCGTCGGCGGACACCAACACGATGGCCTGCTACCCGGTCAACTGGTTCCCGCCGGGCGCAGCCGAGCCCGTGGCCGACTGGTTCGTGAAGACGCTCGTCACCCAGGTGGCCAACAGCGACCTCACCAAGGCCGGCTCGCCGGCCAAGGTCACCAGCTACGCCTACGACGGTGGTGCGGCCTGGCACCGAGACGACTCCGAACTCACCAACGACCAGTACCGGACCTGGAACGACTTCCGCGGATACCGCACCGTCACCACAACCTCCGGTGTGGCCCCGGACCCGATCACGCAGACCGTCTCCACGTACCTGCAGGGTATGGACGGCGACTACAAGCAGGACGGCACCAAGCGCTCCGTGTCGGTGACGAACTCGCTGGGCGAGTCCTTCCCCGACAGCGACTGGCTGGCCGGTGCCACCCTGGAGTCCCAGACCTTCACCGCCGCCGGCGGCACGGTCACCGCGAAGACCCTCAACGGGCCGCTCGCCACCGTGGACACCAGCTCCAGCGCCCGGACGTCCTGGACCTCGAAGGACCCCGCCCCGGCATCCCTCTCGACGCTGCCCGACCTGGTGTCACGGCGTTCGACGGAGGTGACCAACCGGTCGATGGGCCTGCTGTCCAGCGGCAGCTGGCGTACCTCCAAGAAGGTCACGACCTACGACAGCCTCGGCCGGGTCCACCAAGTCGACGACAAGGGTGACATCACCGCACCCGAGCAGGAGAACTGCACCACCACCAACTACGCATCGGCACCGGCGGACAACCCGATGATGCTGATGTACCCGAGCGAGACCATCGCGGTCTCCGGTCCATGCAGCACCACACCCGGCAAGGACACGACCCTCAGCCACAAACGGATCTTCTACGACGGCGACGGCTCCGTGACCAGCCCCGGCACCCACGGGAAGCTGGGCCAGACCTGGGCCTCGGACGGCAAGACGCACTCGGTCGGCCAGATCACGGCCGTGCAGGTCGCCACCAAGTACGACGGTGCGGGCAATCCCGTATTCCAGACGAACGGCGGTGTGGTCTACGACGACTACGGCCGTGTCACCAAGCAGACCGATGCGGCCTCACAGGCCACCACCACCGCGTTCTCCCCGGCCTCGGGCACGCTCCCGACGCAGGTCACCACGACCTACCCGCAGCCGTACAACTGGACCACCACGACGGACGTATCCCCGACTCGCGGTCTCAACAAGCGGTCGGTCGACGTCAACGGACGTGTCACCAGCAGCACCTACGACACCCTGGGACGGCGTACCGCGGTCTGGACGCCGGGCCGCGACCAGGCCAAGCAGACCCCAGACCGTAAGTTCACCTACTCCGTCAACGGCGCCGGCGACACCCCGAACCCCTCAGCCGTCACCACCGAGACCCTTCGCGAGGACGGCAGCTACGGCAAGTCCGTCACCCTCTACGACGGTCTGCTGCGGGTCCGCCAGCAGCAATCGACGACCGCGGACAACTCCGCCGGCCGACTCATCTCGTCCACCTCGTACGACAGCCACGGCTGGACGGCCTCCAGCATCGCAACGTACGCGGACCCCACCACGGCTCCGGGTACCACGATGTGGGTGGAAACGGAGAACACGGTCCCGAACCAGACCCGCCAGGTCTACGACGGCCAGGGCCGGGTCACGGCCAACCAGCAGTGGTCGAAGGGCGCCAAGCTCTGGGAAGCCACCACGGCCTACCCAGGCGTCGACAAGACGATCAGCACTCCGCCGAAGGGCGGGCAGGCGGCGGTCAGCTACACCAACGCCATCGGCCAGACGACAGCCACCCAGACCCTCGACACCACGGCAGACCGCAAGCTGACGGCCGGCACCGTCATCCAGTCGGGCACGACCTTCTCCTCCAAGAGCGTCCGGCTCGACATGCAGGCAGACGGCAACCTCGTCCTGACGGGCATCGCCAACGGCAAGGTCCTGTGGACGTCGGGAACCGCCGGCAACCAGGGCGCGAGCGCAACGGTTCGCGCCGACGGCAACCTGGTCGTCACCAGCACCACCGGGACGGTGCTGTGGACATCCGGCACAGGCACCGCCGGCGCCACGGGCGGATTCGCCATCGTCAAGGGCGACGGCAACTTCCGCATGTACAACGCCGCGGGCACCGCCATCTGGTCCTCGGGCACCGCAGGCAAGGCGGCCGCCGCCGACACCAAGACCTCCTACACGTACACGCCCGCCGGCGACATCCAGTCCATCAGCGACACCGTCGGCAACAAGTGGACCTACACCTACGACCTCCTCGGCCAGAAGACCTCCCAGACCGACCCTGACACGGGACGCTCGACCTACGGCTACGACCTCTTCGGCCGGCAGATCCTGAGCACCGACGCGCTGGGCAAGAGCATCTCGACGACCTACGACTCGCTCGGCCGCAAGACCGGTGAGTACGAAGGCACCAGCACCACCGACCAGTCCAAGAAGCTGGCCGAGTGGACGTACGACACGCTCCTCAAGGGGCGGCAGACGTCCTCCACCCGCTTCGTGGGGGGCGCGAGCGGCAAGGCCTACACAAAGAAGATCAACGGCTACAACACGGCCTACCAGCCCACCGGCTCCACCACGGTCATCCCCGCGGCAGAGGGCAAGCTCGCCGGTACCTACACGGCGACCGCGGAGTACACCCCCAACGTGGGACTGCTGCAGTCCTCCACCTTCGGGGCCGATGGCGGGCTGCCGGCCGAGACGGTCGGCTACGGCTACAACCTCCAAGGCCTCGAGACGGAGTTCGGCTCACGCACGACCCCGTACCTCAACAAGACCCTCTACACGCCGCTCGGCCAAGTCATCCAGTCCACGTACGGCGTCTACGGCAAGCAGTTCCGCACAGCCCAGACGTACGACCAGGCGACCAGCCGGCTGGCCACCAACACGGTGAGCCTGCAGACCAGCAGCAACAGCCCGATCGACGCCACCACCTACGCCTACGACGAGGCAGGGAACCTCACCGGCACGTCCACGGTGCAGTCCAGCGGCGGCACCGTCACCGGCACCGACACGCAGTGCTTCCTCTACGACGGGCAGAACCGCCTCGCCCAGGCGTGGACGGACACCAAGGGCCTCGCAGCCGCGAAGCCCGGCCAGATATCCAAGTGCAACACGGCGCTGCCGACGGCCGCCACGATCGGCGGGCCCAACCCATACTGGCAGACCTACACGTACAACCTGCTCGGTGACCGCACCCAGCAGGTCAAGCACGACACGTCGGGCAACCCGCTCAAGAACGTCACCCAGAACATCACCTACCCCGGCAACGGCACCACACCGGCAGCCCAGCCCAACACGGCGACCACCATCACCACCACGGGGCCGGACGGCACGACCACCCTCACCCCGCACTACGACACCGTCGGCAACACCACCAGCCGGGACACCAAGGTCGGCACGGCCGCGGCCACCACCCAGACGTTCACCTACAACGCCCAGGGCCGCACCGACACCGTCGTCACCCCCAAGCCCGCAGGCGGAACCCAGACCTCCAACTACCTGTACGACGCCGACGGCGGATTGCTGATCCAGCGAGGGCCGGACGGCGACACGCTCTACCTTTTCGGGGGCGCCGAACAGCTCACCCTGAACAAGACGTCGAGCACGGTCGCAGGGCTGCGCAACTACAAGGGCCCCGACGGCACCAAGATCACCCGCTCCTCCACCGGCGCGGTCGTCTACCAGGCCACGAACCCGCAGAACACGTCCCAGCTCCAGGTCGACGCGGCCACGCTCAACGTCACGCGCAGGGCTTTCGACCCGTACGGAGCCCAGCGTGGCCCCGCCCCGCCAAGCTGGGCCGACAACCGCGGATACCTGGGCCAGCCCACGGACACGGCTACCGGCCTCAGCCTCCTCGGCGCCCGCAACTACGACCCCGTCATAGGCCGCTTCCTGACCTGCGACCCGGTCTTCGAAGCCGGCGACCCGAACCAGATGGGCGGCTACGCCTACGCAGGCAACGACCCCATCAACGCGAGCGACCCCTCCGGCCTCTCAATCTTCAGCGGCTTCGGCGACTACTTCAGCGGCCTTGTCGACGCAGTCTCCGGCGGAGGCTCCGAACTCTGGATCAACCCAGCGGGCTGGGCCCTCGACAACTGCGTCGACATCTGGAACGGCGACAACGAGGACTTCAACGACTGGACGGGCTGGGAGGGCAGCGACTACGAGATCCCCAACCTCTGGGGAGACCATCCCAGCGCCGAGCTCTTTGGCGTCGACACGACCTCCGAGAGGTATCAGCAGGGGTTCTGGTCGGGCGTCATCGGCTCGATGCTCGTAGACGGTGTCGGAACATACAAGCTAGTCAGGGGATTCCGTGCCGGTGTCAAGGCTGCAGAGGCTGCCGAAGGCAGCGCTGCGCCTCTGAAGAAGCTCCTCGATGAGGACGTCCCCACCCCCTCAACGAAGGAAACCCCGCACGAAAACGCCCCGGACACCACAGCTCCGAGCGAGCCGGGTGCAGGAACCCCGAAGGACTCAAGCCCGAGGGATGAGAGTCCGAGGGAGCCGAGTCCGGTGGAGTCCTCCGGTGAGGGCACCACGTGCAGCTTTTCGCCCGAGACCCCCGTCCTGCTGGACGACGGCGAGACCAAGCCGATCGCCGAGGTCACGCCTGGTGACAGCGTTGAAGCGGCTAACCCTGAGACGGGAGAAGACTCGGGTGGGCGCACTGTTGTGGCCACCTGGGCTCACGCAGACAGCGATCTGATCGACCTCACCGTGGAGATCTCCCTGGGCGACCAGCAGAAACTCCACACCACTGCAGAGCACCCTTTCTGGGACAAGACCGATCAAACCTGGGTTTCGGCAGCAGAATTGCCCCCAGGTCACGCCTTGGCCACCCCGGACGGCCGCGAGGTCCGAGTGGTTGACGTCCAGTCGACCCCCGGCACGGCCACCCGATACAACCTGACGGTTGACCAGCTCCACACGTACTATGTGATGGCTGGGACCACGCCAGTCCTGGTGCACAATATTTGCGGCCCCACCGCTGCGGCGGCAGGGCATGTTTATCGAGGCGGTCTCTACAAATACCAGAAGGATCCTGCAACGAAGCGGAACGTCCCTGGGACTGAGATCAATCATATGCCGCCAAACTCGATTAACGGGCTTTCGCGAGACTCTGGTCCGGCTATCCAGATGGATAAAGCCGACCATTATCAAACGGCAAGCTGGGGCCGCAGTCGCGAGGCAATTGCGCACAGGGCTGCGCAGCAGGATTTGATTAACCAGGGCGACTACAGAGGTGCCATACAGATGGATATAGATGATATCCGCTCGCAGTTCGGCACTAAATACGATAAAGCCATTAAAGAGATGATGTACTTCCTTCCGCCAGGCTGGTGAACCGAAATGCCGTTCAATGTAATCCCGTGCGAGGGGCTTGATCTCGTTAGATTCGGGGAGAGTCGAGCCGAATTGAGGACTCGACTCGGTGAGTGCATGTCCTTCCGTAGGGCTCGGTCGAGTGCCCCCACTGACCACTATGTGGCTCTCGGGCTGATGGTGAACTTCAATGACTCGGATAGGGTGGAGTTGATCGAGGTAACCCAGCCGGCCGAGATTCTTCTGCGCGGTGTTGCCCTCCTGGGGCGAAACTATCGCGAAGTCATTTCAGACCTGGAGCGAGATGGGATTGTCGGCGTCGAGGACGATTCAGGTATTGAGTTTCGAGACTTGTGCTTCGCGCTATATAATCCGGCGCCGGAAGAGGGTGGCTCAGAAGTGGAAGGCGTTACTCTGTTTGCGCCCGGATATTACGAGTAGCGCGCGTTTCGTATACTGAAGCCCCGCCGAGGAACCACTTCCTCGGCGGGGCTTCAGGGCCTCCTGGCGGCAACGCTGACGGCAGTGATTCGGCGGGACCACGTATGGTGCAGCCATCATGAGGAGGGCGCACCATAGCGCCGGAATAACCGAATCAGAGGGCTTGCTGGCCTCCGCTGGCCCAGAGTGAGGAGGCGACGACGCGTCCTCGCGCCGCTTCCTCTCGCAATGTCGGCAGCACGGGGGCCTGGCATCCCCTGGAGGGCTCCAGGTATCACCGCACGCGCTACCCGATCTGCCGGAGCCGTCCTGTGCCCTGCGTTCTCCACGCTCGCATGCCTCCTCCGCCAGCTCCCTCGACTCGCTGGCGGAGCCGCTGTGACTACCTTGATCACGGCAGGCATCAACCATCTGATTCGGTGTGCTGGTCCCGCTGTGGCCCCGCGGTCAGCAGGCCGATGACCAGAGCCAGGATCTCGGTAGGCCGAACGGACGTACCGGGGGCTGTGGCCGGCAGAGGGGCCAGGGCGTTCTTCACCGTCAATGTGGGGCGCCCTCGGCCACGGGAGCAATAGTCAAGAGTTGTGGGTGGGGTCCTCCGACGCGGTGATCTCTGCTGCCGCGAGCCTGGCGTCTTCGCGCACCTGTGGGTCGGGGTGGC
>NZ_JBFAJR010000039.1:0-74994 GCF_040655295.1 Streptomyces sp. NPDC050448 | reverse complement strand
TGCCGTTGCGAGGGTGTCCAGGTCTTTCGTCACACATTGACCCTGGACGCCCTCGCGCCATGTCCGCAGGCGAACCCTTGGACTCATTCATCTAGAAGCCGCGGGTCCGCTTCGCCGCGCGGCGCTTGGCGGCGCTGGCGGCCCCCGGGATCCGCATGAACAGCCGCGAGGTCTCCGAGCCCAGGTTGACCCCGATCGCGATGGCCAGCGCGATGGCCGCGGCGTTCACCAGCGAGGCGAGGCCCTCGTTGAGCCGGTTCTCGGCGATGAGCAGCAGCCCGTAGTACGTCGCCGAGCCCGGCAACAGCGGGCCGATGGCCGCTGTCGTGTACGGCAGGGCCGAGGCGAAGCGGTAGCGCGAGAAGAGCTGGCCGAACAGGCCGACCAGCCCGGCGGCGATGGCGGTGGAGGGTACGGGCGGGATGCCGCCCGCGTAGTGCAGGGCCCCGAAGGTCACCCAGGCGACCCCGCCGTTCAGCGTCACGATCCCCACAGTGGAACGTTCCTGCTGGAGCAGGATCGCGAACGTGAACACCAGCACCATCGAGGCCGCGATCTGGATCAGCGGCCGCTGGGTGATGTGGAGGACCTCCTCCGGCTTCGGCGAGGGGCCGAGCTGGAGCCCGAGGTACAGCACGACGAGCACGCCCATGATGATGCCGATGAAGAGGTACATGACCTCCAGCAGCCGGGCGGAAGCGGTGATGTAGAAGCCGGTCAGGCCGTCCTGCACGGCCGCGACCAGAGCCCGCCCGGGCAGCAGAGCGAACAGCCCGCCGGTGATCACGGCGGAGGAGCGTACGTCGATCTCGGCCAGCTTCAGGGCCACGCCTATGGCCGCGGGCGGCATCGCGGCGACCACGAACTGGTAGAACTCCGGCAGCCCGCGCCCGGCGCACAGCCAGGCCAGCCGGTCGCCGAGCATTGCCCCGATCGCGGCCGCGAAGAAGACGAGCACGCCGCCGCCGACCAGGGTGGAGGCGGCCCCGGCGAGCAGCCCGGCGGCGGCCGTGAGGACCCAGGAGGGGTACGGGTGCCGGTTGCGGCGGATCTCCGCGAGGCGCCGGTAGGCCTCTTCCAGCGAGAGTTCGATCTCGTGCGCGCTGATGTCGTCGACCAGCCGGTAGACGGCGGCCAGGCGGGTGTAGTCGGTGCCGCGGCGGCGCACGGTCCGGCTCGCGGAGACCGGATCGTCGACGAGGGAGGGCTGGTGGGTGATCGACAGCAGCGTGAACGTGACCGTGGGCTCGCAGCGGTCCAGCCCGTACGAGCGGGCCACCGCGAACATCGCGGCCTCCACGTCCTCGGCGCCCTCGCCGCCCGCGAGCAGCAGCTCGCCGATGCGCAGGGTCAGGTCGAGTACGCGGCCCACGGCGGGCTCGCTGTGCTTGTGCACCGTTTCGGGGACGGGCCGCACATCGACCGGCATGCGCAGCATGGTGCGCATGCGGTCCTGCCAGGGGGATTCCTTCATCAGCGAGACGGGGAAGCCCTGGCCGGGGGTGTAGGCGGGCGGGGAGTGCTGGGCGCTGTAGGTGGCCGGGGGCGCGAACGCGGAGCCCTCCGGTTCGGCGGGCACCGCGGGGAGCCCGCCCGGCACGGAGAACTCCGAGGTCGGCTGGTCCTCGTCGACCGGTTCCGGCGCCGTCCCGGCGGGGGGAGTGAAGGCGCTGTGCGCCTCGTCGGATTTCGGCTTCCGGTCCTCCGCGCCCCCGGATCCCTCGCCCTCCGCCACGCGTCCTCCAGTCCCCGGCCAGCCCGGGTACCAGTATGCGGAACGCTTTCGTCCCCGGCGAAGCGGCTGGATCTTTCAGCCCCGCCGGCGTTGGGGCGCCGGGGTCCGGGGGCCGGCCCCCGGCAGCGGACCCGCACCCGGACCGGAAACGACAACGGGCGGCACCCCCTCCGTGAGGGAGTACCGCCCGGGGTGTCAGCGGGGCTGCGGGAGATCCCGCCTACCCGTTACCCGGCGGAGCTCAGTGGTGGCCGCCCTGCGCCTCGAGGCGCTTGTAGGAGGCCTCGATCTCGGCCTCGGCCTCGGCGCGGCCCACCCAGTCGGCGCCCTCGACCGACTTGCCCGGCTCCAGGTCCTTGTAGACCTCGAAGAAGTGCTGGATCTCGAGGCGGTCGAACTCCGACACGTGGTGGATGTCGCGCAGGTGCTCCACGCGCGGGTCCGAGGCCGGCACGCACAGCAGCTTGTCGTCGCCGCCCGCCTCGTCCGTCATGCGGAACATGCCGATCGCGCGGCACTTGATCAGGCAGCCCGGGAAGGTCGGCTCGTCCAGGATGACCAGCGCGTCCAGCGGGTCGCCGTCCTCGCCGAGGGTGTTCTCGACGAAGCCGTAGTCCGCCGGGTAGCTGGTGGAGGTGAAGAGGCGACGGTCCAGACGGATCCGGCCGGTCTCGTGGTCCACCTCGTACTTGTTCCGCGAACCCTTGGGGATCTCGATGGTGACGTCGAACTCCACGTCCTGCTCCTCCATGATCAGCTTCATTGCTTCGGGACTGCGTTGATTCACCTGCATGCGCGTCCGCCCCGGCCTCCCCCGGCTACCGCCGGGAGGTGCCTCCAGCCGGGCGGGGTGCCATGCTCGCGGCAAGACGCAATGGTTAAGTGTCCCTCACGCATATGTGGGATCGCGAAAGGGGCTGGTCCGAGGTGCCATTGGTCAAGACGTGGCAGCTCATCGCGGTGTCGGCCGTCGCCGGCCTCGCCCTGTCGGTGGCCGCGGTGGCCGCTGCCGGTCCTTGGGACTCCGGCCAGCGTAAGGCCGAGCGGGACAGGGCCGCCTCCTGGGGCCTTACGGGTGGCGCAGATCACGGTGCGGACCGCGACGGAGGGCTCCTCCCGCAGGCCGCGCCCAGCGCCCCCGGGGTGCTCTCCGGGATCGGCCCGGGCACCCCCCGCACGGCCGGGAGCGGGGTCGTGGCCGCCGATGCCGGGCGGCTCGCGGAAGTGCTGCGGCCGCTCCTCGCCGACCCCGCGCTCGGGACCGTCCGTACCGCCTCGGTCGTCGACACCGCCACCGGCCAGGTGCTCTTCGAGTCCGGGCCGCACGAGGCCATGACCCCCGCCTCCACCATCAAGATCGCCACCGCGACGGCGGCGCTCGCCGCGCTCGGCCCCGAGCACCGGATCCGGACCACGGTGGCCCCCGGCGCCGGCCCCGGGGAGATCGTCCTGGTCGGCGGCGGCGACCCCTCCCTCACCGCCAAGAAGAAGAGCCCCACCGGATCCGGCGGCAGCCTCGTCGCGCTCGCCGCCGACACCGCCCAGGCCCTCAAGGCCGCCGGCACCGACTCCGTGCGCCTCGGCTACGACGACACCCTCTTCACCGGGCCCGCCCGCCACCCGATCGGCGCCAACCCCAACATCGCGCCGGTCACGGCCCTGGCGGCCGACGAGGGCCGCCCCGACGACTCCACCTCCGGACCCGTCGACCGGGTCGAGGACCCCGCCAAGGAGACCGCCCGCTCCTTCGCCGCCCTCCTCAAGGAACGCGGCATCCAGGTCACCGCCGACCCCGCCCAGGCCAAGGCGCCCGCCGGCGCCCAGCCGCTCGCCACCACCCTCTCCACCCCGCTCGGCGGCCTCGTCGAGCGGATGCTGACCAACAGCGACAACGACATCGCCGAGGTCCTCGCCCGCCAGACCGCCCTCGCCTCCGGGCAGCCCGCCAGCTTCGAGGGCGCCGAGAAGGCCGTCACCGACCGGCTCACCGCCCTCGGCGTCGACACGGCCGGCGCCCGCTTCGCCGACGGCAGCGGCCTCAATCGCGCCGACAGGATCAACACCGCGCTGCTGACCGGGCTCCTGGCCAAGGCCGCCGACCCGCAGCGGCCGGAGCTGCGGCCCGTGCTCACCGGACTGCCCGTCGCCGGATTCACCGGGACCCTGCGCACCCGCAACGCCGGCAGCTCCCCGGCCGCCGGCCTGGTCCGGGCCAAGACGGGCACCCTGAGCGGGGTCAACTCCCTCGCCGGGACCGTCGTCGACCCCTCCGGGCGACTCCTCGCCTTCGCGTTCCTGACCGCGAACACCCCCGACTCGGGGGGCGCGGAGAAGAGCCTCGACAAGCTCGCCGCGGCCGTCGCCCGCGCCTCCTAGCGATTCCGAGGGGCTCCGCATCGGCGCTGGTCCACGTACGGTTGACGCATGACGAGCATCGGTGGTGCCGAGATGGTCGACTGGAATCTCGCGGTGGCGACCGCGACCCGGCTGGTCCGGCCGGGTCCCGAGGTCGGCCGCGACGAGGCCCGGGCCGTGGTGGCGGAACTGCGCAGGCACGCCAGGACCTCCGAACGCCACGTGCGCGAGTTCACCCGGATGATCCCCGAGGGCGCGGCCGCCCCCGACACCCCCGTCCTCGTCGTCGACCGGGCCGGCTGGGTCAAGGCCAACGTGGCCGGCTTCCGCGAGCTCCTCGCCCCCCTGCTCGGCAAGATGCAGGACCGCCGCGCCGGCGCCCCCGGCGGCGCCGCCCTCGGCGCGTTCGGCGGCAAGGTCACCGGCGTCGAGCTGGGCATGCTGCTCAGCTTCCTGGCCTCCCGCGTGCTCGGCCAGTACGAGACCTTCGCCCCGGCCGGCCGCGACCTGCCGGGCTCCGCCGCGGGCGGCGGCCGGCTGCTGCTCGTCGCCCCGAACATCGTGCACGTCGAGCGCGAGCTGGACGTGCGCCCGCACGACTTCCGGCTGTGGGTCTGCCTGCACGAGGAGACGCACCGTACGCAGTTCACGGCCGTCCCCTGGCTCCGCGACCACCTCGAGGGCGAGATCCAGACGTTCCTCGGCGCCACCGAGGTGGACCCGGCGACCATCCTCGAGCGGCTGCGCGAGGCCGCCCAGTCCTTCGCCGGCGCCCGCCCCGACTCCGAGCGGGGCGACGAGGGCCGCTCCCTGGTCGACCTCGTCCAGACCCCCGAGCAGCGCGAGGTCCTCGGCCGCCTGACGGCCGTCATGTCCCTGCTGGAGGGCCACGCCGACTACGTCATGGACGGGGTCGGCCCCGCGGTGGTGCCCTCGGTCGCCGAGATCCGCGAGAAGTTCCAGCAGCGCCGGGCCAGCGGCGCGGGGCGCCTCGACTCCGCGCTGCGCAAGCTGCTGGGCCTCGACGCCAAGCTGCGGCAGTACCGCGACGGCGAGCGCTTCGTACGCGCCGTCGTCGGCCAGGTGGGCATGGACGGCTTCAACCGGGTCTGGACGTCGCCGAACACGCTGCCGACGAAGGCGGAGATCGCCAAGCCCGCGGACTGGGTCGCGCGGGTGCACCGCAAGGGCGAATAGAAGCGAAGGGGGGTGACTCAGGGGGCGTAAACATGTCTCACTGGGGGAAGCAGCGTCACCCGTCCGAGGGACCGTGAGGCGTGGAAGGGCGTGCGATGCTCAGGGAATGGCTCGGCTCTGTCACCATCGACGCACTCTGAGTGACAACCCTCGATCTCGCGGGGGCTCCCAGCGGGGGCGCCTCACGGGGCCGGGGCACCGGGCAGCGTCGAACAGCACCGAACAGCAGCCGTTCCACCACCACACCCCATCGGGGCACCTCCCGGCGCCAGCCGGGGGCGCCTTCGAGGCATCCGAACTCCACCGAAGGGCACCGGACATGGGTCCCCATCCTGCGGTCGCGGCGATACGCCTGGCGGTCCGCCGCGTACTCCACGACGTCCTCACCGACCTCACCGACCGTCCTGCCGGCCTCCACCGGACTCCGTCCGGGGGGACCCCCGGCACCGCGGCCGGCTCCCCGCCGCTCGTACTCGTCGCCTGCTCCGGCGGCGCCGACTCCATGGCGCTCGCCTCCGCCCTCGCCTTCGAGGCGCCCAAGCTCGGCATCCGGGCCGGCGGCATCACGGTCGACCACGGACTCCAGGCGGGCTCCGACCTGCGCGCCGCCGAGGTCGTCACCCGCATGACCGCACTCCGCCTCGACCCGGTGGAGTCCGTCGCCGTGCGCGTCGGCCGCGGAGGCGGACCCGAGGCCGCCGCCCGCGACGCCCGCTACGCCGCCCTGGACGAGGCCGCCGACCGACTGGGCGCCACGGCCGTGCTGCTCGGCCACACCCGGGACGATCAAGCCGAAACCGTCCTGCTGGGGCTCGCCCGCGGCTCCGGCATCCGCTCGCTGTCCGGCATGCCCGAAGTCTCCGGCGGTCCCGGCGTCTCGGGCCGCTCCCACCGCTACCGCCGCCCCTTCCTCCAGATCGACCGGCAGACCGCCCGCAAGGCCTGCATGGTCCAGTCCCTGGCGGTCTGGGACGACCCGCACAACATCGACCCCGCCTACACCCGCTCCCGGCTCCGCCACGAGGGACTGCCCGCCCTCGAGAAGGCGCTGGGCAAGGGAGTGGTCGAGGCGCTGGCCCGCACCGCCCAGCTGTCCCGCGACGACGCCGACGCCCTCGACGCCTGGGCCGCCGAGGCCGAGGCCGGCGTACGGGACGAGGACGGCCGGCTGGAGTGCGCCAAGCTGTACGCCCTGCCCCCGGCCGTCCGCCGCCGCGTGCTGCGCAGGGCCGTGGTCGCGGCCGGTTCTCCCGCAGGCTCCCTGTTCGCCCGCCACATCGAGGAAGTGGACCGGCTCATCACCGGATGGCGGGGTCAGGGCGCCATCAACCTGCCCGGCCGGGTCGAGGCCCAGCGGCAGGGTGGCAGACTTGTCATCCGGCAGGGCTGATTGGTGCTGAAACACGGCTGAGTCCTCCGGGGGAACCCCCGGAGCCCCGGCCGACAACGAAAGTGATGCGGGTGGACGAGAAGGACATGGGCAGCGACCTCCAGTCGGTGCTCATCACCAAGGAAGAGATCGACGCGAAGCTGGCCGAGCTGGCCGCGAAGATCGACGCGGAGTACGCGGGCAAGGACCTGCTCATCGTCGGCGTCCTCAAGGGTGCGGTGATGGTGATGGCGGACCTGGCGCGCGCCTTGTCCACCCCGCTCACCATGGACTGGATGGCGGTGTCCTCGTACGGCGCCGGGACCCAGTCCTCGGGTGTGGTCCGGATCCTCAAGGACCTGGACACCGACATCAAGGACAAGCACGTCCTGATCGTCGAGGACATCATCGACTCGGGCCTGACCCTGTCCTGGCTGCTGTCGAACCTGGGCTCCCGCCAGCCGGCCTCGCTCGAGGTCGTCACGCTGCTGCGCAAGCCCGACGCCGCCAAGGTCGCGATCGACGTGAAGTGGGTCGGCTTCGACATCCCGAACGAGTTCGTCGTGGGCTACGGCCTCGACTACGCGGAGAAGTACCGCAACCTGCCGTTCGTCGGCACCCTCGCCCCGCACGTCTACGGCGGCTGATGCACGGGGCCCCGGTCGGGGCCCGCACAGGGGAACCCTGGAACGATTCCTGCCGTTGAAGCAGGGGAAAGCAGTTCTGTCAGCCGTCCCACGAGGCCGCGGGTGACAATACAGGGGTACATTCCGAAGAACAGTCTTTACTCACAGCAGCATTTACCTACGGGCAGGAGGGACGGGGCGCCTGGCGCCCCGTATGGATGGACGTGAAGCGATACTTCCGTGGGCCGGTCATGTGGATCGTGCTGGCCGTCCTCGCCGTGGTCGTGTTGATGAACGTCGTCGGCTCCGGCGGCGGCTACA
Source organism: Streptomyces sp. NPDC050448 (assembly GCF_040655295.1). Classification (NCBI taxonomy): domain Bacteria; kingdom Bacillati; phylum Actinomycetota; class Actinomycetes; order Kitasatosporales; family Streptomycetaceae; genus Streptomyces; species Streptomyces sp. NPDC050448. The sequence goes on along the minus strand of NZ_JBFAJR010000039.1, from coordinate 67,391 downwards.
AGTCGGTGGAGACCAGCGAGGTCATCAAGGCGATCAACAGTGGCCAGGTGGAGAGCGCCAAGCTCACCACCGGTGACAGCCAGATGATCAAGATCGAGCTGAAGAAGAACCAGAAGCTCGGCGACAACGACGGCACCAAGTTCCAGGCCAACTACATCGGAGACCAGGGCGTCCAGCTAGCCCAGAACCTCCAGACCAAGTACGAAGCCGGTCAGATCCCCGACGGTTACACCGTCTCGCCGGACAAGACCAGCCCGTTCCTCAGCGTGCTGCTCTCCCTGCTGCCCTTCGTCCTCATCGTCGTCGTCTTCCTGTTCCTGATGAATCAGATGCAGGGCGGCGGCTCCCGGGTGATGAACTTCGGGAAGTCCAAGGCCAAGCTCATCACCAAGGACACCCCGAAGACGACGTTCGCCGACGTCGCGGGCGCGGACGAGGCCGTCGAGGAGCTCCACGAGATCAAGGAGTTCCTGCAGGAGCCGGCCAAGTTCCAGGCCGTCGGGGCCAAGATCCCCAAGGGTGTGCTGCTCTACGGCCCGCCCGGCACGGGCAAGACCCTGCTGGCGCGCGCCGTCGCCGGTGAGGCCGGCGTCCCGTTCTACTCGATCTCCGGTTCCGACTTCGTCGAGATGTTCGTCGGTGTCGGCGCCTCGCGTGTCCGCGACCTGTTCGAGCAGGCCAAGGCCAACGCCCCGGCGATCGTTTTCGTCGACGAGATCGACGCCGTCGGCCGGCACCGCGGTGCGGGTCTCGGCGGCGGCCACGACGAGCGCGAGCAGACCCTGAACCAGCTGCTCGTCGAGATGGACGGCTTCGACGTGAAGGGCGGCGTCATCCTGATCGCCGCCACGAACCGCCCGGACATCCTCGACCCGGCGCTGCTGCGCCCGGGCCGCTTCGACCGGCAGATCGCGGTCGACCGTCCGGACATGCAGGGCCGTCTGGAGATCCTCAAGGTCCACCAGAAGGGCAAGCCGGTCGCTCCGGACGTCGACCTCTCGGCCGTCGCCCGCCGCACCCCCGGCTTCACGGGTGCCGATCTGTCCAACGTCCTGAACGAGGCGGCGCTCCTGACCGCCCGCTCGGACCGCAAGCTGATCGACAACCACATGCTGGACGAGGCCATCGACCGCGTCGTGGCGGGCCCGCAGAAGCGGACCCGGATCATGTCGGACCGGGAAAAGAAGATCACCGCGTACCACGAGGGCGGCCACGCCCTGGTCGCGGCGGCTTCCCCGAACTCCGACCCGGTCCACAAGATCACGATCCTGTCCCGCGGGCGGGCCCTGGGCTACACCATGGTCCTGCCCGACGAGGACAAGTACTCGACCACGCGCAACGAGATGCTCGACCAGCTGGCGTACATGCTGGGCGGGCGCGCGGCCGAGGAGCTGGTCTTCCACGACCCGACCACCGGCGCGGCGAACGACATCGAGAAGGCCACGGCGACGGCCCGCGCGATGGTGACCCAGTACGGCATGACCGAGCGCCTCGGCGCGATCAAGTTCGGCGGGGACAACACCGAGCCGTTCCTGGGCCGCGAGATGTCGCACCCGCGGGACTACTCGGAAGAGGTCGCGGCACTGGTCGACGAAGAGGTCAAGAAGCTCATCGAGACGGCGCACAACGAGGCCTGGGAGATCCTGGTCGAGAACCGCGACGTCCTCGACAACCTGGTTCTCGCGCTCCTTGAGAAGGAGACGCTGAACAAGGAGCAGATCGCCGAGGTCTTCTCGACGATCGTGAAGCGCCCGGCCCGCCCGGCGTGGACCGGCTCCTCGCACCGCACCCCGTCGACCCGTCCGCCGGTGCTCTCTCCCAAGGAGCTCCAGCTGACGAACTCGGCGAACGGCACGTCGGCGGCCTCGGCGGCCGTGTCCGTGGAGAAGGACCCCGCGCCGGAGGACCGCGCCGAGTAGCCCTCGGCCGGACCGTCCCGGAATGGATGCCGCGCCCCCCAGGTTCTAGCCTGGGGGGCGCGGCATTTTTGCGTGCCCGCGAGCGCCAGTGCACACAGGAACGAGGAAGAGATGACCGACCCAGTGACCCTGACCGGTGACGAGGGCACGATCGGCGAGTTCGACGAGAAGCGCGCCGAGGCGGCGGTCCGCGAACTCCTGATCGCGGTCGGTGAGGACCCGGACCGCGAGGGCCTCCTGGAGACCCCGGCGCGTGTGGCCAGGGCGTACAAGGAGATATTCGCCGGCCTCTACCAGAAGCCCGAAGAGGTCCTGACGACCACCTTCGACCTGGGCCACGACGAGATGGTCCTGGTCAAGGACATCGAGGTCATGAGTTCCTGCGAGCACCACCTGGTGCCGTTCCACGGCGTCGCCCACGTCGGGTACATCCCGTCCGTCGACGGCAAGATCACCGGCCTGTCGAAGCTGGCCCGCCTGGTGGACGTGTTCGCCCGCCGCCCGCAGGTTCAGGAGCGGCTGACCACGCAGATTGCGGACTCCCTGATGGAGATCCTGGACCCGCGCGGCGCCATCGTCGTCATCGAGTGCGAGCACATGTGCATGACGATGCGCGGGGTCCGCAAGCCCGGCGCGAAGACCATCACCTCGGCGGTCCGCGGCCAGCTCCGCGACCCCGCGACCCGCAACGAGGCCATGAGCCTGATCATGGCGCGCTGACCGGGTGGCCACGGGGGAGGACACGGCCGGGGCCGCACCCGGGCACGACGCCCGGATGCGGCCCCGAGTGCGGCCGACGACGGCTGGGAGCCGCTGAGCGAGGACGTCGGGAAGACCCTGTCGCTGCTGCCCACCCGGGGCCGGTCAGGCGCTGGCCGGGGACTGCGGGTTGGTGTCGTCGTCCTCGGGGAGCTTCAGCACGTGCTCCAGGAAGAGGGCGGCGGCGATGACCGCCGCGCCCGCCAGGACCGCGAAGCCGGCGTACCAGGCCTGGTCGCGGCGGGCGGGCACTTCCAGGGCGTCGGTCAGCAGAAAGACGCCCACGCCGCCGTACATGCCCGCCACGAGGGCCGCCACGAGGGCGCTGGCCTGTCCGAAGACGACCGCGCGGGCCGCCATCAGCGGCTCCACGCCCTTGGCACCCGGCCGCCGCTCGCGCTGGGCCTTGAGGCGGGACCGGAGCGAGAGGGCGGTGGCCAGCAGGATGACCGCGATGGCGCCGAGCACGATGGGCGCGGCGAGCGGGACGCCCGGCAGGGTCCCGTACGCGTTCCACAGCCGGGCGCCCGCCCAGGACAGCACCCCGGCGACGGCGAAGATCCCTGCCAGGACTGCCGGCCTCAGTTGCTTCACGTGCCCGTTCCCCGCTTTCCGCGCCAAGTCGTCAGCCGCCGCAGTCCGCTGGCCGCAGCCACAGGTTAACGACTACTCGGGGAGGCGGAGTTCCAGGTCCGGGCGCGGCGTGACGCCCGCCAGGCCGATTCCGGCCAGGAGGGACGCGACCGGGCCGTGTCCCGGGATCTGCGCCTCGGGGTCGATGTCGTTCCACGGGGCCAGGACGAAGGCCCGCTGGTGGGCCCGCGGGTGCGGGAGGGTGAGGACCGGGTCGTCCGAGACCACCTCGGCGTACGACACGATGTCGACGTCGATGGTGCGCGGGCCCCAGCGCTCGTCGCGGACGCGGTCGAAGGCCTCCTCGATGGCGTGGCCGCGCTCCAGCAGGGAGGACGGGGGCAGGGTGGTCCGCACGCGGACCACCGCGTTGAAGTACGCCGGCTGGGAGCCGGGCTCGACGCCCCACGGCTCGGTCTCGTAGACGGGGGAGACGGCCTTGACCCGGAGGCCGGGGGTGTCTCCGAGGGCGTCGATGGCGCCCTGGAGGGTCTCCAGGCGGTTGCCGAGGTTCGCGCCGAGCGCGATCACGGCCCACTTCGGGTTGGAGAGGGTCACGTCGGCCGCGTCCACCGTCTCGACGACGGATGCGGGCACCGGCTGGACGGTGGGGTCGCTCTGGGCGTTCAGTCCGTTGTTCACACGCGGCTCCGGGTGATCGTGATGGTCACGTCGTCGAAGGGGACGGTGATGGGGGCGTCCGGTTTGTGGACGACGACCTCCACCTGTGCCACCGCTTCGTGCTTCAGGCACTGCTGGGCGATCCGCTCGGCGAGGGTCTCGATCAGGTCGACGGGTTCTCCCTGGACCACATCGACGACCTCCTCGGCGACGACCCCGTAGTGCACGGTCTTCGCCAGGTCGTCGTCGGCCGCCGCGGGGCGGGTGTCGATGTGCAGCACCAGGTCGACGATGAAGGTCTGGCCTTCCTCGCGCTCCCGGGGGAAGACGCCGTGGTGCCCGCGAGCCTTGAGGCCGCGCAGCGCGACACGATCCACGCGAATCACTCCTGCTTTCGTAGGTGCTTCCGGTCCGGGACTCCCCGGATCCATGGGCCTACGCCGAGTGCGGTCGGCGTCGTCCGTCTTCGAATTTACCTGCGAACGACCCCGGACCCCGCCGGAGGGGTCAGGCGGAGTCCTCCTCTTCGTCCTCGTCGGAGTCCGTCAGGACGGGAGAACCGTGGTGGGACCAGAGCCGCCAGCCCCCGGATGTGCGTCGGAACACATTCGTGGCGACGACGAGCTGGCCGACCAGCGGGCCGAGCTCTCCGCCGTCCTCGGCGGGACCGCCGCTGAGGATGTTCTCCGTGCAGGTCACCAGTGCGGTGTCACCTATGACGACGACCTTCGTGTCGGTGAGGAAGAACTGGATGTAGTCGGTGTGGGACATGATCAGCGCGTACGAGCGCAGCACCTCGCCGCGGCCCGAGAGCACGGGCCAGCCCGGGTGCACGCAGGAGATCTCGTCCTCGAGCCAGAGCGCCGACAGTGCGTCGAAGTCCCCCTGCTCCATGGCCTCGTAGAAGGCCGTGTTGGCCTCTTCGACGGCTTCGATGTCGGTACCGCTCACCGTTCCCCTCTCCTGGCTGTACGGGCCCCACGGCCGGCGGGGCGGATCACAGGGCCCCTTCCACGGCGCGGGCCACCCGAACCGCGTCGGCGGTGGCCCGTACCTCGTGGACCCGGACGGCCCAGGCGCCCTGGTGGGCGGCGATGGCGGAGACGGCGGCGGTGGCGGCGTCGCGCTCGCGGGCGGGCGGCGGGGCGGCGTCGGCGGCGCCGGCCAGGACCCGGCCGAGGAATCGTTTGCGCGACGCGGCGACCAGCAGCGGGAAGCCGAGGGCGCGCAGTTCGGGGAGGTGGGCGACCAGGGCGAGGTCGTGCTCGGCGTTCTTCGCGAAGCCGAGGCCGGGGTCGACGACGAGCCGCTCGGGGGCGATCCCGCCGGCCACGACGGCGTCGATGCGGGTCCGGAGCTCGGCGGTGACCTCCGCGAGGACGTCCTCGTAGACGGCGAGGCTGTTCATGCCGTCGCTGAAGCCGCGCCAGTGCATCACCACGAACGGGACTTCGGCGGCGGCGACGGCCGGGATCATGCCGGGGTCGGCGAGGCCGCCGCTGACGTCGTTGACCAGCAGGGCGCCGGCGGCGACGGCCTGGGCGGCGACGGAGGCGCGCATGGTGTCGACGGAGACGGTGACCCCCTCGGAGGCCAGGCCGCGCACGACGGGGACGACGCGGCGCAGCTCCTCCTCCTCGTCGACGCGGGTGGCGCCCGGGCGGGTGGACTCGCCGCCGACGTCGACGAGGTCGGCGCCCTGGGCGACGAGGTCGAGGCCGCGCTTGACGGCGGCGGTGGTGTCGAACCAGCGCCCGCCGTCGGAGAAGGAGTCGGGGGTGACGTTGACGACGCCCATGACCCCGCAGCGGTCCCATTCCGGCAGGCCTGCGACCCGGCCCCTGCCGGTGGCCCCGCGCTTGATGTTCATGGCTCCAGGGTAGGGCCGCCGCCCTGGCCGGGCGGTACGCGGCCACCGCCCTGGCCGGGCCGCCCGTCCGCGCCGCGCGCCCTTGGCCGGGCGGCGGCCTTGGCTCCGCCGTCCGGGCTGGCGCGGCGGCGGGCCCCGGCGGCTCCGCCGCGCGGCCGCAGCGGGCCCCCCTCCGGGTCCGCGCTCTGCCCTCCGGGTCCGCGCTCTGCCCTCCGGGGCCCGAGCCCCGGACCGCGCCCTGCTCTTCCCGGCCGGTCCCTGCCTTCCCGGGCTCCCCCTCCGGGGCCCGCGCCCGGGCCCGCGTCCCGGGCTCCCCGTCCTCCGGGGCCGGGCTCCCCTTCGGCGCCGCGGCGTCGGGGGCCGAGCCGCTCGGCTGCCGCGGCTGCGGCCGGGCCGTTCGGGGGCGGGATGCGTGAAGCCCGGCACCGTGGGGTGCCGGGCTTCGGGGTGGCGGGGCGGGGGCGGCCGCCCGGCCAGGGTCAGGCGACCTGGATCTCGCGTTCGGGCTGGGCCTGGGCCGGGACCGTGGCGCTCGGGTGGGTGTGGGCGCAGGTGCGGACCGGCTTGGGGGGACGCCGGCTGGCGAACAGCCGGGGCAGGGCCACCGTCACGAAGCCCTCGGCCTGCATCACGGCGAAGCCGATGCGGGGCAGGTCGCGGCTGGTGCGGTAGACCATGAAGCGCGGCTCCCAGCGGGGGCGGAACTTCGCGTTGAACTTGTACAGCGACTCGATCTGGAACCAGCGGGACAGGAAGACCAGCAGGCCGCGCCACATCCGCAGCACCGGGCCGGCGCCGATCTTCTCACCGCGGGCGAGGGCCGAGCGGAACATCGCGAAGTTCAGCGAGACCTTCTCGATCCCCAGCCCGGGGCAGGCCTCCAGCGAGGCCACGATCAGCAGCTCGTTCATGCCGGGGTCGGCGGCGCGGTCACGCCGCATCAGCTCCAGCGACATGCCGTCCTTGCCCCACGGGACGAAGTGCAGGACGGCCTTGAGGTCGCCGAAGGGGCTGGTGTCGCCCTCCTCCACGCGGTGCGCGGTGGCGATGAAGCAGTCGCCGTCGCCCTCCTCGCCGACCCGGCCCAGCGCCATGGAGAACCCGCGCTCGGTGTCGGTGCCGCGCCAGGCCTCGGCCGCGCCGCGGACCTGCTCCAGCTCCTCCTCGGTCAGCTCGCTGACCCGGCGGACCCGGGTGGTGTAGCCGTTGCGCTCGATCCGCTTCACCATCTGGCGGACGTTGCGCATGGGACGGCCGGCGAGGGAGAAGTCTTTGACGTCGACGATCGCCTCGTCGCCCAGCTCCAGGGCGTCCAGTCCGGTCTCGCGGGTCCAGACCTCGCCGCCGGTCTCGCTGCAGCCCACGACGGCCGGGGTCCAGGAGTGGGCCTTGGCCTCCTCCATGAACCGCTCGATGGCGCCGGGCCAGGCCTCGACGTCGCCGATGGGGTCGCCGGAGGCGAGCATCACGCCGGAGACGACGCGGTAGGTGACGGCGGCCTTGCCGCTGGGGGAGAAGACGACGGCCTTGTCGCGGCGGAGCGCGAAGTGGCCGAGGGAGTCGCGGCCGCCGTGCTTGGCCAGCAGCTCGCGCAGCTTGACCTCGTCGTCGGCGGTGAGCCGGGCGGCCGGGTGCTCGGGGCGGAAGGCCAGGTAGATGGTGGTGAGCGCGGTCAGCATGCCGAGGGCGCCGAGGGAGTAGCCCACGGTCCAGGACACACGGCCGGAGTAGTCGACGGGGCCCTCGAAGCCGAAGAGCCCGTACACGACATGGCTGATCTGCTCGTAAATACCCGGATGGCCGACGACGCGGCTCGGATGGGAGTTGACGATGACCAGGCCCAGGCCGATGGAGCCGGCGCTCATCAGCACGAAGTTGGCGAGTGCCTTCCAGCGGCTGCGCGGGTCCGGCAGCGCCTTGAATTCACTCTGGTGCCGCACGATCAGCCCGAGGAGGACGGCCGCGATGACCACGCCGATGATGGAGTGCCGGTACGTGAACTGCGCCACGGCCCCGGCCGGGAGCAGGACGACGGCGGCCCGCCAGGCACGGCGCTTGCGGCGCTTGAGGCCGTGGGCGAGCAGGAGGAGCAGGACGCCCGCGCTGATGGCGAGGGCGGCTGCGAACGGGCCCAGCGAGCCGGGCAGCACCTCGGTGACCGCGTGGAACCGGCTGTGCCGGAACCGCGGGAACACTCCCGCCGCGATGTCCAGAAGGCCGACGATCATGACGGCCGTACCTACAAGGCCGGGCACCGACTCCGGTCGTGGGCCGCGGAAGATTCGGCGGACCTGCTTCGGAACCTGTCCCGACTTATCGCCATCTATCCTGCTAGACATCGCTTCCCGTTGCTCCGCGAGAGATCATGTGGCCGAAGGCCGCGACAGCCTCCGGAGTGTGGTGCGTCCACTAGGACGACATCGGGGTCGAGCGGGTTCACTCTTCCGCCGAGAAAATCTAGCCCTGCCATCAGAAAGTCGACTGACTGCTCATGGGTCTCACCAGTAATACGGTTCTGGCGCTGGCCATCATCGCCGGTGTGCTGCTGTTCGCCGCCACGGTGTGGTTCTGGCCCCGGCTCTCGGGCAGCACCTGGCGTGCGCTGCTCGGCCGGATCGGCCTCCTGCTCGCGACCCAGCTGGCGCTGTTCTCGGCCGTAGGCCTGGCGGCGAACAAGTCCTTCTCCTTCTACGGCTCGTGGGCGGACCTGTTCGGCCAGCAGACATCTGTCGGCAAGGTCGTGGACCACTCGATGAGCAGCAAGGACATCAAGGTCGTCGACAAGCAGAAGCTCGACGTGCCGGGCGGCGCCCAGCCCCAGGTGGGCGGACAGATCCTGAAGGTTGCCATAACCGGGCAGAAGTCGAAAATAACGAGCCCCGGGTACGTGTGGCTGCCGCCGGAGTACTTCCAGCCGCAGCACAAGGACAAGAACTTTCCGGCCTCCATCGTGCTGACGGGCTACCCGGGCACCGCCGAGAACCTGATCAAAGGGCTGAACTACCCGATGACGGCCTTCAAGCAGGCCAAGGCGGGCAAGATGAAGCCGATGATCCTGGTGATGCTGCGCCCGACGATCGCGCCGCCGCGTGACACCGAGTGCGTGGACATACCCGGCGGACCGCAGACCGAGACCTTCTTCGCCGAGGACCTGCCGCAGGCCATCCAGGACACCTTCCGCGTCGGCAAGAAGCCGCAGAACATGGGCTTCATCGGCAACTCCACGGGCGGCTACTGCGCCCTGAAGATCGCCGCGCACTACCCGCAGACCTTCGGCGCCGCCGCGGGTCTGTCCGCGTACTACGACGCCGCGAACGACGCGACGACGGGCAACCTGTTCCAGGGCGACGACAAGCTGAAGAAGCGCGCGGACATCCTGCACAGCATCGAGAACAAGAAGCCGTCGGGTACGTCCTTCCTGGTCACCAGCAGCGAGCAGGGCGAGCCGAACCTCGGCGACACCAAGAAGTTCATCAAGCTGGTCAAGGGCTCGGACCGGGTCTCCTCGATCATCCTCGACAGCGGCGGCCACAACTTCAACACCTGGCGCCGCGAGATCGCGCCGATGCTGGTGTGGATGAGCAACCGCATCCAGGCCTGACCCCCGGCGGGACGGCCCCGCCAGCGTGACCGTGACCGGCCCCGACGAGGCCGGTCACACGTCGTTCCGAGCCCGTGCCGGCGCGGGGCCGCCGCCTCTGCGGCGCCTGCCCTACGCCTCCTGCAACTGGGCCCGGCGCAGGGCCTGGTGGACGCCCTCCGGGGTCAGTACGCCGACCAGCGCGCCGGTGTCCGGGTCCGTGACCCCGATCCGGCCCGAGTCCTCCTGGAGCAGCGCCGCCAGCGCCTCGCGCAGGGTCGCCCCCAGCGCCACCGACGCGCCCGGGGCCGTCCCGTCCGCCGTCGCCTTCAGGTCGGCCCTTTCGACGGGGGTGACCGCGAGCCGCTTGAGGCCCCGGTCCGCGCCGACGAAGGAGGCGACGTACTCGGTGGCCGGCGCGCCCAGCACCGCGGCCGGGCGGGCGAACTGCTCGATGGTGCCCGCGCCGTAGACGGCGATGCGGTCGCCGAGCCGGATCGCCTCCTCCAGGTCGTGCGTGACCAGCAGGATCGTCTTGCGCACCGTCCTCTGCAGCGCCAGGAACTCGTTCTGGAGGCGTTCGCGGACCACCGGGTCCACCGCCCCGAACGGCTCGTCCATCAGCAGCACCGGCGGATCGGCCGCGAGGGCGCGGGCGACGCCGACGCGCTGGCGCTGCCCGCCGGACAGCTGCTCCGGGTACCGGCCCCCGTACACGGCCGGGTCCAGCCCCACCAGTTCGAGGAGCTCGGCCGCCCGGGCGCGGGCCTTCGCCTTGGGGGTGCCGATCAGCTGCGGCACGGTCGCGGTGTTCTCCAGCACCGTCTTGTGCGGGAACAGCCCGACCTGCTGGATGACGTACCCGATGTGCCGGCGCAGCTCCACCGGATCGGCGCTCGCGATGTCCTCGCCGCCGAGCAGGATCCGGCCGGAGGTAGGCTCGATGAGCCGGTTGACCATCTTCATGGTGGTGGTCTTGCCGCAGCCGGACGGGCCCACGAGGGTGACCAGCTCGCCCTCCGCCACCTCGAAGGACAGGTCCTCGACGGCCGTCGTCCCGTCGGGGTAGCGCTTGGTCACATGCTCGAATCGGATCACACCGCCATCCTTCCCTACCCGCGCCGCGTTGGTTGTGACGGGAGTATTACCCCCCTGCGAAGGATTCCGGCCATTGTCGGCGTCGGGGGTTAAGGTCGCTCCTGAGCGCGCTCATTCGGACGGGTGTACGCAGCGGCGGCAGGGGGTGAGGGGCATGGCCGGGCAGAACTGCCTGGTGGCGAACGACTGGATCTGCTGGGACTACGTCACCTCCCGCTCCCAGGAGCTCACCGACGCCACGGTCCAACACGTGTGGATCACGGGCGTGTCGGTGCTTATCGGCCTCGCCGTCTCCCTCCCGCTGGCCCTGCTGGCCCGCCGCGGCCGGCGCTGGGCCGCGCCCGTGCTGGGCCTGACCACCCTGCTCTACACGGTCCCCTCGCTCGCGATGTTCTCCCTGCTGCTGCCGCTGTTCGGGCTGTCGGCGTCGCTGGTGGTGACCGGCCTGGTGCTGTACTCGCTGACCATCCTGGTCCGCAATGCGATGGCCGGCCTGGAAGCCGTCCCCGAGGAGGTGCGGGAGGCCGCGCGCGGCATGGGCTACGGGCCCGCACGGCTGCTGTGGCAGGTCGAACTGCCCTTGGCGCTGCCCGCGCTGCTCGCCGGGGTGCGGATCGCCACGGTGTCCACGGTGGCGCTGACCACCGTCGGCTCCATCGTCGGCAAGGGCGGCCTCGGCAACCTCATCGCCCCGGCGGTCAACAGCTCCTTCAAGGCCCAGGTGCTCACCGCCTCCGTGCTGTGCGTGCTGCTCGCGCTGGTGGCGGATCTGCTGCTGCTCGGCGTACAGCGGCTGCTCACGCCGTGGACACGCGCGACGCGGGCGCCCCGGGCGGCGAGGGCGAAACAGGCCGCGCGGGCCACGCGCGCGACGCGGACGGCGAAGGGGGCCTGAGGCGATGGGCGTGATGGGACAGGCCTGGGACTGGCTGGCGAACGGCGCCAACTGGTCCGGGGAGAACGGGGTGTGGCACCGGCTCGGCGAGCACGTCTACGTCAGCGGGATCTCCCTCGCCATCGCCTGCGCGGTGGCCCTCCCGGTCGGCCTGTGGCTCGGCCACCTCGGCAAGGGCGGGGCGCTCGCGGTCAACGTGTCCAACGTCGGGCGGGCGGTCCCCGTCTTCGCGGTGCTGGCCCTGTTCATGGTCTCGCCGCTGCGCAGTGCGGGCTATCTGCCCACCATCGCCGCACTCGTGCTCTTCGCCGTGCCACCGCTGCTGACCAATGCGTACGTCGGCGTGCGCGAGGTGGACCGCTCGGTGGTGGAGGCCGCCCGGGGCATGGGCATGTCCGGCGGCCAGCTCTTCTGGCGGGTGGAACTGCCGCTCGCCCGCGAGCTGGTGATGACGGGGCTGCGCTCGGGCGCCGTCCAGGTGATCGCCACGGCCACGATCGCGGCCATGGTCGGCCAGGGCGGCCTCGGCAGGATCATCACCGCCGGCTTCAACACGTACAACACGCCGCAGGTCGTCGCGGGGGCCCTGCTGGTGGCGGCGCTCGCCCTGCTGGTCGAGGGCGCCCTGGTGGCGGCGGACCGGCTGTTCCCGCGGCCGGCGGCTCGCTGACCCGTCCGGCCGGCCCCGCGGGTCCTTCCCTGTCGTTTGTCGTTCCCACTCCCTTGGAGGAGCAAAAGATGAGCAAGTCCACGCGCGTCCTCGGCGCGGTACTGGGGGCGGCGGCCCTGACCGTCTCGCTCGCCGCGTGCAACGGCGACAGCCTGGAGAAGAGCAAGGACGCCGGCGCAGCCGCGCCCGCGGACTCGGGGTCCGGCAAGGGCAAGGTGGTCATCGGCTCCGCCGGGTTCACCGAGTCCACCGTGCTGGCGGAGATGTACGCGCAGGTGCTCCGGGACGCGGGCTACAGCACGTCGATCACCACGGTGAGCAACCGCGAGCTGTACGAGCCCTCGCTGGAGAAGGGCGAGATCGACGTCGTCCCGGAGTACGCGGCCACCCTCGCGGAGTTCCTCAACGCGAAGGTGAACGGGCCGAAGGCGCCCGAGGAGAAGCCGGTCGCGTCGAGCGACGTGACGGCGACGGTGGCGGGGCTGGAGAAGCTGGCGGGCCCCCTCGGCCTGAAGGTGCTCCCGGCCGGCCCCGCGGTCGACCAGAACGCGTTCGCGGTGTCGAAGGAATTCGCCCAGAAGAACAACCTGAGGACGCTTTCCGATCTCGGCAAGTCGGGGCTGAAGGTGAAGATCGCGGCGGGCGACGAATGCGCCGTGCGGCCCTTCTGCGCACCGGGCTTGAAGAAGACCTACGGAATCGACGTCTCCGGCATCGACCCGAAGGGCGTCGGCAGCCCGCAGGCCAAGCAGGCGGTCAAGGACGGCGTGGACCAGCTGGTCCTCACCACGACCACGGACGCCACGCTCGACAGCTTCGGCCTGGTCCTGCTGGAGGACGACAAGAAGCTCCAGAACGCCGACAACGTCCTGCCCGTGGTCAACGCCAAGGACGCGGGATCCCCGGAGATCGCGGCCGCCCTCGACAAGGTGACCAAGGCGTTCAACACCGTCGAGCTGACGGACATGAACCACCGGGTGGACGCCCTGCGCGAGAAGCCGGCGGACGTTGCGAAGGCCTATCTGAAGGCGAAGGGCCTGACGAAGTAGCGGTAGTTACGGGTTTGGTGGAGAAATGACAGGTAACTGCCCGGCCACAGATTGCCGGGCAGTTACCCCACTCGACCCCCACGCCCTGTAAATTTCAGGCCATGCCCCGTGGACGCCACCGCAATCCCGAACCCCTGCACCGGCTGCTCACGCCGACGACCGTGGCCGGAGTTTCCGTCGCCAGTGCGGCCGCGGCCTGGCTGATCGCGGAACCTTTGCCACTGCGCCTGCTCGTGGCCCTGGCGGCGAGCGCGGGCGTGGCCGGCGCCGTCGTCATGCGCGCCTGGGACCGAGCGGCCGGGCGCCGTGTCGCGGAACTCGCGCGCGAGCGGGTCAAGGACGAGTGGAAGACCGAAGAGCGGATAGCCGAGCTCGAGTCCGACCTCGAAGAAGCCCGGGTACTGCGCGCCAAGCTCGACGCGAAGCTGCGGGCCAAGCGGGTCGAACTGGCGGGCCTGCGCGGCGAGCACGCGGCGCTGCTGCGGCGGTACGCGACCGCCGAGACCGAGCGGGCGAGCGCCCTGGAGGGCCGCCGACTGCTCGCCATCGAGGCCTCCGCGGCCCCGGCGGCGGCGAAGGAGCTCCCGCCGGTGTCCGAGGAGCGCACGTCGAGCGGCGCGCCGACCAGCGTCGGCTACGCCCGGGCCCATGCGGCGATGACGGCCCTCGCCCGCAAGGCGGAGGCCGAGTCGGCCCGGCCGAAGATGCTGGAGGGCAAGGGCGCCGAGCCCAAGGCGCTGGAGGCCGGGTCTGCGGCCGGTGAGCCGCACTCCCGTACGGGCGCCACCGCTGGCGCTCCGGCGGCGGCGGTCCCGGCGCGCCGGCAGGCCTCGGCGGTGGCCCCGTACTCGGCCGCACGCCGCTCGGCGTCCCGCGTCGAGGGCGGCTTCGACTTCTTCGGCACCAAGACCGCGGCCCAGGCCCGTGCGGTGATCGAATCGGTCCAGAACGAGGACCTGGCCGACGTGGTCGGTGCGGAGGCCCTCGCGGTGCACAACGCGGAGTCGGCCCAGGCCGCCGCAGAGCTGCCGGTCAAGGAGCAGGGCTTCAAGCCGGCCACCCCCGAACAGCGCGCGGTGGGCCAGGTCATCGACCTGACGGCCCACGACGAGACCGAGCCGATCGACGTCGTCCGGCTGCGCACCGCCATCTCCTAGCGGCGCCGCCGGACAGGCCGAGCGGCGAGTTCAGAACAGCGGCAGCTGCCCCGGCAGTTCCGACAGGACGAAGCCGGCCAGCGTCGGCGCCGACGCCCCGAGCACCACCCGCGCCCGGGATCCGGGGCAGGACACCAGGTCGCCGCGGGCCCGCCCGGCGGGAGGGTCGTGGCGGGCGATCCGGCCGGCGGTCACGGCGCAGTCGCGCCCGCATGCGGGACAGGCCCGTCGGGGGGAGTGGGACATGCCCCAAGTCTGCACCCCCACACCGACATCGGCACCGGCATCAGCCCTCTGACCCCGCCCCGTCGGCCTCGGCCCCGTCGGCCTCGGCCCCGTCGGCCTCGGCCCCGCCGGGCTTCGCCCGGTCGGCCAGCCACGCCTTGTGGGCCGCGCACACCCGGTCCCACAGCGCCGTCCGGTCCGCCGGTGTCAGATCGTCGAGCTGCCGCTCGAAGAGCCCGCCCACCACCGCCCAGAACTCCCCGGGCGTGTCCAGGACCCGCTCGCTCGTCCCCTTCACCGGGTCGATCCGGCTCAGCACCCGCCCCCGCAGCGCGTCGACGCCGTCCGCGTCGCGCCGCAGCAGCGCGAGGGTCCGTACGAAGCCCGAGTCCGGCGCGGTCGACAGCCGCACGTGCGTCGCCTCGAAGTCGGCCGTCGCCGCCGGCGCCGAGAGGATGTTGACCGCCGGGCAGGGGCTCGCCTCGTTGACGTACCTCCAGCCGGGCTCGTCCCCTTCCAGCGGGCCCAGCCCGTACGTGTACTCCCCCTGCCGGTGCGTACCGGCGCGCAGCGGCAGCGGCTCGTACGGGCCGTCGCCGAGCCCCGCGTCGACGAAGTACTCCTCCCCGCCGACCCGGACGGTCAGCGCGAGGTGGTCGCCGCTGACGTCGCGGCGCTCGCGGTCC
This sequence comes from Streptomyces sp. NPDC050448, assembly GCF_040655295.1. NCBI lineage: Bacteria > Bacillati > Actinomycetota > Actinomycetes > Kitasatosporales > Streptomycetaceae > Streptomyces > Streptomyces sp. NPDC050448. The sequence continues at coordinate 52,229 of NZ_JBFAJR010000039.1, read as the reverse complement.
GCCGGGCCGAGGACACCCGCGAGATGCCGGGTCACCTCGAAGCCGAGGGCCTCCAGGAGCAGCGCGAAGGCGCCGTTGAGGTGGAAGCAGTACCCGCCGCGCCCGGCCGCGAAGCGCCGGACGGACAGCTCGGGGGCGATGCCGGGCGGCCGGCCGAGCTGGATGTCGAGGTTCTCGTAGGGGATGCGCTCGAGGTGCGCGCGCTGGAGCGCGAAGAGCGACTCCACGGTGGGCCGGGGCGGCTGCGGGAAGCCGAGCCGCCGCAGGTAGCCGTCGTATACGCCTGGGGTCATCCCTGCACCCTAAGCACAAACCCCCTGCGGAATCGCGGGAGTTCCGGCTACTTGTCGATATCGCCCACGACGAAGAACAGCGAGCCCAGGATCGCCACCATGTCCGCGACGAGCTGGCCGGGCAGCAGCACCGACAGCGCCTGGATGTTGTTGTACGAGGCGGAGCGCAGCTTCAGCCGGTACGGGGTCTTCTCGCCCTTGGAGACGAGGTAGTAGCCGTTGATGCCGAGGGGGTTCTCGGTCCAGGCGTACGTGGCCCCCTCGGGCGCCTTCAGCACCTTCGGGAGGCGCTGGTTGATCGGCCCGGGCGGCAGCTCGGCCATCCGGTCCAGGCAGGCGACCGCGAGGTCGAGCGCGTTGTGGGTCTGGTCGAGCAGGCACTCGAAGCGGGCGAGGCAGTCGCCCTCGGTGCGGGTGACCACCTTCAGGACGTCCTGCAGTTCCCCGTACGCCAGGTACGGCTCGTCGCGCCGCAGGTCGAAGTCGACGCCGGAGGCGCGGGCGATCGGCCCGGAGACCCCGTACGCGTGCACCGCCTCGGGGGGCAGGACGCCCACCCCGCGCGTACGGCCGCGGAAGATCTCGTTGCCGTGGACCAGCTTGTCGTACACGTCCATGCGGGTGCGGACGTCGGCGATCGCGGCGCGCGCCCGGCCGAGCCAGCCGGCCGGGAGGTCCTCCTTGAGGCCGCCGACGCGGTTGAACATGTAGTGCATGCGGCCGCCGGAGATCTCCTCCATGACGGCCTGGAGCTCCTCGCGCTCGCGGAACGCATGGAAGATCGGGGTGATTCCGCCCAGTTCGAGCGGGTATGACCCGAGGAACATCAGGTGGTTCAGCACCCGGTTCAACTCGGCGAGCAGGGTCCGCATCCACACGGCCCGCTCGGGGACCTCCATGCCGAGCATCCGCTCGACCGCCATGACCACGCCGAGCTCGTTGGAGAACGCGGACAGCCAGTCGTGGCGGTTCGCGAGCATCACGATCTGCCGGTAGTCGCGCGCCTCGAAGAGCTTCTCGGCACCGCGGTGCATATAGCCGACGACCGGATCGGCGCTGACGATCCGCTCGCCGTCCAGGACGAGGCGCAGGCGCAGCACGCCGTGCGTGGAAGGGTGCTGGGGGCCGATGTTGAGCACCATGTCGGTGCTCTCCGCCGCTCCGCCGATGCCGACCGTGGTCTCCGTCATGGCCGCATTCTCGCAGCCCTACGCCGAGCCCGTGGAAACGGGGACTGCGGGTGGGACGAGCCGACCCGAGTGGGTGGGGCTGCCGGACGGGCTGCTCACTCTGCGGAGGCTGCTGCTGGTGATCTGGACGGTGCCGCTCGCGGCCGGGACCGCGCTGCTGCTGGGGCTGACGGCCGGCCCGGCCTGGGCGGCCGCGGGGGCGTTCTGGCCGGCCGTCCTGGTCTGGGGCCGGGTGCTGCTCGGCCGCAACCGGCGGTCCTGGCGGTACGCCGAGCGCGCCGACGACCTGCTGATCAGCCGCGGGGTGCTGTGGCGGGCGCAGACCGTGGTCCCGTACGGGCGGATGCAGCTGGTCGAGGTGACCTCGGGGCCGCTGGAGCGGCGCTTGGCCCGTCTGCGACCGGCGGCCGAGGCCGCCGGCCTGCTGGACGCCCAGGCGGCCCGCTCCCGCACCTCCCGCGCGGACGCCCGCCCGGACCGCTGGATGACCTGACCGCGGCCCGGGCCGGGGCCGTCAGGCGCCGCCGGCGCGGACCAGGCCCGTTTCGTACGCGAGGACCACCACCTGCACGCGGTCGCGCAGGCTCAGCTTGGTCAGGATGCGGCCCACGTGCGTCTTCACCGTGGCCTCGGACAGGACCAGGCGGGCGGCGATCTCGCCGTTCGACAAGCCCTGGGCCACCAGCAGCATGACCTCGCGCTCGCGCTCCGTCAGCCGCTCGATCTCCTTGTGCTGCGGCTCCTGCGTGGTCGTCGGCAGCATCGGCGCGAAGCGGTCCAGCAGCCGCCGGGTCGTGGACGGGGCCACCACCGCGTCGCCGCTGTGCACCGAGCGGATCGCGGCCAGCAGCTCCGCCGGCGGCACGTCCTTCAGCATGAACCCGCTCGCGCCCGCCTTCAGACCCGAGAAGGCGTACTCGTCCAGGTCGAAGGTGGTCAGGATGATCACGTCGGGGTGCTCGTCCCGCTCGCAGATCCGGCGGGTGGCCTCGACCCCGTCGAGCTTCGGCATCCGGACGTCCATCAGCACCACGTCCACCTTCGTGGCCCGCAGCACCTCCAGCGCCTCCAGGCCGTCGCCGGCCTCGGCGACGACCTCCATGTCCGGCTGGGCGGCGAGCACCATGCGGAAGCCCGTGCGCAGCAGCACCTGGTCGTCGACCAGCATCACTCGGATGGACATCAGTTACCTCGACCTCGTCATCTCTTCTTGAGCGGGAGCAGTGCGCTGATCCGGAAGCCGCCACCGGGCCGCGGGCCCGCGTCCAGGGTGCCGCCGACCATGCCGATCCGCTCGCGCATGCCGATCAGCCCGTGCCCGGCGCCGTCGGCGCCGCCGTCCTCGTACAGCTCGTGGGCCGCCCCCCGGCCGTCGTCCTCGACCAGCAGGCCGAGCCCGTCGTCGAAGTAGACCAGCCGGACGCTCGCCTTGGCATCGGGGCCGCCGTGCTTGCGGGTGTTCGTGAGCGCCTCCTGCACGATCCGGTACGCGGTGAGCTCGACGCCGCTGGGCAGCCGGCGCGGTGCGCCCTCGACCTCGAAGTCCACCGTGAGGCCGGCCGCCCGCACCTGCTCGACCAGGACCTCGATCTGCTCGACGTCCGGCTGGGGCACGTAGTCCTCGGACTCCTGCGGCTCCCCGGTGCGCAGCACGCCCAGCAGGCGGCGCATCTCGGCCAGCGCCTGGCGGCCGGTGCCGGAGATGGTCTGCAGGGCCTCCTTGGCCTGATCCGGGGCCACGTCCATGACGTACGCGGCGCCGTCCGCCTGGACCACCATCACCGAGACGTTGTGCGCGACGACGTCGTGCAGCTCGCGGGCGATCCGGGCGCGCTCGGCGGCGACGGCCACCTTGGCCTGGGCCTCGCGCTCCTTCTCCAGGCGCTGGTTCCGCTCGACGAGCTGGGCGTAGTAGGCCCGGCGGGTGCGCAGGGAGTCGCCGAGCACCCAGGCGAGGACGAACGGGACGATGGCGAACAGGGTGAAGAAGACGTTGTCCGAGGTGCTGCCCTTGTCCACGTGGAAGCGCAGGGCGTAGAGCGGGGCGGCGGTGAACCCGATGGCGAGCGCGGTACGGGACACCCGGCGCGAGACCTCGGCCGAGGCCGCGACCGTGTACAGGATGATCAGCATCCCGAAGTCCGCCGTGTTCACGTCGGTGTGGGTGAGCAGTTTGTAGACGCCGGTGCCGACGGCCAGCCAGAACATCGGCAGGATCCATCGGCGGCGCAGGGCCATGACGAGGCCCATCGCGATCACGGAGGGGACGGCGATCAGCTTCGTGATGGTGCTGTTGACGCCGTTGCCGGCGACCTCCAGCATCGCGATCCCGAACAGGAGGACAGCCCAGAAGCTGTCGACGCCCGTCGGGTGTCTGCGGAGGAAGTCGTAGAGGCGCTGCACGTAACCCAGAGTAGGCAAGGGAGATAGGTGCTGAAGTCAACCACAGGTGCGATCCGTGTGACGGAGGTGTACTCCCCAAGGTGGAGGCCGAGCTTAACCTTTCGGGGATGAGCACTCAGGGAGAAGCTGCGGATCCGGTTCCGGTTCGGTGGCGGACGGCGATGGAGGCCGCGCTCTACGGGCCGGACGGGTTCTACGTGCGGCCGGGCGGGCCGGGGCCGGCCGGGCACTTCCGCACCTCCGTGCACGCTTCGCCGCTGTACGCGGGGGCGGTGGCCCGCCTGCTCCGGTGGGTGGACGCGGAGCTCGGGCACCCGCAGGGGCTGGACCTGGTCGACGTCGGGGCCGGGCGGGGGGAACTGCTGACCGGGGTGCTCGGCGCGCTCCCGGCGGAGGTCGCGGCGCGGGTGCGCCCGTACGCGGTGGAGCGGGCGGAGCGGCCGGACGGCCTCGACCCGCGGATCCGGTGGGTCCCCGTACCGCCCGAAGGGACGACGGGGCTGCTGTTCGCCAACGAGTGGCTGGACAACGTACCGCTGGAAACCGCGGAGGACGGGCGCTACGTCCTGGTCGCCCGGGACGGTACGGAGAGCCCCGGCCCGGCGGTGGACGGCGCGGACCTGGAGTGGCTGGAGCGGTGGTGGCCGGGCGCAGGCCGCGCCGAGATCGGCCGGCCGCGCGACGAGGCCTGGGCGGGGGCCGTCGCCACGGTGGACCGGGGGCTGGCGGTGGCGGTGGACTACGCCCACACCCGGGAGGCCCGGCCCCCGTACGGCACGCTGACCGGATTCCGGGGCGGCCGGGAGGTCCCGCCCGTCCCGGACGGGAGCTGCGACGTCACGGCGCACGTGGCGCTCGATGCCTGTGCGGGCCCGGAAGCGGTGCTGCTGAGCCAGCGCGAGGCGCTGGCCGCCCTCGGAGTGTCGGGCGCCCGCCCGCCGCTGGCCCTGGCCTCGTCCGACCCGGCGGGGTACGTCCGGGCCCTCGCCTCGGCCGGGGAGGCGGCCGAGCTCACCGCCCGCGGCGGGCTCGGCGACTTCGGCTGGCTGGTCCAGCCGGTCGGCGTCTCCCCCTGGCCGGCCTGACCCCGGCTCCGCTGCGCGGGGCTCGTCCCCGCCCCGCGCAGCGGCTGGGCGTTACTCCGTGGCGTCGTGGTCGTGGCCCGGGCGGAGGCCGCCGCCGGCGGCGCCGCCGGTGGTCGGCTTCGAGACGACCGGCTGCGAGAGCGGTGCCAGGTCGAACGCGTAGTGGCCGACCGCGTTCGCGATGACGTCGACGTTGATGTCGAGCGCCTTCTGGTCGATGTTGGTGATGTCGTCACCCTTGCCGTGGTAGTTCACGTCGTACGCGACACCCGCCTGGCCGCCGAACTTCGCCGCCTGCTCCGCCGTCTTGATCCCCTCGGCGCCGGTGTCCGTACCGCCCGACGGGATGCCCGCCCCGATGAACGGGCCGTAGTCCGAGCGGCCCGTGAAGTCCGAGCCCTCGTGCGGGATCTTCTGCGCGTCGAGGAAGTCGGTGATGCCCTTCTCCAGCTGCGCCGAGCCCTCGGGGCCGGGGCCCGAGCCGACCTTGTCCGAGTCGTCGCCGTCGTAGACGAAGTACGCGGCGTTCGGCGAGGCGATCATGTCGAAGTTCAGGTAGAGCCTGACCTGCTTCTTCTGCGCGTCGCTCAGACCGCCGACGTACGCCTCGGAGCCGAGCAGCCCGAACTCCTCCGCCGACCACCAGGCGAACTTGACCTTGTTCTTGATCTTGTTCTGGCTGCTCGCGAGGCGCTGCGCGACCTGGAGGATGCCGGCCGAGCCGGACCCGTTGTCGTTGATGCCGGGGCCCGCCGCGACCGAGTCGAGGTGCGCGCCGAGGAAGACGGTGTTGTTCTCGTCGCCGCCCCTCGTCTCCGCGATGACGTTGTACGTCTTGCGGTTCTCCCGGAACTCGCGGATGTCGAGGGTGACCTCGACCGGCCCCGCCGCGGCCTCGGCGGCCAGCCGCTCGCCCTCGGCCTTGGAGACGCCGCCGGTCGGGACCTTGCCCGCGTCCGCCGCGCCCAGGGTGCCGCCCAGGGCGCCCTCGGTGTTGTTGTAGATGATCGCGCCGACCGCGCCGGCCGCCGCCGCGTTGGCCTGCTTGGCGGCGAAGCTGCAGCCGCCGCGCTTGACCAGCGCGATCCTGCCCGTGAAGGCGCCCGCCGCGAAGTCGCCCGGCTCGCAGCCGTTCGTCCCGTCCGCGTCCACGGGGGCGACGGCGATCTGCGCCTTCACCCCGTCCGCCGGGCCGCTCGCCGTGTACGTCATCAGCTTGATCGGGACGTCGCGCCCGCCCGCGCCGTTGACCTTCAGGGTCTCGGCGATCGTCTCGACGTACACGAAATCGAACTCGTTCTTCGAGACCTTGTACCCGGCCGCCTTCATCACGGCCTCGACGTACTGGGCGGACTGCACGTGGCCCTTGGAACCGGCCACACGGGTGCCCTTGTTGTAGTCGGCGATGGCCTGGAAGACCTTCAGATGCGTGTTGGCACCCTTGCCGGTCGAGTCCTTGACCAGCTTCCTGGCCAGCGCGTCGCCCCGCGCGGCATCGCTCTGCGGGCTGCCGGTCGCGCCGGCCGGCCCGGCGAGCACCAGCGGGGAGACGAGGGCCGCGGCGGCCAGGGCGGCGGTTGCTGCGGCTATACGGCGTGAGGGCATGGAGGTCCTTCCACGACAAGTACGAGCAGACAGACGGAAGCGGTGCGCGGTACGTGGGGGAGCGGTGGAGGCACGGTATAGACCACGTGGCCGGTCTGGCCAGAGTTTCGCTGATTCCGGTTGGTGAATTCCGCATATCGGTGAATCCGCGCCGTCCATATCCGGCCACCGTCCGGGGTGTTGTGCCGCCGGAGGGGCGGGCCGGGGCCGGCTGCCGCCGTCAGCGCAGGATGCCCTCGATGAACTCCGAGCCGATCCGGGCGACCACTGCCAGATCCAACTGGTGCTGGACATAACGCCCTTGGCGCCAGGTGTGCAGCAGGCCCGCCTTCTTCATCGCCGACAGGTGCCGCGACACCTCCGGCGCCGTGATCCCGTGCACGGTCGCCAGCTCGCTCGTCGTGTACGGGGCCCGGGCCAGACTCCGGCACAGCATCATCCGCATCGGATGGGCCAGTGCCGCCATCCGCCGCTGGAGCAGCTCCACCGGACCCGGCTCGGGCAGTTCGGGGGAGCGGAGCGGATAGTGGACCACCGGCATCCAGCCGGGCGCGTGCAGCACCAGCAGATGCGGCCAGCCGAAGTTCGTCGGCACGAAGACCAGGCCGGGGCCTATCTCCGGGTCGGTCGCGGTCGCCGAGCCGTGGACCATCTTGTCGACGGTGATGGTGGTGGCGGCCTCGTCGACGCTCAGCGCCGTCGACACCTCGCTCAGCATCGGCGCCAGCCCCTTGCGGCGCAGGACCTCGGTCTTGTGCCGGGCATCGGCGCTCTGCCCGGGCTCCATCCGCCGCCAGGTCTCCGCGAAGAACGCCTCGTCGCACTCCTCCAGGAGCCGCCGCAGCCACACCCGTACGGAAGCCGTGTCGTCCAGCAGCCGCAGCGAGAAGTCCAGCTGGCGCGGGCCGCGGGCGGCGGCCGTCTCCAGCGCCTTGGCCCTGGCCTGCGGGTTCTTCAGCGGGGAGGGCCCGCCACCCTCGTTGTACAGCGCCAGCCAGCAGTGCTCCAGGGCGGCCGTCACGAACCGCTCGTCATCCATCCGGTCGAGTACGTCGAGCTCCTCGGCCAGCGTCGCGGCGGGCAGGCCGCTGCCGCCGGGGATGCCCGCGAAGGCCATGAAGATGTCGGAGAAGGAGCTGCGCCACATGAACTCGGCCTCCAGCAGCCGGTCCGCGAGGCAGGGGTCGAGCGCGGCCGAGGTGGCGGTGGTCCAGGAGGCGAGGCCGGGGTGGTGGGCGGGCTGCGAGAGTGCGTGCAGCGCCATGCAGAGCTCGGAGAGAGGGGAGGGCGCGAAACGGATGCGCTCCGCGGGGAGCCCGGCGATGTCGATGGTGACGCTCATCGGCCCATTCTGACCCGTCGGAGGCCTGTGACCTGGACTGACACGGATCGATTGACGAGGAGCGTCAATCGTCGTGCGGGGTGGCGCGAGCAGGTCCAGTGTGGAGGGATGACAGCGATCGAGCAGTACCTCATAGACACCTGGCGGGCGTCCCAGCAGGGCGCCCCGATGCCCCCGCCACCGGGCCGCGACGACGTCGCCGTCCTGCGCGCGGCCCGTACGTACGAGCAGTTCCAGGCCGTCCTCGACGGACGGGAGGCCCGCCACCCCTGGCGGGCCGCCCTGCGCCGGCTGGCGGCTCCGCGCGGCCCCCACGCACCGGGAGGCATGTGACGCGGCCCGGTCAGCGGTCCCCGGGGTGGAAGTCGATCTCGTACGCGATCTCGGAGCGGCGGTCGGCGACCACGATGTCGGCGGTCTCCACCGCCCGGCCGTCCGTCGCGTAGTACGTCCGCTCGATCTCGGTGATCAGGTCGCCGACGCTGATGCCGAGCAGATTGGCCTGCCGCTGGTTCGCGCGCGCCGGGCGGGGGACCTCCAGCGACGAGGCGACCAGCACGCCGATCGAGCGCATCCGCTCGATGACCCCGGCGCCCTTGAACGGGCCCGCCTCCGGCAGTACGACCGGAGTGCCGTCCGTGACCGCCATCGGCTCCCAGGACTCGCAGATCTCCACCGGCCGGCCCTCGGACAGGAACTCGTACGTGGTGAGCACGCACGGGTCGCCCGGCGGGACGGCCAGCCGCTCCGCGATCCGCTCGGGTGCCGGCGTACGGGCCGCGGAGTGCGACTCCCACGTCACGCCCGCGCCGCCGAGCCCGGCCAGCCGGCGCCGCCGGGAGCGGACTATGCGCAGCCGCTCGCGCGGCTCGCACCGGTACGTGCCCGAGCCCGCGCGGCCCTCCAGGAGCCCCTCGATGATCAGCAGTTCCAGCGCGCGCTGCGTGACGCTCTGCCCGACCGCGTACTCCTCGGCGAACCGGGCCCGCGACGGCAGCTTGGCGCCGACGGGCCACTCCTCGGCCCGGATCCGGGCGCGCAGCGCGTCGGCCACCTTCAAGTACGCCGTATCACGGGCCATATGAGCCGTCCTGTGCCTGTCGACGAGTTGGGCCCAAGCTAATTCATCAGGTCCAACCCGAGTCTTCAGAACGGCGATGAGTGAGACGAGCGGCAGGCCGCCGCCCGCCGGGCGGGCGGCTTCCGCAGCCTCAGTCGAAGTTCGGCGCGTTGCGCTCGTAGACCAGGCGCAGCCCGATCAGCGTCAGCCACGGCTCGTGGTCGTCGATGACCGAGGACTCGCCGAGGACCATCGGCGCCAGGCCGCCGGTGGCGATCACGCGGACGTCGCTCGGGTCGCCGTGCGGGCCGGCCAGCTCCTTGGCCATCCTGGTCACGACCCCGTCGACCTGTCCCGCGAAGCCGTAGACCACGCCGGACTGCATCGCCTCGACCGTGGACTTGCCGATCACGTTGCGCGGCCGCGCCAGCTCGATCTTGCGGAGCTGGGCACCCCGTACGCCGAGGGCCTCCATCGAGATCTCGATGCCCGGGGAGATCACCCCGCCCACGTACTCGCCCTTCGGGGACACCGCGTCGAACGTGGTCGCCGTACCGAAGTCGACCACGATCGCCGGACCGCCGTAGAGCTCGACGGCGGCGACCGCGTTGATGATGCGGTCCGCGCCGACCTCCTTGGGGTTGTCCATCAGGATCGGCACGCCCGTCTTGATGCCGGGCTCGACCAGCACCGCCGGGACGTCGCCGTAGTAGCGGCGGGTCACCTCGCGGAGCTCGTGCAGCACCGACGGGACCGTCGAGCAGATCGCGATCCCGTGGATGCCGTCGCCCAGCTCGCTGCCGAGCATCGGGTGCATGCCCATCAGGCCCTGCATCAGGACGGCCATCTCGTCGGCCGTCCGGCGCGGGTCCGTGGAGATGCGCCAGTGCTCGACGATCTCGGCGCCGTCGAACAGGCCGAGCACGGTATGGGTGTTGCCGACGTCGATGGTCAGCAGCATTACCGCTCCTCGCGCAGGTCCAGGCCGATGTCCAGGATCGGGGACGAGTGCGTGAGCCCGCCGACCGCGAGGTAGTCGACGCCCGTCTCCGCGTACGTACGGGCGTTGGCCATGGTCAGGCGGCCCGAGGACTCCAGCACCGCGCGGCCGTGGACCAGCGCGACGGCCTCCTCGGTCTCGATCGGCGTGAAGTTGTCGAGCAGGATCAGGTCCGCGCCCGCGTCCAGGGCCTCGCGCACCTGCTGGAGGGTGTCCACCTCGACCTCGATCGGCAGGTCGGGGAACTGCTCACGGACGGCCTTGAACGCCTCGGAGACACCGCCCGCCGCGATCACGTGGTTGTCCTTGACCAGTGCGGCGTCCGACAGCGACATCCGGTGGTTGACGCCGCCGCCGCAGCGCACCGCGTACTTCTCCAGGGAGCGCAGGCCGGGCGTGGTCTTGCGGGTGTCGCGGACCTTCGCCTCGGTGCCCTCCAGCTCGTCGGCCCACGTGCGGGTCGCCGTCGCGATACCCGACATCAGGCACAGCAGGTTCAGCGCGCTGCGCTCGCCGGTGAGCAGGTCCCGGGTGCGGGCCTTGACCGTCAGCAGCACCTGACCGGGCTGCACGCGGTCGCCGTCCTCGACGTGCCGCTCGACCTCGAACTCGTCCTCGCAGACGACCGAGAGGACGGCCTCGGCGACGCGCAGGCCGGCGACCGTGCCCGCCTCGCGGGCCGTGAAGTCGGCGTGCGCGACGGCGTCCTCGGGGACGGTGGCCACCGTGGTCACGTCGACCCCGCCGTCCAGGTCCTCGGAGATCGCCATGTGGGCGATGTCCTCGACCTCGATGGGGTCCAGGCCCGCGTCGGCCAGCAGCTGGGCCAGCGCCGGGTCCAGGCCGCTCTCCTCGCCGTCGCCGCAGCCGCAGTCGTCGCCGCAGCCGCCCGCGGACTCGTCGAGGAGCGGCAGCTCCGCGTGCTCGTGCTCGTGCTGTTCGGGGGTGCTCACGATGACTGCTCCTGGCTCAGGGGGTGCTGTACGGACGGAAAGTCCGCGGTGTCGGTGGGGGTGACGACCAGGGCCCGCTTCTCGGTGGCGGACAGCCGGACGACGAGGTGGCGGCGCCAGGCGGAGTCGTCCCGGTCGGGGTGGTCCTCGCGCCAGTGGCAGCCGCGGGTCTCCTCACGGCGCTGGGCGGCGGCGACCAGCACCCGGGCGACGCACAGAAGGTTCGTGGCCTCCCAGGTCTCGGTGCCGGGCACAGCCGTCTTGCCGTCGGTCTCCAGCGCCGTCAGGGCCGTCGCGTAGAGGTTCTCGAGAGCGGCGGCCGCGGTGCGCAGGGACTCGGCGGAGCGGAGCACGCCCGCGCCGTCCGTCATGATGCGCTGGACCTCGTACCGCGCCTCGGCGGGCTGGAGCGGGCCGGTCGCGGGGACCGGGATGCCGGGGCCGTTGCCGGAGGGCGCGCTGCGGGCGATGTCGTCGGCGATCCGCTCGGCGAAGACCAGGCCCTCCAGCAGGGAGTTGGAGGCGAGCCGGTTCGCGCCGTGCACGCCGGTGCAGGCGACCTCGCCGCACGCGTACAGGCCGGGGACGGTGGTCCGGCCGTGCAGGTCGGTCCGTACGCCGCCGGAGGCGTAGTGCGCGGCGGGCGCGACCGGGATGGGCTCGGTCACCGGGTCGATGCCGTGCGAGCGGCAGGCGGCCAGGATGGTCGGGAAGCGCTGCTCCCACATCTGCGCGCCGAAGTGCCGGGCGTCCAGGTACATGTGCTGCGCGCCCTGCTCCTGCATGCGGCGCGTGATGCCCTTGGCGACGATGTCGCGCGGGGCCAGCTCGGCCAGCTCGTGCTGCCCGGCCATGAAGCGGACGCCCTCGCCGTCGACCAGGTACGCGCCCTCGCCGCGGACCGCCTCCGAGACCAGCGGCTGCTGGCCCTCGGCGTCCGGCCCGAGGAAGAGCACGGTCGGGTGGAACTGGACGAACTCCAGGTCGGAGACCTCGGCCCCGGCCCGCAGGGCGAGCGCCACCCCGTCGCCGGTGGACACCGACGGGTTGGTGGTGGCCGAGAAGACCTGGCCCATGCCGCCGGTCGCCAGGATCACGGCGGGCGCGTGGACGGCGCCGACGCCGTCGTGCTGGCCCTCGCCCATGACGTGCAGCGTGACACCGGCCGTACGGCCCTGCGCGTCCTGCAGCAGATCCAGTACGAGGGCGTTCTCGACCGTCCGGATGCCCGCTCGCTGGACGGCCTCGACCAGCGCCCGGGAGATCTCGGCGCCGGTGGCGTCGCCGCCCGCGTGCGCGATCCGGCGGCGGTGGTGGCCGCCCTCACGGGCCAGCTCTATCTCGCCGGTCTCGGCGGAGGTGTCGAAGACGGCCCCGGTGGCGATGAGCCGGCGCACGGCGTCCGGTCCCTCGGTGACGAGGAGCCGTACGGCGGCCTCGTCGCACAGCCCGGCGCCCGCGACCAGCGTGTCGTCCAGGTGCTGCTCGGGCGTGTCGCCGTCGCCGAGGGCCGCGGCGATCCCGCCCTGCGCCCAGCGGGTGGAGCCGTCGTCGAGCCGGGCCTTGGTGACCACGACCGTACGGCGGCCGGCGGCGGCGCAGCGCAGTGCGGCGGTCAGGCCGGCGACACCGGAGCCGACGACCACCACGTCGGCGTCGAGGGCCCAGCCGGGGGCGGGGGCGTGCAGCCGTATGCCGGTACCGGCGGTGCCTGTGCCTCGGGTGCTCACGTGTGTGCTCCGAACTCCAAGGGGATGTTGTCGATCAGCCGGGTCGTCCCCACCTTCGCGGCGACGGCCAGCACGGCCTGCCCGGTGAAGTCGGGGCCGACGTCGGTGAAGTCCTGCGGATCCACCAGTGCCAGGTAGTCCAGCAGCAGCGGCGGGTCGTGCCGGCCCGCCTCCTCCAGGACGTGCCGTGCGGCGGCCCGTACGGCGTCCGGCAGCCCGGTGCCCGAGGTGGACACGGCGGACACGGCGTGCGCGTCGGCGGAGGCCCGGATCTCGCCGAGCCGGGCGAGGGCGGTGGCCCGCCCGTCGCTGGCCGGGGAGGCCTCGGCGCGGGCGCGCAGCGCGGCCTGCGCGGCGAGCCGGTCCTGCCCGGCGAACAGGGCGCGCGACAGGGCCAGGGCGCTGCGGCGCTCCTGGGCGGAGAGGTACCGGTTGCGGGACGACAGCGCGAGCCCGTCCTCCTCGCGGACGGTCGGTACGCCGACCACCTCGACGGGGAAGTTCAGATCGGTGACCATCCGCCGGATCAGGGCCAGTTGCTGGGCGTCCTTCTGGCCGAAGAGGGCCAGGTCGGGGCGGGTGAGGTGGAGCAGCTTGGCGACGACGGTGAGCATGCCGTCGAAGTGGCCGGGCCGGGTGGCCCCTTCGAGGCGCTCGCCCATCGGGCCGGCGCTGACCCGCACCTGGGGGTCGCCACCGGGGTAGACCTCGTCGACGGCCGGGGCGAACACCGCGTCCGCGCCGGCCTCCCGGGCGATCTCCAGGTCGGCGTCGAGGGTGCGGGGGTAGCGGTCGAGGTCCTCGTTCGCCCCGAACTGCAGCGGGTTCACGAAGACGGTGACCACGACCTGGCCCTCGGGCCCCGCCTGTTCGCGGGCCGTGCGGATCAAGGTGGCGTGGCCGTCGTGGAGGGCGCCCATGGTCATCACGACGGCGCGGGGGCCTTCTGCGGTGCGCGGGAGCTTGTGCAGCTCCTCCGCGGTGTCGATCAGCAGCAGGTCGTGGTTCACCGGCCGTCGTCCCCTTCGGTGCCGTTGACGTGGTCCGCGCCGTCGGCGAGCACCCCGAGCAGGTCCTCGGCGAGTTCGGGCTTGAGGAGGCCGTGCGCGAGGGCCCGGTCGGCGGTGGTGCGGGCCATCGCCAGGTACCCGGCGACCGAGCCGGGGGCGTGCTTGCGCAGCTCCGAGACGTGCGCGGCGACCGTGCCGGCGTCGCCGCGGGCCACCGGGCCGGTCAGCGCGGCGTCACCCGAGCGCAGGGCGTTGTCGAGGGCCGCGCCGAGGAGCGGGCCGAGCATCCGGGCGGGGTGCCCGACCCCGGCCTTGTCCAGCAGCTCCATGGCCTGGGCGACCAGGGTGACCAGGTGGTTCGCGCCGAGGGCGAGGGCCGCGTGGTAGAGCGGGCGGTTCTCCTCCGCGATCCACTCGGGCTCCCCGCCCATCTCGATCACCAGGGCCTCGGCCGCGAGCCGCAGCTCCTCGGGGGCCGTGACGCCGAACGAGCAGCCGGCGAGCCGCTGGACGTCGACCTCGGTGCCGGTGAAGGTCATCGCGGGGTGCAGGGCCAGCGGGAGCGCGCCCGCGCGGCGGGCAGGGTCCAGTACGGCGGCCCCGTACCGCCCGGAGGTGTGCACGAGGAGCTGGCCGGGCCGGATCGCGCCGGTCTCGGCGAGCCCCTCGACGAGGGCCGGCAGCGCGTCGTCGGGCACGGTCAGCAGCACCAGGTCGGCCAGCTCCAGTACCTGCGCCGGCGGTACGAGCGGCACGTCGGGCAGCATCCGCGCGGCGCGGCGGCGGGAGGCGTCGGAGACGCCGGACACGGCGACCGGCTGGTGCCCGGCCTGCTGGAGTGCGCGGGCCAGCGCGGGGCCGACCCGGCCGGCGCCGACGACGCCGACGGTGAGCCGGGCAGGGCGGTCGGACGGATCCCGGGGCTCCGTCTGATGGGGTGCGTTCACGCGGGGAGGGCCTTCCGTTCCAGTCCGCGGGGGGTACCGGACGATACGCCGCCATGCTAGCCCCTGGGCGTGTTGGCCGGTCGGCGATGATCGGGGGCATGACTGGTGACGACGATCTGACGAAGCGGCTGGTGGCGGCGGGGCGCAACGCCGAGCGGATGCTCTCCCGCAGCCTGCGCGAGGCGACGGTCGGGGAACTGCTGTCGGGTCTGGCGGCGCCGGATCCCGACGAGGCGGCCGACCTGTACGGGGACGGCGTCGTGACCCGGCTGGAGCTGCGGGTGGCCGAGCTGCTGGGGATGGAGGACGCTGCGTTCTTCCCGTCCGGGACGATGGCCCAGCAGATCGCGCTGCGCTGCTGGGCGGGGCGGACCGGGAACCCGGTCGTCGCGCTGCACCCGATGAGCCATCCGGAGCTGTGGGAGGGCGGTGCGCTGTCGCTGGTCTCGGGCCTGCGGACGGTGCACCCGACGAAGGACCCGCGCCAGCCGACGGCCGAGGAGGTCGCGGACCTGCCGGAGCCCTTCGGCACGCTGATGCTGGAGCTCCCGCTGCGGGACGCCGGCTTCCTGCTCCCGTCCTGGGAGGAGCTGGAGGCCCTGGTCGCAGCGGCCCGCGAGCGGGACGCGGTGGTCCACCTCGACGGGGCCCGGCTGTGGGAGTCGACGGTGCACTTCGGGCGGCCGCTGCCGGAGATCGCGGGGCTCGCGGACTCGGTGTACGTGTCCTTCTACAAGTCCCTCGGCGGCCTCAGCGGCGCGGCCCTGGCCGGGCCCGCCGCCCTGATCTCGGAGGCGAAGGTCTGGCGCCACCGGTACGGGGGCCAGATCTTCCGCCAGTTCCCGCAGGCGCTGTCGGCGCTGGCCGGCCTGGACCGGGAGCTGCCGCGCCTGCCGTCGTACGTGGCCCGGGCGCGCGTGGTCGCCGCGGCGCTCGGCGAGGCCCTCGCCGCCGCGGGCACCCCGTGGTTCCGCATCAACCCGGAGGTCCCGCACACGCACCAGTTCCAGGTGTGGCTGCCGTACGAGGCGGACCGGCTGACGGAGGCGGGGGCCCGGCTGGCGGAGGAGACGGGCACGGTCCTCTTCCGCCGCTGGTCCGCGACGGTGGTCCCGGGCGTGTCGATGACCGAGCTGGAGGTCACCTCACCCGGCCTGAGCTGGACCCCGGAAGACGTCCACCAGGCAGTGGAGGCCTTCACGGCCCGCCTCCACGACTGAGATCCGGCCCCGCCGGATCTGAGGCTCCGGGGCTCGGGAGCGGGCCCCGGAGCCCCCGGGCGGGGACGCCGCCCGGCGGTGGCCGGGGGAGGAAAAGCACGGCGGGGAGACGGGTCGCCGGCGGTGGTGAATGCAACAGCGGTGTACCGAATTCCGCCGAAGTCGTCGGCGCGGAGCCCGCTCGGAGTTACCGTCCCTCCACGGGAATCAACGGAGCCGTCCCCCGGAGGAGAGACACCATGACCGCTCACCCCGCCTGGCAGAGGTCCACGTACTGCGGCGAAGGAGACGCCTGCGTCTACGTCTCGGCGGCCCCCGGACACCTCGTCCGCGTGGCCGACCGGGCCGACCCGGCGCATCTGGTTCTGGCCACGACCCAGGCCGCCTGGGCCGACTTCCTTGACGCCGTCAAGGCACGGGGGTAAGCGCGGGTGCTCGGCTGACGCCCGGCTGACGCGCCCGGAATCACGCCGCTCAGGGGATTTTGTCCGATTAGCGCGTATCTTCGGCCCATGCCCACGCCCTACGGATCCCGCGGCGGCATGGTGTTCAGCGCCGCCGAGCTGCACGTGCTCAGGCGAACGCTCGCCCACGCCCTCCAGTCCTCCACGGCCCCCCTGACGACCCCCGAGGTCCAGGACTGCCTGCGCCTCGCGCAGTCGGTGGACGAAGCGGTCCAGGAGGCGGGGCGGCTCAGAGAGTTCCTCCTCGCCGACCTCGCCCGCTACCGCGACGCCCTGCCCGGCAGCCTCTCCGGCTATCTGGAGCTGCTCCAGGACGCCCTGGCCGCGGGGTACGAGCCCGCGCCGGACGACCTCGCGGCCCTGCGCGCCCTGCGGGCCAATCCGGTCGCCGCGGCGCTGCTGGACCGCTCCCAGGGCATCGCCGGGCGTTCCGTGCGGCGGCGGCTCTCCACCGCGCCGGCGCCCAGGACCCGGCTGCTGGCCCTGACCGGCGGCAGGGGCGCCAAGGACGTGAAGGGCGCCAAGGACGGCAAGGAGGAGGCCGCCCGGCCCGCGCCGGCCCCCAGGGAGCCGCAGCGCCCCGAGCGGCCCTCCGAGCGGCCCTCCGAGCGGCCCTCCGAGCGGCCCTCCGAGCGGCCCTCCGAGCGGCCCTCCGAGCGGCCCTCCGAGCGGCCCTCCGAACGTCCGTCCGAGCGGCCCATCCCGACGCCCGGCGAGGTGTTCCCGCCGCGCCGCAAGCCCACCCCGCCCCCGGCGGCCGGGCTCGCCGCCGGGTAGCTACGCTGGGGGCATGGACTACGTTTCCGCGCTCGTGCCCCCCGTAGTGATGGCCGGCTTCTTCATCGCCCTCGTCGTGACGATGGTGAAGAGCCAGGGCGGCGCCAACAAGGCCAAGGAAGACGCCGCGGTCGACGCCGTGATCGCCCGCGCCGAGGCCGCCCGCCAGGCGCAGCCCAAGTAGCGGCACAAGCGGGCTGGGGTCCCCCGACTTCGGGGGGACCCCCGATTTTTGTTGAGCGTTGCGCTCCGAATGGCCGGGCAATTCCGAACATTCCGCACTATCGTGCTGTTGTGCCTCGCCCCCTGGGAGAACTCGAAGACGCGGTCATGACGCGGGTGTGGCAGTGGAACCGCCCGGTCACTGTTCGTGAAGTCCTGGAAGACCTCCAGCAGGAACGGTCCATCGCGTACACCACGGTCATGACGGTTATGGACAATCTCCATCAGAAGGGCTGGGTCCGCCGGGAAGCCGAAGGCCGCGCCTATCGATATACCGCGGTCTCCACCCGCGCCGCCTACTCGGCCGCACTGATGAACGAAGCCTGGTCGACGAGCGACAACCCCGCGGCCGCCCTCGTGGCCTTCTTCGGCATGATGTCCGCGGAACAGCGCGAAGCCCTCCGGGACGCCATCCGCATCGTGGGCCACGACGGCGAATCGGTCGCCGGGCCGGCCGCCGGGTCCGCCGCGGAGCCCCCCGCCGGAGCACCTGCCGAAGCGCCCCCCGGAGCCCCTCCCGCCGAAGGGGACTCCGCCGGGCGCGGGACCGGGCCGGGGCGATAGCGTCCGGGCATGGGTGAGTTTTCCGCTGCACACGCAAAAACCGTGACGATCCGCCGTGCCCGCACCGGCGATGTTCCCGCGCTGCGCCGCCTGCTCGACCAGTACGTCCAGCAGCGGATCCTCCTCGACAAAGCCCCGGTCGTCCTTTACGAGGACATCCAGGAGTTCTGGGTCGCGGAACGCGACTCCGGCGGTCAGGTGGTGGGCTGCGGCGCTCTCCACGTCATGTGGGAAGACCTCGCCGAAGTACGCACTCTCGCGGTCGACCGCGAGTTGAAGGGGGCCGGAGTCGGCCATCAGCTGCTCCGGCAGTTGTTGGACACGGCCCGCGCGCTGGGCGTCCGGAAGGTTTTCTGCCTGACCTTCGAAGTGGACTTCTTCGCGAAGCACGGCTTCGTCGAGATCGGCGAGACCCCGGTCGAGACGGATGTCTACATGGAGCTCCTGCGTTCCTATGACGAGGGCGTCGCCGAGTTCCTCGGTCTCGAACGAGTGAAGCCGAACACCTTGGGCAACAGCCGGATGCTTCTGCACCTCTGAACGATCACGGCGGCTTTTCCCGTGCTCCGCGCACCTGTGGCCTATGTCCGAATCGCGCACGTTTCCCGCCGCGTTGCGGTCTCGAACCTCTCCCCGGGGGTTTGTGTTTTCCAAGGAAAAGCGGTTTCCTTTCCGCGTACTGCTTTTCGATGAAAGGAAATCCCGGTGGCACAGAAGGTTCAGGTCCTTCTTGTCGACGACCTCGACGGTGGCGAGGCGGACGAGACCGTGACGTTCGCTCTGGATGGCAAGACCTACGAGATCGACCTCACCACCGCCAACGCGGAGAAGCTGCGTTCGTCGCTCGCCGACTACGTCAAGGGCGCCCGCCGCACCGGTGGACGCGCCTCCGGCGGCCGCGCCAAGACGCGGACGGCCGCGACGTCCGGCAACCCGGACACCGCCGAGATCCGCGCGTGGGCCAAGGCCCAGGGCATGAGCGTCAACGACCGCGGGCGCGTCCCGCAGGAGATCCGCGAGGCCTACGAGAACGCCAAGGGCTGACCCGAGGCCTCTCGTTCCCGTAAGGGCGTACGCCGCCACAGGCGCGCCCGGTGGCATTCCGTCGCCGCCGCGGCGACCAGGCGTACGAGATCGGGCCCGGCACCACCGTGCCGGGGACCGGCACCCTGCCCGGGGCCGGGCAGGGACGGCAGCAGTGCCTCACACCCCTGCTCGGGGGGTCGCAGCCACACGGCGGCCCCCCGGGGACTTCCCTCCGGATGTCCCGGGGGAACCGGGGCTGTGATCCGGCCGCCGGCACCCAGGGCGGTGAGATCCAGGGCGACCCCGCCCCACTCGAGCCAGTCGAGCAGCCCCTCCAGCTCGTCCGCGCTCCCCGCGGCCACCAGGAACCGCATCCTGCGCCCCATGAGCGCCACCGGACCCGTGGCGACCGGCCTGCGCAGCAGCTCCGCCCCGGCATCGGCCGGCAGCTCCAGGACGTCGAACCGGATCCCGGTGACCAGCCGGGCGGGCGGCCCGCCCCCGACGGGCCAGCCGAGCACCCCCTCGTACCAGGACGCGTACGAATCCCGAGGCGAATCCCCGGGCGAATCCTCGGGCGCGACGCGGGGCAGCGGAACGGTGACGGCCATGCCCGGAGCAACTCCGCAGGCGCTCCGTGGTTACGCAGCGCGCCGGACTCAATGCGGAACGTAAACATCCGTCGGGGTGGAGTCCCACATTCGGGACGCAATCGTGTTCGCCCGTAGCGGAGGGAACCGGTGCCACCGGCATGGAGTGTCGGTCCTTACGGGTAAGACATTCCTAGTGGATCGGGGCGACACGCTGATTTGAGCGGCTTCCGTTCGCCATCGGCGTACACGTGTGACGGGTATCTGCCTGGCCTGCGGGAACATCGTCTCGCACCATCGGGTTGGAGCAGTTGTCGGCTGTTGCAGCCGGTTTTCCCCACTGACTGGGGGTGAGCCGCGGACGGATGTCGGCAGTTGGAATGAGCTGTCCCGCCCCGCGGGACTAGCATGCGGAAGGACAGGGCGGGGACCGACCCCGTACTGCCCGACCGCTCTGAGGAGCGATAAACGATGTTCGAGAGGTTCACCGACCGCGCGCGGCGGGTTGTCGTCCTGGCTCAGGAAGAAGCCCGGATGCTCAACCACAACTACATCGGCACCGAGCACATCCTCCTGGGCTTGATCCACGAGGGTGAGGGTGTCGCCGCTAAGGCCCTGGAGAGCCTCGGGATTTCGCTCGAGGCTGTTCGCCAGCAGGTTGAGGAGATCATCGGTCAGGGGCAGCAGGCCCCGTCCGGCCACATCCCCTTCACTCCGCGGGCGAAGAAGGTCCTGGAGCTCTCGCTCCGAGAGGCCCTCCAGCTCGGCCACAACTACATCGGCACCGAGCACATCCTGCTCGGCCTCATTCGCGAGGGCGAGGGCGTCGCCGCCCAGGTCCTGGTGAAGCTGGGCGCCGATCTCAACCGAGTCCGGCAGCAGGTCATCCAGCTGCTCTCCGGCTACTCCGGCGGGGGCAAGGAGTCGGCCACGGCCGGCGGCCCGGCCGAGGGCACCCCCTCGACCTCCCTCGTCCTGGACCAGTTCGGCCGCAATCTCACGCAGGCCGCCCGCGAATCCAAGCTCGACCCGGTCATCGGGCGCGAGAAGGAGATCGAGCGGGTCATGCAGGTCCTGTCCCGCCGTACCAAGAACAACCCGGTCCTCATCGGCGAGCCCGGCGTCGGCAAGACCGCCGTCGTCGAGGGCCTGGCCCAGGCGATCGTCAAGGGCGAGGTGCCCGAGACCCTCAAGGACAAGCACCTCTACACCCTGGACCTCGGCGCCCTGGTCGCGGGCTCCCGCTACCGCGGTGACTTCGAGGAGCGCCTGAAGAAGGTGCTCAAGGAGATCCGCACCCGCGGCGACATCATCCTGTTCATCGACGAGCTCCACACCCTCGTGGGTGCGGGTGCCGCCGAGGGCGCGATCGACGCCGCCAGCATCCTCAAGCCCATGCTGGCCCGTGGTGAGCTCCAGACCATCGGTGCCACGACGCTGGACGAGTACCGCAAGCACCTCGAGAAGGACGCGGCCCTCGAGCGCCGCTTCCAGCCGATCCAGGTGGCGGAGCCTTCCCTCCCCCACACGATCGAGATCCTCAAGGGCCTGCGCGACCGCTACGAGGCCCACCACCGCGTCTCCATCACGGACGAGGCCCTGGTCCAGGCGGCGACGCTGGCCGACCGGTACATCTCGGACCGCTTCCTGCCGGACAAGGCGATCGACCTGATCGACGAGGCCGGCTCCCGGATGCGCATCCGCCGGATGACCGCGCCGCCGGACCTCCGCGAGTTCGACGAGAAGATCGCGGGCGTGCGCCGCGACAAGGAGTCGGCCATCGACTCCCAGGACTTCGAGAAGGCAGCGTCTCTGCGCGACAAGGAGAAGCAGCTGCTGTCGGCGAAGGCCAAGCGCGAGAAGGAATGGAAGGCCGGCGACATGGACGTCGTCGCCGAGGTCGACGGCGAGCTCATCGCCGAGGTCCTCGCGACCGCGACCGGCATTCCCGTCTTCAAGCTCACCGAGGAGGAGTCCTCGCGACTGCTCCGCATGGAGGACGAGCTCCACAAGCGGGTCATCGGCCAGAAGGACGCCATCAAGGCGCTCTCCCAGGCGATCCGCCGCACCCGTGCGGGTCTGAAGGACCCGAAGCGTCCGGGTGGCTCGTTCATCTTCGCCGGCCCGTCCGGTGTCGGTAAGACCGAGCTCTCCAAGACGCTCGCCGAATTCCTCTTCGGCGACGAGGACGCGCTGATCTCCCTCGACATGTCGGAGTTCAGCGAGAAGCACACGGTTTCCCGCCTCTTCGGTTCGCCCCCCGGCTACGTGGGCTACGAAGAGGGCGGCCAGCTCACCGAGAAGGTGCGCCGCAAGCCGTTCTCCGTCGTCCTCTTCGACGAGGTCGAGAAGGCCCACCCGGATATCTTCAATTCCCTTCTCCAGATCCTGGAGGACGGTCGCCTGACCGACTCCCAGGGCCGGGTCGTGGACTTCAAGAACACGGTCATCATCATGACGACCAACCTGGGTACCCGGGACATCTCGAAGGGCTTCAACCTGGGCTTCGCCGCTGTCGGCGACGTCAAGACCGGTTACGACCGGATGAAGGCGAAGGTCAACGAAGAGCTCAAGCAGCACTTCCGGCCCGAGTTCCTCAACCGCGTCGACGACACGGTCGTCTTCCACCAGCTCTCGCAGGAAGACATCATCCAGATCGTCGACCTGATGATCGCCAAGGTCGACGAGCGTCTGAAGGACCGCGACATGGGCATCGAGCTGAGCGGCGACGCGAAGCTCCTGCTCGCCAAGCGGGGCTACGACCCGATCCTGGGCGCCCGCCCGCTGCGCCGCACCATCCAGCGCGAGATCGAGGACATCCTGTCGGAGAAGATCCTCTTCGGCGAGCTGCGTCCCGGCCACATCGTGGTCGTGGGCAAGGAGGGTGACGGCGAAGAGGCCAAGTTCACCTTCCGCGGCGAGGAGAAGTCGGCTCTGCCGGACCTCCCCCCGATCGAGGCCTCGGGCTCCGGCCCGGACCTCTCCAAGGGCGCGTAAGCAGTAGCTGACGCACGGGGGCGGCCCCGGGACCACACGGTCCCGGGGCCGCCCCTTTGCGTGACCGGTTCTACCTCTGATCTTGCGCAGTGCTCCGTCCTAAAGGATTCCGTTGGGGAATCCGCAAACCGGTGATGCCGATCCGTCCGGACTGCCATGATCGGCCTGTTCGTCGATTGAGGGGTGGGCCATCCCTCTCGGCCCTCCCACCCACGACCACAGCAACCATGGAGGATCAACGACCAAGTCCCGCCCGAATCACGCATTCCTCAGCAGAGTCCTTTGGGGCGGAGGTGAAGCGCATCCTTGGCGCGGAGGCGCGGAGGCGCGGAGCGCCGGAGTGCGCTCCGCGCCTGTCGTGACGGTCAGATGGGCCGCTTCTGGAAATGGTCCCCGGACAGGACCCGCAGGCCGGGGAAGATCGCGGGCGCGCGGCGGGCGACCTCCAGGCCGACGCCCACGCTCCGCGGCGCGTGCAGCTGCACCATCGAGGGCATGCACAGGCCGTCGGGGGCGAGATCGAGGGCCGAGCTCGGCACGGCCAGCTCCGTGAGCTCCGCGAGCGGGGCGAGCTCCTGCTGTGACTGAGCACTTCAGTTGGCGGGATTCGCCAACTGAAGTACTCAATGACGCACGGCGCCACGACGTGCGGGTTAAGCAGTCAGCGTCGGCTCTGCCGGCGTCGACCAGTGCTCGCTTACCCACTTGTCCAGGGTCGTCAGGTCGGGGTGGCGGTCGCGCAGAGTGGTCAGGTCAGCCCGGAAGCCCACCGTGTTGAACCAGTCGAACATGGCGGCCAGCTCTTCGCTGTGTGTACGGACCTGCTCGACCGGCTGAGAGTTGAAGCGCACCGGGCGGCCGGCTACGCGGGCGAAGACGTCGGCCATCTGCGGGCCGGTCAGCTCGTCTGCGGCGATCTCGATGGTGCGCCCCATGTACTCGGCAGGGGCGGCGAAAGCGTCGGCGGCGATGGCCCCGATGTCACTCGGAGTGATCATCTGCAGCCGCGTCTGCGGTGCCAGCGCCAGCGTGAGCACCAGCTCGCCGTCCTGCCGCTGCGGGCCCAGGTGCTCGAAGTTGGTGATAAAGAACGTGGGCCGCAGAATCGTCGTCGGCAGGCCGAGCGCTTCGATGTGCCGCTCGACCTCGCCCTTGCTCGCAAAGTGCTGCACCTGGCCTGGGCGGTCGGCGCCGCCGACGGAGCTGTACACGAAGTGCGCGACGCCGGCGCGGATGGCCGCCTCCGCGACTGCCCTACCCTGACGCACCTCTCCGGCAAAGCCGTCCGGCCCGGTGAAGGTCTGTACGCTGAACACGCCATACGCCCCGTCCAGCGCCGCATCCAGCGAGGCCGCGTCGTCCAGGTCGCCGCGGACCAGCACGGCGCCGGCCTCCTTCAGTGCCAGCGCCTCGGGCTTGTTCGGATCACGTACCAGCGCGTGCACTGTCCAGCCGCGGGACACCAGGGCTCGGGCGGTGGCACCGCCCTGCCGCCCGGTCGCACCGGTGACCACAACGACACGGTTGTCAGACATCAAAGGCTCCTCAATAAGCGCAGATCCTGGGCCACCGCAAGCGGCCGCCCTTCGATACGCAGAAGCCTGCTTGCTGAACTTTGGTTGAGGTCCAGCGTTTATGATCCACTTCACAGCAAGGCCATTCGGCCTCTCCTCGCGCTCACCATCTACCGCGCTCAGTCCCGCCAGGTATCACGCTCATCCGCCAACTGAAGCGCCCAGTCACACCTGCCACTCGCCCGGAGCCGCTTCGCGAACGCCCAGTGGCCGAGTTCGACCGCCTCCAGGTCCGTCAGGGCGATGTCGCCGAGCGCGTGCAGGGTTTCCGCCAGGGCCGTGGCCACCCCCGCCTCCTCGCCCGGCGGGATCCGGGCCTCCCCGGGGGCCCGTAACGCCTCCTCCACCAGGCGGTCGGCGAGGCGGCGCAGGTCCGCCGCGCCCAGCACGCGTTTCTCGCGCAGGGAGACGTACGAGGAGATCCGCACGGGCCGGTCCACCAGGCCCGCGCCCGCCGCCTCCCCCCGGAAGAGTCTCTTCACGAGAGGGGTCACGACGCCCGAGGCCAGTTTGATTCCCACCATGGATGCGTCCACGACGCGTGAGCGTAGCTCCGGGCTGTGGGCGGTTGCAGGGTTTTGGTCCCCGGGGTGGCCGCCGGAGGGCCTGCGCCAGTGACAAGCCGCACAGGACAAAACGGACCTACTAGGACGGTCCGTAGATCCAATGTCCGTTTTGCCCCACACGGCCCCTCCCCTCGACCCGGTGGGGGCGCGGTCAACGGGCTGCGTCACACCTTCCGCGCCTACGAGCTCCGGTAGTAATCGGGACGTTTGGGGATGTCGGGGGACACGGGTTACCAAGGGTGGGCAAGCCCGGCATTCGCTCCCCAGCGTGCCGGGTGGATTCATGCCCGAACCCGTCCTTGTCCCCGGCCCGGAGGTCTCCTTCATGTCCGCGAAGCGCGTCAGCACCCGTCGTACCCGTATAGCCATCGGCGCCACCGCTCTCGGTGCAACCCTGGCCCTCGGGGCGGGAACGACCGCCGCCTTCGCCGGCACGGCCCCGCAGACGGCCGCCGCCAAGACCTCCACCTGGCAGAAGCCGGTCGCGCACTACACGCTGTCCGCCCCCTTCGGCAAGGGCGGCACCATGTGGTCCCACAAGCACTCGGGCCAGGACTTCGCCGTCCCCGTCGGCACCCCGGTCAAGGCCGTCCACGACGGCGTCGTCGTCAAGGCGGGCCCGCTCGGCGGCGGCGACGGCCCGGCGTACGGCAACGCCATCGTGATCAAGCACGCGAACAGGACGTACTCGCAGTACGCGCACCTCTCGAAGATCCAGGTCCGGATCGGCCAGAAGGTCTCCAAGGGCGCGCAGATCGCGCTGTCCGGCAACACCGGCAACTCGAGCGGCCCGCACCTCCACTTCGAGATCCGGACCACCCCGAACTACGGCTCGGCCGTGAACCCGGTCGTGTTCCTGCGCAACGCCGGCGTCATCGTCTGACCCGAGCGGCAGCCGCTCAGTACAGGAGCCAGGAGCCCGTCGGCTTGGCCGACGCGTCCACCTTGCCCGCCTTGAGCGTGTCGATCTGCGCCGGGGACAGCACGACGTCGTACGTCTGGACGCTGTCCATGGCGCCGTTCAACGCGGCGGTCCACTTGTCCTCGTTCCGGGCCCGGGCCAGCTCGAGCGGGCCCGGGGCCTGGAAGATGCCCGGGACCGCGCTCTCGCCCGTCTTCTTCCCGTTCACGTACAGGGCGATCTGCTTGCGCTCGGCGTCGTAGGTCCCGGTCAGCTCTGCGTAGGTCCTCTCCATCTTCGGGCTGTCGCCGGAGACGACCACGGTGGTGGCGTCCGCACCCTGGTCGCCCGTCTGGACCCGGAAGACCCAGGCCGGCTTGCCGTTCACCTGGTCCAGGCCCAGCTCGAACGAGGACGACTTCTCGTTGCCCTGGCTGACGGCGATCTGGCGCCCCTTCGCGGAGCGGATCCAGACGCGTGCCGAGACGGTGAAGCTCTTGGACGTGTCCACGACGCGCTTCTCGGACTCGGCGTACGAGTTCTCATTGCCCTTCGTGCGGATCTCGAAGCGCTTGTCGAGCGGGAAGACCCCGGTGTCGGAGCCCATCTTCAGCGGGGCCTTTCCGCTGCGGTCCCGGATCTGCGTCGGGTCGTCCTTGACGGTCGGGGTGTTGTCGACCGGGGCCTTGCTCTTCGACCCGCTGGGGGAGGGCGAGGCCGACGCGGACGGGGACGGCTTGCCGTCCACCGCCTCGTTCTTGTCCTTGTCGCCGCCGCCCAGCAGCAGGAACGTTCCACCGCCGGCGAGCAGCACCAGGACGGTCACCGCGCCGCCGATCATCCACAGCCGCTTCCTGCGCTTCTCGGCCGCCGAGCGGTCGGCCATGGCCTCCCAGTCCGGCTGGTCCGACTGCGGCGCGAACGGACCGGGGAGCCCGGGACCCGGAGCGCCTGGCGCCGTCGGCCCGCCCATGTTCGGGAGCCCCTGGGCCCACTGCTGCTGGGGCGGGGCGGCCGGGGCCGGGGCCGGCTGGTACGGATTGGGCTGTCTGCCGGGCTGCGCGCCCGGCTGCGGGTAGCCGTAGCCGCCGCCCTCCGCGGGCGGGACGGGCGGCGGGCCGAAGCCACCGCCGCCACCCGGTGCAGGCGCGCCGGGCGGGTATCCGTAGCCGGCCGCGGGGGCCGGCGGGACCGGCGGGAACCCGTAGCCCCCGTTCCCCGGGGCGGGCTCGGGCTGCGGGTTGCTGGGGGGATTCGTACCGTCGGTCATGCCACGGATGCTAAAACACAGGTCCGCACAGCTGTACCGCCCGGTCCCGTTCCGCTCGCGCTCAGCCCGACGCCGTGATGATCGGGAAGCTTCCCGTCGCCGTCGGCGCGTGCTCCGGCAGCCACAGCACCGCCACCGCGCCGGCCGCCGTGCCCTCGCGGTCCGCGCCGCCCGGAGCCGCCACGTTGCGGAACGTCAGCCGGGCGCCCAGCACCCGCGCCTGCCCCTCCGCGATGGTCAGCCCCAGCCCGTGCCCCACCCCGGCGCGGTCCGTCGACCCGGTCCGGAACCGGCTCGGCCCCTCGCGCAGCAGCGCCTCGGGGAAGCCCGGCCCGTGGTCCCGGACCCGTACGACCCGGCCCTCGATGTCGACCTGGACGGGCGGCTGCCCGTACCGCGCGGCGTTGGCCAGCAGGTTGCCCAGGATCCGCTCCAGCCGCCGCGGGTCGGTGCTGACGATCTCGTCCGCGACCACCCGTACGGAAGCCTCCGGCATCAGCGCGGTCACCCGCCGGCTCACGAACTCGCCCAGCGCCACGTCCTGGAGCTCCGCCCGCTCGGACGCGCTGTCCAGCCGGGCCACCTCCAGCACGTCCTCGACGAGCGCCCGCAGCGCCTGGGCCCGGTCCCGGACCAGCTCGGTCGGCCGCCCCGGGGGCAGCAGTTCCGCCGCCGTGAGCAGGCCCGTCACCGGGGTCCGCAGCTCGTGCGCGATGTCCGCGGTCACCCGCCGCTCGGCCTCCAGCCGCTGCTGGAGCGCGTCCGCCATGGCGTCCACGGCCCGCGCGAGGTCGTCGGTCTCGTCCCGTACGACGCCCCCGACGGCGTCCCGCACCCGTACGTCGGGATCCCCGTGCGCCACCCGCTGCGCGGCGGCCGCGGCCTTGCGCAGCCGGCGCGAGATCTGCCCGCCGATGAGCACGCCGAGCGCCGCCCCGGCGATCACGACGGACAGCGACCCGACGACCAGGGCCCGGTCCAGGTCGCGCACCATGTTGGCGCTCTCCTTGAACGGGTTGTGCAGCGACAGCACCTGCCCGTTCCCCAGCGGCATCGCGGCCCACACCTCCGGCACCCCCTTGCGGGACTCCTGGACGTACGTGCCGCGCCGCCCCGACCTGGCCTTCTCGCGCAGCGCGGCGGGCAGTTCGGGGTCGTTGAGCTTGGCCCCCATGGACGGTTTGCGCCCGGCTTCGGCGAAGCGGGAGATGAACTGCACGTTGGCCAGCTGCGCCTCGCGGGCGCTCTCCAGCATCGACACGCGGGCAGCGCTGTGCACGACCAGGCTCAGTGCGACGGCGACGAGCGCGCCGACGCCGGCGATGGCGAGCGTGATCTTCCAGCGGATCCCCGTACGGAGGGTGAAGCGCCTCATGCCTTCAGCTTGTATCCGAAGCCTCGGACCGTTTCGATGCGGTCCTGCCCGATCTTCGTGCGCAGCCGCTGGACGTGGACGTCCACGACGCGGGTGTCGCCGCCCCAGTCGTAGTCCCAGACCCGCTCCAGCAGCCGGTCGCGGGACAGCACGGTGCCGGGTGCGGAGGAGAACTCCAGCAGCAGCCGCATCTCGGTGGGCGTGAGCGCCACCGGGGCGCCGGCCCTGCGGACCTCCATGCCCTCGGTGTCGACTTCCAGGTCGCCGAAGACCAGCACCCCGCGCTCCTCGGAGCCGTCCTCGCCGTTCGCCCCCGCCCTGCCGTTCTGCGGGCCGCCGGCGTGGCCGAAGCGGCGCAGCACCGCGCGGATCCGGGCGACGAGGACCGAGCCGTCGAAGGGCTTGGTGACGTAGTCGTCGGCGCCCGCCTCCAGGCCCAGGACGACGTCGATGGAGTCGGCGCGCGCCGACAGCATGATCACGGGGACGGTGGACTCGTCGCGGATCCGGCGGCACAGGCTCACGCCGTCCATGCCGGGCACCATCACGTCGAGCAGCGCGATGTCCGGCTGGTCGGCCCGGAAGGACTCCAGCCCGGACAGGCCGTCGGGCATGGCGGTGACCACGAACCCGTCGCGTTCCAGCGCCAGGGTCGTGGCCTCACGGATGACGTCGTCGTCCTCCACGAACAGGACATGGGTCTCGGCCATGCGCAAGCCTCGCCTCGGTTCTTCGCTTCTTCGGTTCGTCAGTTCTTCTGGGTGACCGCGGGGGCGGGCTGGGCCCCGCCGTCGATGTTGCTGTAGTCGGTGTGCACCCGGTCCTGCTCGGTGAACTTCTCCCCGTTCCAGCGGTACGTGATCACGTCCTCGCCCGACGGATAGGCGAGGGCGTCGCTCTTTCCGTAGACGGGCTTGGTGACCACCAGGTCGCCCCGGTCGATCTCCGCGTAGACGGGCGGCTGCTCGTCCGAGAACACATTCTCGTACGTCCCGCCCTCCGCCCGGTACACGTACGAGCCCCGCCCCAGCGCATCGGCGCAGGACAGCACGTTGACGACGATGTCGGCGGCGGAGCCTGCGGTGACCTTCCCGTAGCTCACGTCGATCGGGTACTCCTTGCCCGTGCAGGGCTTGAGGTCCCGCTTGACCTCGGCGCTGACCTTGGGGTCCGCCTGGAGCAGGGCGACGGGGTCTACCCGCTTGGCGGGCTTGCCCGATGCGTCCGTGGTGGCCGGGACGTGGTCGGGCGGGCTGGCCGCCGACGAGCCGCTCTTGGCGATGGACTCGGTGTGGGCGGGGCCGCCGTCGCGCAGACCTGTGCCGCCGGTGGCGCAGCCGACCGCGAACAGCACAGTGCCGACGAGGACGACCGTCCCCGCCGACATCAGCACCAGCGAACTTCTGCCGTTCAGGCTTTGGCCGTTCAGGCCGCGCACCGCTCACGCCCCTCGTACCGGATGGTGTGGTCACCGCGGTGGTCACCGCGCTCCAGCGCGCGCATGTCCAGATCCCGGCTCTCCAACTCCTGCCGGAGACGGGCCAGCGCGCGGTGCAGGGTGCTCTTCACAGTACCCGCCGACATTCCGAGCGCGGCGGCGGTCTCCTCGGTGCTCATCTGCTCCCAGTGTCGCAGCACGACCACGCTGCGCTGCTTGGGCGCGAGAACCTTGAGGATGTCCATCAGCAGGGCGCGGTCGGCGCGCTGGTCGGAGCCGTCCTCGACGGAGGCGTCCGGGAGCTGCTCGGTGGGGACCTCTTCGAGCTTGCGCGCGCGCCACCACTCGGTCCGGGTGTTGATCATGACGCGGCGCATGTAGGCGTCGGCCAGGGACTTGTCGGCGATGCCGTCCCAACGGCCGTAGGTGCGCACCAGTGCAGTCTGCAGCAGGTCCTGCGCGTCGGTGGGGTCCGGGACCAGGCGCCGGGCACTGCGCAGGAGCGCATCCTGCCGAGTGCGTACGTACTCCTCGAATCCGAGTACCTCGCCGTGCGCCATCTCAGACCGCCTCCGTCCCGTCCAACCGCTCATCCGTCGCCCTACGGATTCGAAGTTACGGAGGCGTTGTCACGGGCCTGTGCGGGCCAGCCTTCGGTGGGCGCACGGACACCCATAGGTTGTGTAACAGTGCGGTGATCCGAGGTTTGGCCGGGACGAACCGAATTCTCGGCTCAGTTTGCGGCGGGGCCCTGCGGCAGCCGGTACGTCCCCCCGGCGAGCGGCTCGACCAGCCCGTCGGAGACCAGCCCGTCCAGCGCCCGGGCCCGCTGCACGGGTTCGTGCCAGACCGTGTCGAGCACGGCCTGCGGAACCGGCCCGACCGCATCCCGCAGCACCGCGAGGAGCTTGCCGCGCACCTGCCGGTCGGTCCCCGCGTACGTCTGCCCGCGCCGCGGCGGCCCGTCGTGGGCCGGCTTCCCGGCCAGGCGCCACGCGCACAGCCCGGCCACCGGGCAGCGGGCGCAGTCCGGGGACTTGGCCGTGCAGACCAGGGCGCCGAGCTCCATCGAGGCCGCCGCCCAGCGGGCCGCGGTGTCCTCGTCCTCGGGCAGCAGGGCCCGGGCCAGGCGCCGCTCGGCGGCGGTGGTGGCGTTCGGCGGGTACTCGATCCCGGTCGTGGTGCGGGCGAGGACCCGGCGCACGTTGGTGTCGAGCACGGCATGCCGCTGCCCGTACGCGAAGGAGGCCACCGCGGCCGCCGTGTACTCGCCGATCCCGGGCAGCGCGAGCAGCTGCGCGTGCTCCCGCGGTACGTCGCCCTTGTGCCGCTCCGTTATCGCGACGGCCGCGCCGTGCAGGCGCAGGGCCCGGCGGGGGTAGCCGAGCCGCCCCCAGGCGCGTACGGCCTCGCCGGGGGCCTCAGCGGCCAGGTCGGCCGGGCGGGGCCACCGGGCCAGCCACTGCTCGTATACGGGCAGGACCCGGCTGACCGGGGTCTGCTGGAGCATGAACTCGCTGACCACGACCCCCCAGGGGCCGGCCTCGGGGCGGCGCCAGGGCAGGTCGCGGGCGTGCTCGTCGAACCAGGCGATGACCGGGGAGTGCAGCGCGTGGGACACGTCGGGGGAAGGGCTGATGGATGCAGTCATGGCAAACGGCATCCTGGCACGTTTCAGGGCTGCCGGGCGGGGCCCGGGCCGGTGAACCAGACGGCGGCGCGGCCCCCGCTCGCCCGCATGGCGGTGGTGATCGTACTGATCGGATCGGTGAGGGCGAGGACGAAGAGCGCGGCGAGCGAACCGCCGAGCAGCAGGCCGATCGCCACGTCGTGGGGGTAGTGGACGCCGACGAAGACCCGGGAGAAGGCCATCAGCAGGGCCAGCGGGACGGTCAGCAGGGCGAGGCGGCGTACGGCGAGGGCCAGCGCGACGGCGGCGGCGCCCGCTATGGCGGAGTGGTTGCTGGGGAAGGACCAGTCGCCGGGGGCCGGGCAGGCGATGAGCGAGGCGGCGGCGCCGGCGACGGCCCGGCAGGGCCGCTCCTCGTTCACGGCGGACTTCACGACCTCGGACCCGACGTACGCGACGGCGGTGGCGAGCGGCGCGAGGACGGCGAGGGCGACGGCCCGCGGGCCGGCCGCGGTGCGCGCACGCCACCACACGGCTATGAAGAGCAGGCCGAAGAGCAGCAGCCCGTACTCCGTCCAGATCTCGAACGCCGACTGCACCCAGCCGGGCGCGGAACGGGCGGAATCGGTGATGTCGCGGTAAAGGCCGGAGGTATCCATGGTCACCGACCGTACTCAAAGGCCAGGGATCCCTACGTAGGACCCCTGGCCGATTCCCGGCGCTCCGGAGTCAGCCCGCAGGATGATCATCGGCAAAACAAGGCGCTTGCGCGGCATGTGGGGCGCGGATCGGGCCGCGGACTCTCGTAAAGTTCCGTCCGTGGGATCTATGCGCAATCCGGTCGGGCCGCTCCCCTCCTCCATCTACTGGCGACGGAGGGCTGTGCTGGCGTCCGTCGTCGCGCTGCTCGCGCTCCTCGCCGTATGGACCGTCAGTTCCGGTGGGGGGAAGTCGAGTACGAACGGCAAGGGCGAGAAGGGGCCCGACCCCGTCGCCTCGATCACCCCGGGACCCTCGGGAACGGGGCCGGCGATCAGTCAGGCGCCGGGCGGGCGGGCGGAGTCGGGGGCCGGTGCGGGCAAGAACGGTGAACCGGGCGGGACTCCGGGCACGGCGGCGAGCGCGGGGCCGGGTTCCGGCGGCGGCACCGGCAGTGGCGGAACGGGCGGCTCCACGGCCCAGGTCCCGGCGGACTCCCCGCTTCCCACGTGCGCCCCGAGCGGGCTGCAGTGGGAAGTCAAGAGCGTGAAGAACGAGTACGAGACGAGCGAGAAGCCCCGCCTCGAACTGGTCGCGCGCAATGTCTCCGGCACGACCTGCAAGGTCGATCTCGGACCGAAGCAGGCGGTCCTGACCATCCTTCAGGCGAGCACCAACAAGGCGGTCTGGTCCTCGGCGGACTGCCCGTCGGGCGCGGGCAACGCGTTCTTCCGGGTGCCGGCGCAGGGGGACACCAAGCAGTCGCTGGAGTGGGACAGGAAGTTCAGCGCGGCCGACCAGTGCCAGACGCCTCCGGCGGGGAGCGCGGCCCCGGACACGTACGTGGTCGAGGTCAAGTCCCCGGGCATGCCGGTGGCCCGAACCTCGTTCGTCCTCAAGCAGGACTAGGGGGTGTCCGGCGGATCAGGGCCGGATAGCCCCTAGCGTTGCCGACCCCGGCGGGGCGGATCAGCCCCGCCGGCGTTCGAGGCAGGGGGGTTCGGGGGCCGGCCCCCGACAACGGCGCCGCTACCCGCTGCTAGACGTACCGTTCGAGGATCGAGGATTCCGCCAGGCGGGACAGGCCCTCGCGGACGCTCCTGGCACGCGCTTCGCCCACACCGTCGACCGTCTGCAGATCGTCCACCGACGCGGCCAGCAGCTTCTGCAGGCCGCCGAAGTGCTCCACCAGCCGCTCGATGATGGCCCCCGGCAGCCGCGGAATCTTCGCCAGCAGCCGGTAGCCCCGCGGGGACACCGCCGAGTCCAGGGTCTCCGGCGAGCCCGTGTACCCCAGCGCCCGCGCCACGATGGCGAGCTCCAGCAGTTCCGGATGCGTCAGCGCGTCCAGCGCCGGAAGCGCCTCCTCCACCGTGCGCGAGCGCTTCGCCGTCGGCTCCGGCACGTAGTCCCGGATCACCAGCTCCCGCTCCTGCTCGATGCCGACCGTCAGCTCGTCCAGCTGGAGCGACAGCAGTCGCCCGTCCGTGCCCAGCTCGACCACGTATTCAGCGATTTCCGTGGCAATGCGACGGACCATTTCCAGCCGCTGCGCGACCGCCGTCACGTCGCGCACCGTGACCAGGTCCTCGATCTCCAGCGCCGACAGCGTCCCGGCGACCTCGTCCAGGCGCAGCTTGTACCGCTCCAGCGTGGCCAGTGCCTGGTTCGCCCGCGACAGGATCGCCCCGGACTCCTCCAGGACCCGGCGCTCCCCGTCCACGTACAGCGCGATCAGCCGCATCGACTGCGACACCGACACCACGGGGAAGCCGCACTGCTTCGAGACGCGGTCCGCGGTGCGGTGACGGGTGCCCGTCTCCTCCGTCGGGATCGACGCGTCCGGCACCAGCTGGACCCCGGCCCGCAGGATCTTGGTGATGTCCTTGTCCAGGATCAGCGCGCCGTCGAGCTTGCACAGCTCGCGCAGCCGGGTCGCGGTGAACTCCACATCCAGGACGAAACCGCCCGTGCACATCGCCTCGACGGTCTTGTCCATCCCGAGGACGATGAGGCCGCCGGTGTTGCCGCGGACGATCCGTTCCAGACCGTCACGCAGGGGCTGACCAGGTGCGACCGCGCTCAGCGAGGCGCGCATCATGGCCTCCTGCTTGGAGCTCGCGCCCGACTTGCCGGATGCTGCTGCCCCGTCCTTGGCTGCCACTGCACTCCTCCGGTCGCGGGTTGCGCCGCCTGCGTAAGGCCGGGCGGACCAGCACAAAGTCTACCGGCGTGCGCTGCGCGCCCGCCGTGGCTTGGCCAGGTGCGCCCCCGAGGGACCCCGTACGAGCCCCCTCACCAGGGACTCCTCCGCTGCTCCTCGGGCACTCCCACGGCACACCCGCGGCACTCCCCGAGTCCTTCCCTGGATCTTCCCGGCTACTCCTTGGCCGCCGCCCGCGACCGCCCGCGCGGCAGGACCCGCAGGGCGTCGCCCATGTCCGCGACCTCGGTGACCTTCATCCCGGCCGGCACCTTCCCGGGGTCGCCGGGCACCAGGGCGTGCGTGAAACCGAGCCGGTGCGCCTCCGCGAGCCGCCGCTGCACTCCGGTCACGCGCCGCACCTCGCCCGCGAGGCCGACCTCCCCGATCGCCACGAGGTTCTTCGGCAGCGGCACGTCGCTCGCCGCCGAGGCCAGCGCGAGCGCGATCGCGAGGTCGGCGGCCGGCTCCGTCAGCTTCACCCCGCCCACGGTGGCGCTGTAGATGTCGCGCTTGCCGAGCGCGGTGATCCGGCCCCGCTGCTCCAGCACCGCCAGCATCATCGAGACGCGCGAGGTCTCCAGGCCCGAGGTGGTCCGCCGCGGCGAGGGGATCTGCGAGTCCACGGTCAGCGCCTGCACCTCGGCGACCAGCGGGCGCTTGCCCTCCAGGGTCACCGTCAGGCAGGTCCCGGGGACGGCCTCCGCGCGCCGGGTCAGGAACAGCCCGCTCGGGTCGGCGAGCCCGGTGATCCCCTCGTCGTGCAGTTCGAAGCAGCCGACCTCGTCGGTGGCCCCGTACCGGTTCTTGACGCCGCGCACCAGGCGCAGCCGCGCATGCCGGTCGCCCTCGAAGCTGAGGACGACGTCCACCAGGTGCTCCAGCAGCCGGGGACCGGCGATCGCCCCGTCCTTGGTGACGTGCCCGACCAGCAGGGTGGCCATCCCGCGCTCCTTGGAGGCCCGGATCAGCGCCCCGGCCACCTCGCGGACCTGGGCCATGCCGCCGGGCGCGCCGTCGATCTCGGGCGAGGCCACGGTCTGTACGGAGTCCAGGACCAGCAGCGAGGGCCGCACGGCGTCGAGGTGGCCCAGTACGGCGGACAGGTCGGTCTCGGCGGCGAGGAAGAGGTGGTCGTTCAGCGCGTTGATCCGGTCGGCCCGCAGCCGCACCTGGCTCGCCGACTCCTCGCCCGTGACGTACAGCGTGCGGTGCGCCTCGCTGGCCGCCTTCGCCGCCACGTCCAGCAGCAGCGTCGACTTCCCGACGCCCGGCTCGCCGGCCAGCAGCACCACGGCGCCCGGCACGAGCCCGCCGCCGAGGACCCGGTCCAGCTCGTCCACGCCCGTGCTGCGGGCGGTCGCCGTCCGGCCGTCGACCTGTGCGATCGGGAGCGCGGGCGCCGACACCCGCCCGGCGGCGGTGGTCCGCACGGCGGGCGCGCCGCCCATCTCCTCCACGGTGCCCCACGCCTGGCACTCGGGGCACCGCCCGAGCCATTTCGCGGTCGTCCAGCCGCACTCGGAGCAGCGGTAGGACGGCCGGTCCTTGGCGGATGAACGAGATGTACGGGCAGCCATGCGGCCCACGGTATCCGGACCCTGTGACAGCGCCCCCGGCGCGGGTCCGCGTTCCGGCCCCGGGGCCGGGTCCGGGCCGGGTCCGGGCCGGGTCCGGGCCGGGTCCGCGTCCCGGACCGCGCGCCCGGCGTCAGGGCCGCTGTCAGCACGGGTTCGATCTGTTCACCCGTAAGGGCTAAAACAGCTGAAGGCTTCAGGGCCGTCACCGGCGCGCGGCCTACCTTCGCCAGGGTGAACAGCAGCGACCAGGAACGCTCCGCCCCGTGCACCGGCGCACCCCGGGCGCACAGGCGCACGCCCCTCGAGGGACCCGAAGGCCGCGAGGGCCCCGAAGGCCGCGAGGGCCGCGAGGGCCCCGAAGGCCGCGAAGGCCGCGAGGGCCCCGAGGGAGAACTGCCGCCCCCCTTCCGGCACGAGCCGTACCTGGACGGCCTGTTCACGTACTGCCTGTCGGTCCTCTGCGACCACGACACCGCCACCGAGGTCCTCGCCGAGGTCCTCGCCGTCGCCGAGCGGCACTCCGGCCGCTGCCCGGGCGAGGGGGACCTGCGGGCCTGGCTGTACGCCCTCGCCCGCTGGGCCTGCCTGCGGCGGCTGGCCGAGCAACGGCGGGCCCGGCCGGGGGCGCATTCCGCCCGGCGCACGCCGAAGCGCACGGATGCCGAGCATGCGCCGGAGGCGCACCGCTTCCTGGACGTGAATGCGTACCGGCGCACCGAGCTCGCCCGCCTCGCCTGGCCCGAGGCCGCCGGGACCACGCCCGCGCAGCGCGAGGCCCTCGAACTCGCCGTCCGCCACCGCCTCGGCGTCCCGGAACTCGCCGCCGTCCTCGGCACGCCCCCCGGCACCGCCCGGGAGCTGCTGGCCGGCGCCGCCTGCGAGGTGGAGCGGACCCGCGCCGCCCTCGCCGTCGTCGAGACCGGCGGCTGCCCCTCCGTGTCCCGGCTCACCGGCGACGGACAGGTGCTCCTGTCCGCCCCCCTGCGCGCCGAGCTGGTCCGCCACGTCGACGACTGCCCGCGCTGCCGCCGCGTCGCCGAACGCGTCGGCGCCGCCTCCCCTTGGCCCGGCACCGGCGGCATCGACGCGGCCCTCCCGCTGGTCCCGGCCCCGCGCACCGCCGTCCGCGCGGCCATGCTCCGCGCCGGCGGCCGGGGCCGCTGGCGGACCGGCCCGCGCTTCGACCGGACCGGCTTCCCGATGGACCCCCGGGACCGCGCGGCCCGCCGCGACCGGCTGCGCACCCGGGCCGTGACCACCACCGTCGTCGCCACCGTCGTCGCCGCCCCGGTCATCGCGCTCTGGGCGGCGTACCGCGGCGCCCCGGACACCGGCGAGCCCGTCGGCGCGGACTCCACCCGGATCTCCGCGAGCGAGTCCGAGATCCCGCTTCCGCGCCAGGACGGCCGCCCGCAGCGCGCGTACGAGAACGCCGGCAACACCGCCCACTCGACCGGCGGGCCAAGCTTCGTCACGGGCAGCACCACCGCCCGGGACACCCCGGACGTCTCCGTCGAGGTGATCAGCACCGGGCCGCCGGCCGCCCCCGACCGGGCCGGGAACCCCGGCCGGCTCTCCGTCGCCGCCTCCTCGCACCGGGGCACCACCGTGCTCACCCTCACCGCGTCCGGCGGGGCCCCGGTGGACTGGCAGCTCTGGTCCGACGCCCCCTGGCTGCGCGCCACCCGGACCTCGGGCACGCTGGCCCCCGGAGAATCGGTCACTTTGCGGATCACGGTGGACACCGGGACCCAGCCCGTGGGCGCCTGGTCCGCCCGGGTCGGGGTGGACCCCGGCGGCGCGGTGGTCTCCATCAAGGGCCGCGGCCGCCCGGCGCCCACGCCGACACAGCCCGCGCACCCGACGCCGACCCCGACCCCGACGCCCATGCCGACGGAAACCGCGTCGCCCACGCCGACGCCCGCACCGACCCGCACCCCGACACCGAGCGCGTCAGCAGGAACGGTTTCCCCTCCCGCGGACCCGAGCGCGCCGGCGTCGGGCTCGCCCTGAGGGCCCGCCCGCCGGCCCTGGAGGCCGGGTCCTGAAGGGCGGCTCCCGGAGTGCCGGGTCCAGGAGTGCCGACTCCCGGAGTGCCGGGTCCTAGACGGCCGGGTCGACCGGGTCGGCCGGGTGCGGGGCCATCGGCAGCAGCGAGGACAGCCGCGCCTCGCACAGCTTCACGAGGGCCTCGTACCCCTCCTTGCCCATCAGCTCGGTCAGCTCGGCGCGGTACGACACGTACACCGGGTCGCCGGCGCCGTGCGCGGACGTCGCCGACGTGCACCACCAGTGCAGGTCGTGGCCGCCCGGACCCCAGCCGCGCCGGTCGTACTCGCCGATCGACACCTGCAGCACACGGGTGTCGTCGGGCCGGTCGATCCACTCGTAGGTCCGGCGGATCGGCAGCTGCCAGCACACGTCGGGCTTGGTCTCCAGCGGTTCACGCCCCTCGCGCATCGCCAGGATGTGCAGC
The DNA here is from genome assembly GCF_040655295.1 of Streptomyces sp. NPDC050448. Taxonomy (NCBI): domain Bacteria; kingdom Bacillati; phylum Actinomycetota; class Actinomycetes; order Kitasatosporales; family Streptomycetaceae; genus Streptomyces; species Streptomyces sp. NPDC050448. Next base: position 14,039 of record NZ_JBFAJR010000039.1, on the reverse strand, counting down.
GAGCACCCGGCGCCGGCGGGGAACCCCGGCCGGTTCAGGAAGATGCACGCGCCGTCCCAGCGGCGGGTCTGCTTCTCCCCGTCGTCGTCGTGCTGCGTCCACCCGGTCTCGCTGCCGACGTCGTGGAACTGCCACAGCTCGGGGGTCAGCCGTGCCACGTTCTCGGCGACCCGCTTCTCGTCGTCCTCGTCCGAGAAGTGCGCGCCGAGGGTGCAGCAGCCGTCATCGGCCCGGCCGGCCTGGATGCCCTGGCAGCCACTGCCGAAGATGCACGTCCAGCGGGAGGTCAGCCAGGTCAGGTCGCAGCGGAAGACCTGCTCGGCATCGGCGGGGTCGGGGAACTCCACCCAGGCCCGAGGGAAGTCGAGCCCCTTCTCGTCACGGGCGACCGAGGCTTTGGCCTGAGCCTTGGCCTTCTTGGTGGTCTTGGACTTGTTGGCCTTCTTCGTATTTGGCACAAACCCAAGCCTAAGCGCCCCTTACGCAACCCATACTCCAGCCGCACAGTAGCGTTTCCTCGTATGAGACTCGGTGTCCTGGATGTGGGTTCGAACACGATCCATCTGCTGGTGGTGGACGCGCACCCCGGCGCGCGCCCGCAGCCGGCGCACTCGCACAAGGTGGAACTGCGGCTGGCGGAGCTGCTCGACGAGCACGGAGCGGTCACCCCGGAGGGGGTCGAGCGCCTCGTCTCGGTGATCGGCGACGCGGCGCAGGCCGCCGAGGACAAGGGCTGCGAGGACGTACTGCCCTTCGCGACCAGCGCCGTACGGGAAGCCACGAACGCGGACGAGGTCCTGGCCCGGGTGAAGCTCGAGACCGGCATCGACCTCTCCATCCTCAGCGGTGAGGACGAGGCGCGGCTGACCTTCCTCGCCGCCCGCCGCTGGTTCGGCTGGTCCGCGGGCAAGCTGCTGGTCCTCGACATCGGCGGCGGCTCGCTGGAGATCGCGTACGGCATCGACGAGGACCCCGACGCGGCCGTCTCCCTCCCGCTGGGCGCGGGCCGCCTCACCACCGGCTGGCTCCCGGGCGACCCGCCGGACGCGGCGGACGTACGGGCCCTGCGCCGGCACGCGCGGGCCCAGATCGCCCGTACGGTCGGCGAGTTCAGCCGCTTCGGGGCGCCGGACCACGTGGTGGCGACGTCGAAGACCTTCAGGCAGCTGGCCCGTATCGCGGGCGCGGCGCGCTCGGCGGACGGGCTGTACGTACAGCGGGACCTGACCCGAAAGTCCCTGGAGGAGTGGGTACCGAGGCTCGCGGCGATGACGACCGCGCAGCGGGCCGCCCTCCCGGGCGTCTCGGAGGGCCGCGCCGCCCAGCTGCTGGCGGGGGCGCTGGTCGCCGAGGGCGCGATGGACCTCTTCGGCGTCGACGAACTCGAGATCTGCCCGTGGGCCCTGCGCGAGGGCGTCATCCTCCGCCGCCTGGACCACCTCCCGTCCTGACGCGGTCAGGCCGCCTGAGCGCCGTACGTCGCTTGCGGTGGTACGAGGCCTGCGGCTGCACGAGGCCTGCGGCTGGACGCCGTCTGCGGCTGTACGAGGCCTGCGGCCGTACGCCGGCTGAGCGCCGTACGCCGTCTGTGGCTGGACGCCGTCTGCGGTCGTACGAGGCCTGCGGCTGTACGCCGGCTTTGGTGTACGCCGGCTGAGCGCCGTACGCCGCCTGGGGCTGGACGCTGTCTGCGGTGGTACGAGGCCTGCGGCTGTACGCCGGCTTTGGTGTACGCCGGCTGCGGCGCGGCGGGGCTCTGCCTGCAAGGCCGAGGCTCCGGGGCGGTAGCCCGCTGATCGGCATCGGGGAGGGTTTGGGGGGTTTCCCGCCAGTCCCATCGTCTCTCCGTGTCGAGCCGGGCCCTCAAGGGCGCTTCGCGTCGCTTCGCGAGGCAATGCCTCGTAGTTAAGCTCTCCCGCCTGCTGTCAAGCGGCCCGCCAGGGAGGGAGCACCGGGGCAAGCGTCCCGGTCTGTCCATTTCCGACGCCTCTCAGCAAGAGATGCCGGGGCTCCGTGGTGCCCGTTTCGCCCCGGTTGGCAACCGGGGTGGCTCCTTAAGTACGCGGCATTGCTTCGCGAGGGCCTTCGGCCCCCCTGACCGCCCGTCCCGCCCCGGAAAGACAAGGACTGTCGGGAAGCCCCCCAAAAGACGGTCACCTGGGCACAAGCGTTGAGCAGGGCGGCATCAGCGATGGCGCGGCCCGGTTCCTGGGATCCGGATGCCCGCCCGGGGCCCATGGGCAGGCCCGTTCCGGGTCGGGGCAGGCCCAGCCGGAGCCGGACAGCGACCAGACCCCCATCAGCGCCGGGCAGGCGGGCAGCACGCCCCAGATCGCTACGCGCTTCGGTCGGCATGGCGACCCCCGGCCGTCTGGGCTCCCTCCCGACCTTCACGCAGCAGGCGCGTTCCGGGTCGGGGCAGGCCCAGCCGCTATGTGCGAAGCGCGGCGCCGGCAGATGCTCGCCACCCTCGTCCGCCTCCCCGAAGCGGACGGGACCGTCCTGGAGCTGCAGCCCTCGGCGACCGTCCGTGCGGTTCTCGCCGAGCTCGGCATCCGGGCGGAGGATCCGACCCGGGAGCCGTTACACCGACGCGGTGAGAGCCCGCCGCAACGGCTGAGCGCGGCCCGCCACCGGTCGCGCCCGGCAGCCGTGCGCCCGGACCTGGTCTGTGCGTGGTGATCGTCACGGCGGGGGGCGGCGTCGGGCCCGTACCCTGTCCCCGTGGCAAAACCAGTCCGCATCCCGACCGCGAAAGTCGCCCTCTCCACCGCCTCCGTCTACCCGGAGTCCACGGCGACCGCCTTCGAGATCGCCGCGCGCCTCGGCTACGACGGCGTCGAGGTGATGGTCTGGACGGACCCGGTCAGCCAGGACATCGACGCCCTGCGCCGCCTCTCCGACGCCCACCAGGTGCCGATCCTCGCCGTGCACGCGCCGTGTCTGCTGATCACCCAGCGGGTGTGGTCGACCGACCCCTGGACCAAGCTCCAGCGGGCGCAGGCCGCGGCCGAGCGGCTCGGGGCGAGCACCGTGGTGGTGCACCCGCCGTTCCGCTGGCAGCGGCAGTACGCGCGGGACTTCGTCACCGGGATCTGGCGGATGGCGGACGAGACCGATGTCCGGTTCGCCGTCGAGAACATGTACCCCTGGCGCTACCGCGACCGCGAGATGCTCGCGTACGCGCCCGAGTGGGACGTGACGAAGGACGACTACCGGCACTTCACCGTCGACCTGTCGCACACCGCCACCGCCCGCACCGATGCCACCGCGATGATCGACCGCATGGGCGACCGGCTCGCGCACGTGCACCTCGCCGACGGCAACGGCTCGGCCAAGGACGAGCACCTCGTCCCCGGCCGCGGCACCCAGCCCTGCGCCGAGCTGCTGGAACGCCTCGCCACCACGTCCTTCGCCGGTCACGTCGTCATCGAGGTGAACACCCGCCGCGCGATGTCCTCCGCGGAGCGCGAGGCCGACCTCGCCGAGGCCCTGGCCTTCACCCGTCTCCACCTCGCGGCCAGCGCCACCGCCGCCCCGGTCAGGACCCCGCGCCCATGACGGCGCCGGAACCGGAACCCGCCAAGCCGCGCCGCGGCCCGGGCCGCCCCCGCCAGGACGAGGCCGACGACGGCCCCGGCACCCAGGAGCGCATCCGCCTCGCCGCCCGTGAGGTGTTCGCCGAGCGCGGGTACGACAAGACGTCCGTCCGCGGCATCGCGAAGGTGGCCGGCGTGGACCCCGCGCTGGTGCACCACTACTTCGGCAGCAAGGACGAGCTCTTCGCCGCCGCCATCGAGCTCACCATGGAGCCCGCCCTCGTCGTCCCCGCGATCGTGGGGGACGGCCCCGAGGGCATCGGCGAACGCCTGGCCCGCTACTTCCTGGGCATCTGGGAGAACCCGGTCACCCGTGCCCCCCTCCTCGCCGTCATCCGCTCCGCCCTCACCCACGAGGCCGCGGCGGCCGTCCTGCGCCGGCTGATCCTGCGCAGGGTCCTGGAACGGGTCGCGGCCGACCTCAACGTCCCCGACCCCACCTTCCGCGCCGAGCTCGCCGCCTCCCACATGATCGGCATCGCGCTCCTGCGGTACGTGGTCCAGATCGAGCCCCTCGCATCGGCCGACCCGGAGGCCATCATCGCCCTGGTGGCCCCCACCCTGCAGCGCTACCTGACCGAGGACTGACGGCAGACCGAGGACTGAGTCGCCCGTCCCGCCATCCGGACAGCCTGTCCGTATCCCGGGCCAGGGGCGTAGCCTCGTAACCGAGCCATATCCACAGTCGCGGCAGGCGCCTCGCGCCACCGCACTCATGGGGAGTGAACCCGATGCCCGAGCTGAGGTCCCGCACCGTCACCCACGGCCGCAACATGGCGGGCGCACGCGCCCTTATGCGTGCGTCGGGCGTAGCGAGCGAGGACATCGGGAAGCCGATCATCGCGGTCGCCAACTCCTTCACCGAGTTCGTTCCCGGGCACACGCACCTGGCCCCGGTCGGCCGGATCGTCTCCGACGCCATCCGCGCCGCGGGCGCCATCCCGCGCGAGTTCAACACCATCGCGGTCGACGACGGCATCGCCATGGGGCACGCCGGCATGCTGTATTCGCTGCCGTCCCGCGATCTCATCGCGGACTCCGTCGAGTACATGGTCGAGGCGCACTGCGCCGACGCGCTGATCTGCATCTCCAACTGCGACAAGATCACGCCCGGGATGCTGATGGCCGCCATGCGCCTCAACATCCCGGTCGTGTTCGTGTCCGGCGGTCCGATGGAGGCCGGGCAGGCCACGCTGGTGGACGGCACCGTCCGCAAGCTCGACCTGATCGACGCCATGGTCGACGCCTCCAACGAGAACGTCTCGGACGAGGACGTGCTGCGGATCGAGGAGAACGCCTGTCCGACGTGCGGTTCCTGTTCGGGCATGTTCACCGCCAACTCGATGAACTGCCTGGCCGAGGCCATCGGCCTCGCCCTCCCCGGCAACGGCTCCGTCCTCGCGACGCACACGGCCCGCCGCGCCCTGTACGAGAACGCCGGCCGCACGATCGTCGAGATCACCAAGCGCCACTACGAGCAGGACGACCACTCGGTCCTGCCCCGCTCGATCGCGACCCGCCAGGCCTTCGAGAACGCCATGGCCCTCGACATCGCCATGGGCGGCTCCACGAACACGATCCTCCACCTCCTCGCCGCCGCCCAGGAGGCGGGCCTGGACTACGACCTCACCGACATCGACGATGTTTCGCGCCGCGTCCCGTGCCTGGCCAAGGTCGCACCGAACGTGGCGCCCGGCGGCACGTACTACATGGAGGACATCCACCGCGCCGGCGGCATCCCCGCCATCCTCGGCGAGCTGCACCGCGGCGGCCTCCTGAACAAGGACGTCACCACGGTCCACTCCGAGAACCTGGAGGACTGGCTCGGCGCCTGGGACGCCCGCAGCGGCACCGCCACCGCCGAGGCGATGGAACTGTGGCACGCGGCCCCCGGCTGCAAGCGCTCCGCCACCGCCTTCTCCCAGTCCGAGCGCTGGGAGACCCTCGACCTCGACGCCGAGGGCGGCTGCATCCGCTCCGTCCAGCACGCGTACTCCAAGGACGGCGGGCTGGCGGTCCTGCGCGGCAACATCGCGGAGGACGGCTGCGTCGTGAAGACGGCCGGCGTCGACGAGTCGATCTGGACCTTCGAGGGCCCGGCGGTCGTCTGCGAATCGCAGGACGAGGCCGTCGACAAGATCCTCCGCAAGGAGATCCAGCCGGGCGACGTCGTCGTCATCCGCTACGAGGGCCCGCGCGGCGGCCCCGGCATGCAGGAGATGCTCTACCCGACGTCCTTCCTCAAGGGCCGCGGCCTCGGCAAGGTCTGCGCCCTGGTGACGGACGGCCGCTTCTCCGGCGGCACGTCAGGCCTGTCCATCGGCCACGCCTCCCCGGAGGCGGCCTCGGGCGGCACCATCGCGGTCGTCGAGGACGGCGACCGGATCCGGATCGACATCCCGAACCGCAGCATCGAGCTCCTCGTCGACGACGCCACCCTGGCGGCCCGCCACGAGGCCCTCGGCGGCGTCTACGCCCCGAAGAACCGCGAGCGCAAGGTCTCCGCGGCCCTGCGTGCGTACGCGGCGATGGCCACCAGCGCCGACAAGGGCGCAGTCCGCGACGTCACCCTGCTGGGCACCTGACCCAACCGCCCCGCTGCGTCGGACTCCGCCCGCCGTCGGCCGGGCGGGAGCCGCGTCCTCGAACCCCGCCGGGATGCCCCCGGCGGGGTTCGCCGCACTCGGCCCCGCTGGCGGGTGAGCCCCGGCCGTCCGGCCCGCCCGGCGCCCGAGGGCCGGAGCCCGGGGCGGGTCGGCTCCGCGCAGCGGTACCCGCGCCCCGGGTGCGAGGACCAACCGCAGCGGCAGCGCGCCCCGCCCCGGCCTGCTCCGGCCCTGCCCGGCCCCTGCCCTGCCCCTGCCCGCCCTGCCCCGGCCCGACCCGGCCCCGGCCTGCTCTGCCCGGCCTGCTCTGCCCCTGCCCTGCCCCGGCCCGCCCGGCCCCGGCCCGCCCTGCCCGGCCCCTGCCTGGCCTGCCCCGGCCCCGGCCAGTCCGGGCCCCGGTCACCACCCGGCGGGGTTGCCGCCGTCCGCAGCGAAGACCGACCCGTCCGGCGCCGAAGCGTAGACCCGTCCGGCGGCGACCACCGGCGCCGGCAGGGCCGCCGTGAACGTGCTCTGGCCGGAGGCCATCCGGGGCTTGGTCTGTCCCGCCAGCCGCCCGGTCCCCGCGTCGACTGCCAGCAGCCGCCCGTCCGGGGCCGTCAGATAGACCCGGCCGTCGGCGAACACCGGCCGGGAGGCGACGGCGAGACCCGTCTCCAGCCGCCACTCCTCCCTGGCCGCGCCGATCGCCGCCAGCCCGCCGGAGGTGCCGAAGGCGTACACCATCCCGTCCGGGCCCACCGACGCCTGCGCCTGGTAGAGCGGCGCCGCCAGCTGCACCCGCTTCACGGCCCGCGTGCCCAGGTCCACCCGCACGACGGCGTCCGTCTTCGTCTGCACGTCGTTGTCCAGCAGGTAGATTCCGCCCCGCGCCACGCCGACGGGCTGGAGCATCCCGGCGGTGCGCATCTGCCAGCGCGCCGAGCCGTTCGCCGGGTCCACCGCCGCGAGTTGCGTCGACCTGCCGTCGCCGTCCGGCGTCGACACGTACACCACCGGGACCGGCCCCCCGGACTCCTCCGGGCCGCTCCACCAGACGGAGCCGAGGCCGCCGATCTGCTTCGTCCACCGCGGGGTTCCGGTCGCCGCGTCCAACGCGGTGACCGTCCCGTTCGCCGCAACGGCCAACACCTGCCCGCCGGCGGTGACGACGTGCGCGCCACCCGGCAGGTTGCGCCGCCAGCGCTCCTCGCCCGTGCCCGGGTCCCGGGCCTGGAGCAGCTCGCTGCCCTGCGCCACCGCCAGGACGAGCCCGCCCGCGTACAGGGGGGCGTCCTTCGCCGTCCGGATGCCGGCGGGGGTGCTCGCCGGTGCGGACCACACCACCGCTCCGTCCGCCGGGCTGAGCCGGGCCGCGGCCAGCCCCGCGCCCGAGCAGTACAGGGCCACGCCCTGCCAGGAACAGGCAACGGTCGATTGCCCTTGCCCTTGCCCCTGCACGCTCAGCGGCACCGCCCACGGCGCGAAGGGCTCCGGTGGCGGAGCGCTCTGGCCCGACTTCTTCGCGGCGAGCCGTTCTGCGCCGTCGGCTTCGGACCCGAACTGCAGGTACCCGCCGACGGCTCCGGCCGCGAGCAGCAGCCCGAGCCCGGCCGCCGCAGCCACCCGGGCCCGGCGTCCGGCCGCCTCGGGCCGTTCCGTCGCGACCCGGTCCCGTCGATGCGTGAGCTCGTCGGGCTGCGCCTCGGACTTGGTCTCGGCCGGCGGCCGCGGCCGTGGAATGAAGCTCTGCGTGTCCTCCGAGGTCGGGTACGCCACCGCCCGCATCTCCGCGATCAGCTCCTCCGCGGTGGGCCGGTCCGCGGGCTCCTTCGCCAGGCACCGCGCGACGAGCGGTACGAGCTGCTCCGGCAGCCCGGTCAGGTCGGGCTCGCTGTGCACGACCTGGTACGCCACGAGGTAGTGGCTGTCGGAGTCGAACGGCCCGTGCCCCGTCGCCGCGTGGACGAGCACGGCCCCCAAGGCGAAGACGTCCGCGGCCGTCCCCACCTCCCGCGGCCGCTGGAACTGCTCCGGCGCCATGTACGGCGGCGTCCCGATCAGCTTGCCCGTCTCGGTCCGCAGATCGCTGTCCGCCGGCCGCGAGATGCCGAAGTCGATGACCCGCACCCCGTCCGGGGCCATCAGCACGTTGCTGGGCTTCAGGTCCCGGTGGACGACGCCCGCCCGGTGGATGTCCCGCAGGGCCTCCGCCAGCCCGGCAGCGAGCCTGGCCAGTTCGCCGGGGTCCAGTACCCGCTCCCGTACGCGCGCGGCGAGCGTCGGGGCGTCGATGAACAGGGTGGCCATCCAAGGCCGTTCGGCATCCGGATCGGCATCCACGACGGGAGCGGTGAAGGCCCCGCTCACCCGTCGGGCGGCGGCGACCTCCTGCCGGAACCGGGCCCGGAACTCCGGATCGACCGCATGCTCGGCATGCACGATCTTGACGGCGAGTTTCAGCCCCGAGCCGGAGGTGGCCAGATGGACGACGCCCATCCCGCCGGAACCGAGCACCGATTCGAGCCGGTACTGCCCGGCGTACTCCGGAAAGCCCACGTAGTCCGCGCGCAGCGAATGCACCGCTCACCACCCCCGCCGGAGCCTAGTCGATGACCCGTACGAATCTCCAAGGGTCCTGCTACCCTGCGCGAGTTGCGCACGGCAACACCCATGGGGGGAGATTTCGTATGTCGGTGGAGAACGATTCCAGCCAAGTCCAGAGCGTTGCCTCCGGCTCGGGATTCCCGACGTTTCCGGTCGCGCCGGGTTATCGGGTGAACGTCCGCAGTGGCCCCGGCACCAACTATCCGATCGTGAACGTTCTGCCGTACGACGCGTACGTGGGGATCCGCTGCCAGTGCGACGGCACCACGGTCTCGGGCCCGTACGGCACGACCGGCATCTGGGACTGCATCGGCAACGGCGAGTTCGTGTCCGACGCCTACGTGAAGACGGGCAGCGACGGCTACGTCGCCACCATCTGCGGCTAGGCCGTCTGACACGTGAGACACCCCGGCCCGGCCCGCCCGGCGGGGGATAATCGCTGGTGTGAGCGACGACGACCAGCGAGACCAGACCCCAGCCGAGCGGGCCGCGCAGGTTTCTGCGGTTCCCGCCGGGCCCGAGCCCGAGCCGATCAGGTTCTTCGGCACCACCTGGGTGAACCACGACGGCGGCTACGCCCTGCGCCGCGCCGGCATGGCCGTCGGCTCCCTCGTCACCGCCGTGGCCGCGGCCGTCCTGCTCCGCCTCTCCTACGAGGGCCTGGAGATCGGGAACGTCGGCCCGTTCCTCAGCATCTCCGTCGTCGTCCTCTTCGCGATCGCCAGTGCCATCGCCTTCGTCAAGACCTGGGACTCCTTCAACCGCCGTCCCGCCCCGTCCTCCGACGAGGCCGCCCTCAAGGGCCTGAAGACGATCGGTTTCATCGGCTCCCTCATCGCGTACTTCCTGCGCTGCTTCGCCGAGGCCCCCGGCGAGAAGCTGCGCCGCGCCGAGTACGAGCGTGCCACCGCCGAATTCGCCCGCCGCCGCAGCACCCGTACGGGCAACCCGGCCGCGCGCCGCCCCAAGCGGAAGAAGTAGCGGCCCGCCGCTCTCCGACCTGTTGACGCCTCGGCACCGTCAGGAGCATTATTCATCACATGATGAATAACCGAGAGCGAGAGGCCGCCACGGTCACGGCGGAGGCCACCGCCGAGGCCACGGCCACCGCCGTGCACGCCCGCGGACTCACCGTCCGCCGCGGCACCGGCCGCGCCCCCCGCACCGTCATCGACACCATCGCCTTCGACGTCCCCCGCGGCCGCATTACCGGCCTCCTCGGCCCCTCCGGCTGCGGCAAATCCACCCTCATGCGCTCCATCGTCGGCACCCAGGCCCACGTCACCGGCACCCTCGACGTCCTCGGCCGCCCCGCCGGCCACCCCGAGCTGCGCTCCCGCATCGGCTACGTCACCCAGGCGCCCTCCGTCTACGACGACCTCACCGTCCGCCAGAACCTCGACTACTTCGCCGCCGTCCTCGACCCCGGCCGCGCCGCCGCCGACCGCCGCCGCGACACCGTCACCCGCACCATCGCCGACGTCGACCTCGCCACCCATGCCACCGCCCTCGCCGGAAACCTCTCCGGCGGCCAGCGCAGCCGCGTCTCCCTCGCCGTCGCGCTCCTCGGCACCCCCGAGCTCCTCGTCCTCGACGAACCGACCGTCGGCCTCGACCCCGTCCTGCGCCGCGACCTGTGGAACCTCTTCCACGACATCGCCGCCACCCGCGGCGCCACGATCCTCGTCTCCTCCCACGTCATGGACGAGGCCGAGCGCTGCCACGACCTGCTCCTCATGCGCGAGGGCCGCATCCTCGCCCAGGACACCCCCGACGCACTGCGCACCCGTACGCACTCCGCCACCGTCGAGGAGGGCTTCCTCCGCCTCGTCGACGAGGCCAACACCCTCGCCGCCCAGGAGCAGACCCCTTGAACAGTGCCCGCACCGCCGCCACCGCCGCCCGCGTCCTGCGCCAGCTGCGCCACGACCCGCGCTCCATCGCGCTGATGCTCCTGGTCCCCGTACTGATGCTGACGCTGCTGCGCTTCGTCTTCGACGGCAGTCCGCGCACCTTCGACAGCATCGGCGCGTCCCTCCTCGGGATCTTCCCCCTCATCACCATGTTCCTGGTGACCTCCATCGCGACGCTGCGCGAGCGCACCTCCGGCACCCTCGAGCGCCTCCTCGCCATGCCCCTGGGCAAGGGCGACCTCATCGCCGGCTACGCCCTCGCCTTCGGCGCCGTCGCCGTCGTCCAGTCCCTCCTCGCCACCGGTCTCGCCCTCTGGTTCCTCGGCCTCGACGTCGTCGGCTCCCCCTGGCTGCTCCTGCTCGTCGCCCTCCTCGACGCGCTCCTCGGCACCGCCCTCGGCCTCTTCGTGTCCGCCTTCGCCGCCAGCGAGTTCCAGGCCGTCCAGTTCATGCCGGCCGTGATCTTTCCCCAGCTCCTGCTCTGCGGACTCTTCGCCGCGCGCAACACCATGCAGCCCGTCCTCGAAGGCATCTCGAACGTGCTGCCCATGTCCTACGCCGTCGACGGCATGACCCAGGTCCTCACCCACACCGACATGACCGCCGACTTCGTCCGCGACGTCGTGATCGTCGCCGCCTGCGGGCTGCTCGTCCTCGCCCTCGGCGCGGCCACCCTCCGCCGCCGCACGCCCTGACGACACGCCCGACGGCACGCCCTGACCACGTGCACCGACCGGACTGCGGACAGCCCCTCGCCGATCCGTGCCCGGGTGCAAGGATGAGCACGCAGACCGTGCACACGTGCAACAAAGTTCGGCGAGGTGAATCGGGCATGACCCAGACAGTCGCAGTCCTCGGTACCGGCAAGATCGGCGAGGCCCTGCTCAGCGGAATGATCCGCGGCGGCTGGCCCGCCTCCAAACTCCTCGTCACCGCCCGCCGCGCCGAACGCGCCGAAGAGCTCCGCACCCGCTACGGCGTCGAGGCCGTCAGCAACGCCGAGGCCGCCAAGCGCGCCGACACCCTCATCCTCACCGTCAAGCCGCAGGACATGGGCAAGCTCCTCGACGAGCTCGCCCCGCACGTCCCCGCCGACCGCCTGGTCATCAGCGGTGCCGCCGGCATCCCCACCTCCTTCTTCGAGGAGCGGCTCGCCTCCGGCACCCCCGTCGTCCGCGTCATGACGAACACCCCCGCCCTCGTCGACGAGGCCATGTCCGTCATCTCGGCCGGCAGCCACGCCACCGCCGAACACCTCGCCCACACCGAGGAGATCTTCGGCGGCGTCGGCAAGACCCTCCGCGTCCCCGAGTCCCAGCAGGACGCCGCCACCGCCCTCTCCGGCTCCGGACCCGCCTACTTCTACTTCCTCGTCGAGGCGATGACCGACGCCGGCATCCTCCTCGGCCTGCCCCGCGCCCAGGCCCACGACCTCATCGTCCAGGCCGCCATCGGCGCCGCCGTGATGCTCCGCGACAGCGGCGAGCACCCGGTCAAGCTCCGCGAGGCCGTCACCTCCCCGGCCGGCACCACCATCAACGCGATCGTCGAACTCGAACGGCACGGCGTACGGGCCGCCCTGATCGCAGCCCTCGAAGCAGCCCGCGACCGCAGCCGCGAGCTCGCCTCCGGCAACAGCTGACACAGCGGTACGGGCCCCCGCGCGAGCGGGGGCCCGCCACCCTCAGGCCTTCAGACCCTCAGGGCTCCAGCAGCCCGATCGCCCGGTACGCCCGGTCCACGACGGGCCGCGCCAGCGCCCGCGCCCGCCCGGCCCCCTCCCGCAGCACCTTCTCCACCGCCGCCGGATCGGCCGCCAGCTCGGCATGCCGCTCCTGCACCGGCCGCAGCAGCTCCACCACCGCGTCGGCGACATCCCGCTTGAGCGCCCCGTACCCGCTGTACCCCTCCGCGAGCACCGCCGGCTCCCCGCCGGTGCAGGCGGCCAGCACGTCCAGCAGATTCGCGACCCCCGGCCGGGCCTCCCGGTCGTAGACGACCCCGCCGTCCCCGCTGTCGGTCACGGCCCGCATGACCTTCTTCCGGATCACCCCGGGCTCGTCCAGCATGAACACCACACCGGGTCCCGCCCCGCCGGACTTCCCCATCTTCGACGTCGGGTCCTGAAGGTCCATGACCCGCGCGGCCACCTCCGGAAGCGTCACCTTCGGCACCGTGAACGTGTGCCCGTACCGCTGGTTGAACCGCACCGCCAGATCCCGGGCCAGCTCCACGTGCTGCCGCTGGTCCTCACCCACCGGGACCTCCGCCGTCCCGTACGCCAGGATGTCGGCGGCCATCAGCACGGGATACGTCAGCAGCGACAGCCGTACACCCTCCGCGGACGTCTGCGCCCGCGCGGACTTCTCCTTGTACTGGATCATCCGCCGCATCTCACCGTCGGTGGCGGTGCACTCCAGCACGTACGACAGCCGGGTGTGCTCGTCGACGTGGCTCTGCAGGAACAGGGTGCATTTCTCCGGGTCCAGCCCGGAGGCCAGGAACAGCGTCGCGGCCTGCCTGCTCAGCCGGAGCACCCGCGCCGGCTCGTGCTCGACGGTCAGCGCATGGAGGTCGACGACGCAGAACAGCGCCTCGTCCGGCTCCTGGTCGGCGGCGACCCACTGCCGGATGGCCCCCAGGTAGTTCCCCAGCGTCAGATGCCCGGTCGGCTTGATCCCGCTGAAGATCCTCGTCATGTCCTGTCTCCCTGTTCGTGGCTGGTGTCGGGGCCGCCGCGGCGGGCGACCGAGCCACTCCCGGGAGGGGAGAAACAGAAACGGCCGCCGTAGCGGCGGCCGTGAGCGCATGCATGCTCGCGTGGAAGGTCGGCCGCCGTCAGGCGGCCCACCAGCGAAGGCTGAGCGTGAGCGCATGCGTAGTCATGGGCCCCAGGCTAGCCCTCCCGGGCGGCCCCTGTCCTGGAGTTGACACACGAGTCCGAGATCCGTAAGGTCCTTCGAGTTGTCCGACGTGAGCGCCGACCCCGGTCGGTCCCCGGACAGCCATCCCGCACTACACATTCGAACGAACGACGCACTGTGTCGTCTTGTTTTCATGCGTATTTGCGAATGAGGAATCCGTGTCCGAGGACGCAGCCGCCGATTAGGTTCGGGGGCAAGGAATCCGCTACTGTCTCACTCGCTGCAAGGGCCCAACAGCCCAAGCAGACTGCAACAACTTCCGCTTCGCGGGAGGCCCGCTGACTGGGAGTCAGGCCCGAAAGGATCTGATAGAGTCGGAATCGCCGGAAAGGGAAAACGCGAAAGCGAAGGACCTGGAAAGCAAGCGAGACCGACTCTGATAGAGTCGGAAACGCAAGAACGAAAGCCCGG
>NZ_JBFAJR010000038.1:69874-75023 GCF_040655295.1 Streptomyces sp. NPDC050448 | reverse complement strand
TCTGGTTCAACGACAGGACCGGACAACCCGTCAAACGATCACTGACTGCCTACGATCACTGACCGCAACCACACCCCTTGGACTCATTCATCTAGACGCTCAGGCCCTTGGACTCCAGCCATGCCAGCGGGTCCATCGTCGAGCCGCCCTTGCGTACTTCCAGGTGGAGATGGGGTCCGGTGACGTTGCCGGTGGCGCCGACGCGGCCGATGGTCTCGCCCGCGGTGACCGAGCCGGAGGTCACCGACATCGAGGACAGGTGGCAGTACCAGATCTCCGTACCGTCCTCGAGCTCCAGCACGATCCGGTAGCCGTACGCCCCGGACCATCCGGCCGAGGTGATCTTCGCGCCGGCGACGGCCTTGACGGGGGTACCGGTCGGGGCCGCGAAGTCGAGGCCGGTGTGGTAGCCGGAGGACCACATGGAACCGGAGTCGCCGTAGTGCGAGGTGAGGGTGTAGGCCGAGGTGGGGAGGGAGTAGCTGCCGGCGAGCTGGGCGAGCCGCGCCTCCTCGGCCTTGGCCTCGGCGGCCTCCTTGGCCGCCTTCTCGGCGGCCAGGCGGGTGTCCTCGGCCTGCTTCTGGGCGGCCTCCCGCTTGGCCTTGGCCTCCGCGGCGGCGGCCTCCTGCGCGGCGCGCTCGGTCTGCGCCCGGGTCTGGGCCTCGGCGGCGCTCTCCTGGGACTCGGCCTGCTGGAGGATGCGGCCCAGCAGGATCTCACCGGCGTCGGCGTGCCCGGCCTGCGCCGCCATGACGCCGGTCGATTTCGCGGAGGCTCCGGCGCCCGCCGCGGGGCCCTCGGCGTCCGCGTGGTGCGCGTCGCCCCCGGAGCCGCCCAGGCCGAAGTCGGGCAACGAGGGTATGGAGATGGCGACTTGGGGCCGGTCCTGTGCGGTGGCGATGCCGCTCGCGCCGACTGCCGCGATGACGCCGACGCCGAGCACGGTGGAGCTGCGGGCAAGCCCTCCGCGCTGCTTGACGACCCGGTGCTTGCCGCGGGGCGGGCGGGCCGAGTCCTCGGTGGGGTTCCACTCACCCCAGGCACCCGCGGTAGGCGGTTCCTGGAGTTCGATGCCTTCGGGGGCAGGCGAGTTGGAGGCCACCGGGCCACACTCCTCATGGACACGCACGCGCACGGCGCCGTCTCTTGCGACGGCTGGGACGACCGCGCTGCGTTATCGAACGGTAATAGACGGAGGGGAGTGATTCCAAGCTGTTGCGATTGATCGTTAGCGGCAATCAGCCACTCCCTGTGCCGCCTTGGCCGCCACTAATGTCATTTATACGGATCAACTCGGGCAAAAATCAAACAAGATCCATATCTCTCCAGCCACACCCGCATCTTGACGGGCCGTCATAAACCCTTCGGAGTGCACCTCTTCACTTACGCAGCGTCACGATACGATCACGGGGCGATCACGCGTACGGTCCGCCGCCGGTGCGGCCGACCCGCCCCCGGCCGGCCCACCGCGAGCAGCGCCATGTCGTCCGTCGTCCCGCCGCCCGTGTGCCGGCGCACATCGCTGCTGAGCGCGCCGAGCAGCTCGCCGGGCCCGGGGAAGACCCGCCCGCGCAGCCGGGTCGCCGGATCGTAGAAGACCCCCGCCGCATCCCGGGCCTCGGTCAGCCCGTCCGTGTACAGCAACAGGGTGGACCCGGCCGGGAAGGCCCACTCCTCGACCCGGTCCGGCCAGGCCTCGGCCAGCACCCCCATGCCCAGCGGCAGCGCCGGTTCCGCCGGGGCGAGGACCGCCAGGCTCCCGTCCGCGTACAGCAGCAGCGGCTCGGGATGGCCCCGGTTGACCAGGCGCAGCACCTGCGCGCCCGCCGGGATCTCACCGAGCACGCAGGTCGTGAACCCCTCCACCGCGTCCAGGCTGTCGCGCCGGGTGCCCTCCCGGGCCAGCGCCCGCTCCAGCCGCTGCGCCACGCCCTCGAGCGTGGGCTCCGTCTCCGCCGCCTCCCGGAAGGCCCCGAGGACCACCGCCACGGCCTCCACGGCCCCCAGCCCCTTGCCCCGTACGTCGCCCACCGCCAGCCGCACTCCGTACGGGGTGTCCTGGACGGCGTACAGGTCACCTCCGATGAACGCGTCGGCCTGCGCGGCCTCGTACCGGGCACAGACGTGCAGGCCCGCGATGCGCTCGGCGGGCGTAGGCAGCACGGCGCGCTGGGCGGCCTCCGCGATCCCGCGCGCCGAGGCGAGCTGCTCGCCGCTGCGCCGTACGACCCGGTTGATCAGGACCGCGAGCCCGGAGACGGTCACCACGGTCACCAGCTCGGTCAGCGCCTCGACCCTCCAGGTGGTGCTGTTGAGGACGTGCAGCAGGACCACCGCGAGCGAGGCCAGCATGCCGGTGAAGGCCGTGACCCAGAGGGTGAACAGCGGGGCGGCGATCAGCGGGGCCGCGGAGAAGAAAGGAGACCCCGTGTAGCTGGGCGGGGTCACCAGGTCGAAGGCCAGGCCGAGCGCGATCAGCGTGGCCGGGAGCATCCGGACCGCCTTCCGGGCCGCACCGCTTCCGGCGCCGTGCACGCGCTCGCCGCCGTTCTGCTGACCCAGCCCCACCACGCTGCTCTCCTGCCCGGTCCCTCACACGGGTGCGGGCCGCTGCCGCCTCGCCCTCAAGACTGGCCGCAGCAGGGGCCGTACGGCGACCCGGCCCGGGCCGATCGGGTGAGGGCGCGCCGGGGAACGACGAAGGCCCGGTTCCCCAAAGGGAACCGGGCCTTCGTACTGAGTAGCGGGGACAGGATTTGAACCTGCGACCTCTGGGTTATGAGCCCAGCGAGCTACCGAGCTGCTCCACCCCGCGTCGGTAAACACAACTCTACGTCATCGGGGAGAGGACTTGCGCCAATTAACCTCCCGGCCACTCTCAGAACCGGTATATCCGCAGGTCAGAGCCGCGTAGAACGGTGGAAGACGGCTTCCTTCAGCCGGTGATCAGGCGGAGCAGGGCCAGGGTTCCGATGCCGAAGGCGATCGTGAGGTAGAAGTTCCGGGTGCGCCAGGCGAGCAGCAGGGTCGGCACCGCCGGCCAGAGGGCGTAGTTGCCCAGGCGGCGCGGGCCGGGGCGTGGTGCGGCCGCCCCGGCCGCGCCCGCCCCGGGGGGCCCGGCGCGGCGTGGTGCGCCGGGGCCGGGGGGTTGTGTCGAAGGTCCTCTCTCCCCGGGCCGGGCGGAAGCCCAGGCCCGTCCAGAGGGCGGTCGCGGCCCCGTTCCCGTCGAGGACCGCGCGGAAGATCCGGTTGACCCCGCGGCGGCGGAAGGCCGCCAGGGTGTCGACCGCCATCACCCGGGCCAGCCCCAGCCTGCGGTGGCCGGGGTCGACCACCGCGTGGCTGATGCTTCCCCGTACGCCGAACGAGCCGGCGGGCAGCGCCGCGACGACCCGGCCCGAGGGGGTGCGGATCACCCGGCACAGGTCGGAGGAGTGGGCGAGGTGCCCGGAGAGCAGCCTCTCGTCCTCCCATTCGCAGTACGCGGCCTGCGGCGCGGCCCGCAGCAGCTCGATCACCTGCGGGACGTCGGCCGCCGTCATCGCCGCGGACACCGCCGGGGCGGCGGGTGCGGCCGGTGCGGCGGGCGCCTGGGGCGTGTACGGCCCGACCAGTACGTGCGGCCCCTCGAGCGCCAGAGCTGCGGCGCTCATCAGACCAGCGTCTCGTACGGAGAGCCGGGCAGGGAGAAGGAGATCGCGAGGACGTCGCGGTAGCCGCCCTTGTCCTCGGCCGCGCTCAGCCCCGTGACGTGGTGCTCCATCGCACGGTCCTCGAAGATCAGGGAGTCGAGCGGGGTGAGGAAGGTGCCCTTGGCGAGCGGCTCCTCGTCCCAGGTGAAGACGGTGCTGTGGCCGCCCTCGACATCGACGCGGGAGATGAGGTGCAGGCCGGCCCACGGGTAGCCGTCCGAGTGGATGCCCTCCGGGACCAGCTCGTTGTACTTGCCCGGGTTGATCTCGATGCGGATCTGGTGGATCTGGCAGACCCGGGCGCGGTCGCGGTACTCGTCCTCGACCGGCAGGTTGTCGAAGTCGTAGCGGACCAGGGCCTGGAAGAGCGGGTTGCGGTACGTCGACTCCTCGACGTCGCCGAAGTGGCGCTCGATGCCGCCGACGAAGGCGTTCATGGCCTCGCCCTGGTAGTACGCGACGTGGTCGAGCGGGGCGAGTTCGCCGGTGGCGGGCCCCCGTCGGCGAAGAGCTGCGCCGCCCAGACGGGGGTCTTGGCGAGCACGTCGAACGGGTCGCGGTCGCCGGCCACTTCGAGGAGCGCGGTGACGTACGCGGCGGGGTCCTCGGTGGCGGAGGGGATGTCGATGCGGTGGACGCCGGTGCCGGACCGTCACCGGCGCCGCCCTGATCGCCGTGATCGGTACGAGCACTGCCGGCCAGGCACCGCGAACTCGCCCTCGTGACCGCGGCGAGCACCACCGCCCCGGCCCGCCCGCTCGCCACCCCCCTCGAGCCGGGCTGGTCGTGAGGAACTCCGAAGCCCCACCTGGCCGGAAGCAGCGGACACAGCGAAGCGCCCCACCCGAAGACATCGGGTGGGGCGCTTCAACACAGGTCAGAGGAAGGATCCTCGCTCCTGCGAGCGGTAGGCCATGTCGGACTCGAACCGACAACCAACGGATTAAAAGTCCGCTGCTCTGCCAATTGAGCTAATGGCCCTCACGTGCTCACCCCAGAGCATAGCCGGAGACCAACGGCCGGCCGATCGAGTATCGGCTGACTGGCCCCGTCACGGCTCACAAAATGCGGACAGGGCCCCCACGACGGTGTCGTGGGGGCCCTGTCAGGCAGTCAGCTCAAGGCCGGGGCTGCGGTCAGCCGTTGCGCTTCCAGCGGGGCTTGTCGTCGCGGCGGCCGCCGAAGGAGCCGGTCGAGCCGGAGCCCGACGGGCGGTGGTCGTCGCGGCGGAAGCCGCCGGACGGGCGGTCGCTGCCGCCGGAGCGGAAGCCACCGGACGGACGGTCGTCACGGCGGAAGCCGCCACGGTCGCCACCGCGGTCGTCACGGTTGAAACCACCGGACGGGCGGTCGTCGCGACGGAAGCCGCCGGACGGGCGGTCGCTGCCGCCGGAGCGGAAGCCACCGGACGGACGGTCGTCACGGCGGAAGCCGCCACGGTCGCCACCGCGGTCGAC
>NZ_JBFAJR010000038.1:0-69780 GCF_040655295.1 Streptomyces sp. NPDC050448 | reverse complement strand
CCGCCACCACGGTTGTCGTCACGACGGTCGCCACCGGAGCGGAAGCCACCGCGGTCACCGGACGGACGGTCATCACGGCGGAAGCCGCCACGGTCGCCACCGCGGTCGTCACGGTTGAAGCCGCCCGACGGACGGTCGTCGCGACGGAAGCCGCCACCACGGTTGTCGTCACGACGGTCGCCACCGGAGCGGAAGCCACCGCGGTCACCGGACGGACGGTCATCACGGCGGAAGCCGCCACGGTCGCCGCCACGGTCGTCACGACGGTTGTCGCGGCGCTCGTAGTTGCCCCGGTCGTCGCGGGCCTGGGAGGCCGGGCGCTCGTCGGCGGCCGGCGTGGCCGCGACGGCGGCCGCGACCTCGGCCTCGGCGGCCTCGGCCACCTCGGCGACAGCGGCCTCCGGGTCCTCGCCGCGCTCACGCGCGGAGCGGGCGACCAGGCGGTCGGCCTCCTCGCGCAGCTCGGCGGCACGGCGCGTCAGACGCTCCAGCTGCTTGGTGAGGTCGGCGACCTCGCGCTCGGCCTGCTTGGCGGCGTTGTTCGCGGAGTCGGCCTGGACCTCGGTCAGCGAACGCGCACCGGTGATCTCGGCGACCTCCGGGTCGAAGGCGCCGGCGCCCTGGACGATGTGGCGCGAGGCGTCGACGCCCGCGTCCTCCATCAGGCGGAAGATCTGGCGGCGCTGGTGCGGCAGGGCGAGGGAGACGACCACGCCCGACTTGCCGGCACGGGCCGTACGGCCCGAGCGGTGCAGGTAGTCCTTGTGGTCGCCGGCCGGGTCCACGTTCAGGACCAGGTCGATGCCGTCGACGTGGATACCGCGGGCGGCGACGTCGGTCGCGACGAGCGCGTTGACGTAGCCGTCCTTGAAGTCCGCGAGGACGCGGGTGCGGGCACCCTGCGTCATGCCGCCGTGCAGCGCGTCGGCCTTCACGCCGGCCTCGACGAGCTGCTCGGCGATGCGGTCGGCGCCCAGCTGGGTGCGGACGAAGATGATGGTGCGGCCCTTGCGGGCGGCGATGGCGGCCGTGACCGGCGCCTTGTCCTTCGGCTTCACGACGAGGACGTGGTGCGTCATGGTCGTGACGTTGCCCTGGGCGCTGTCGACCTCGTGCGTGACGGGGTTGGACAGGTAGCGCTTGACCAGGGTGCCGATCTCGTTCTCCATGGTGGCGGAGAAGAGCATGCGCTGGCCGCCGCCGGGGATCTGGTCGAGCAGCTCGGTGACCTCGGGCAGGAAGCCCAGGTCGGCCATCTGGTCGGCCTCGTCGAGGACGGCCACCTCGACGTTCTCCAGGGAGCAGGCGCCGCGGTTGATGATGTCGCGCAGACGGCCCGGGGTGGCGACGAGGACGTCGACACCGCGCTCCAGGGCGTAGATCTGGTTGCCCATGGAGGTACCGCCGCAGACGACCTTCATCTTCAGGCCGAGCACGTCGCCGTAGGGCTGGAGGGCGTCCGCGACCTGCATCGCGAGCTCACGCGTCGGCGTGAGGATGATCGCGCGGGGCTTCTTCTTCTCGGTGTGGCCACCGGCCAGGCGGGCCAGGGTGGGCAGACCGAAGGAGAGGGTCTTGCCGGAGCCGGTGCGGCCGCGGCCGAGGATGTCCTTGCCGGCCAGGGCGTCCGGAATGGTCGCGGCCTGGATCGGGAACGGGGCGGTGACACCGTTCTGCGCGAGCTTGCGCACGACGCCCTCGGGCAGACCGAGGTCGCCGAAGGTGATGGTGGGCTCGGCGTCGTCGGCCTCGGCGTCGATGGACTGGTCGGTCGTCACGTCGGCCTCGAGAGCCTCGATGATCTCGTCCGCCTCAGCGGCCTCGATCGCCTCGGTGACCACAAGGGCCTCGACGGCGTCGACGATCTCGTTCGAGTCGTTCTCGGGCATGACGGCACGGTCAGAACTGGAAATGGACATGCGAAATGCGAAACCTTCCGGAGTCTCGGCACGCGCCCAAACTCCGTGAAATCGCAAATCGACCGCCTCAATGCGGTCAGCCACGGCTAGGGAGAGTACGCGCCACACGGCGCTCTTCGGATTCGGCGCCGGGCAATGGGATCAAACGATCTATAACCATACGCACCCTCCCCCGGGTCTGGCAAGTCGCTCCGGCCCGACCTACCCTGACCTGCGACGATCCCTCCGATCCAAAGGCCGGCGCCGGACCGCGACCGCCCCCGGAGACCGGCCCGCGGCTACGCGCTGGGCGAGGCGCTGGGCTCCGGCACCGGGGGCGTCGGGACGGGCGGAGTGGGCGAAGTCACGGGCGGCAGCGGGCTCGGCGACTGGACGGGCGGTGTGACCTGCGTCCCACCAGAACCACTGCTTCCGGATCCTCCCGACGTGGGCTGCTGCGGACCCTGGCCACCGCCGCCACCTCCCGGACCGGCCGACGGCGAGGGGGCGCCGGGCCGGCCGGCGGGCACGCCCGGGCTGGGGGAGGCCCCGATGGCACCCGACGCCTTGCCGTCCTCGGCCGGCTTGCCCTCCTCGCCCGCCGCGCCGGGCTTCGAGCCGTGGCCGTTGCCGTGGACCCCCGATCCCTTCCCGGAAACGGAACCTCCGGCGCCCTCGGCGGCCGCCTTGCGGTCCGCCGAGGAGGAGGGCCCGGGCTTCGCGGCGTCCTCGCCGACGCTCATGCAGCCAGCCGTGGCCGCGACCGCGAGCGCGGAGACGGCCAGCCGGAGGAAAGCGGACAACTGGCGCACGGGGCACCTCCTGGGGGTCCCCCCGGCAGCGGCCGGAGGAGGGCGGTCAGGGTCCGCGGTGAGCGGGTCAATGTGCCCAACTCCCTTTGCCCTATAAGAGACACGCCCTTGGGGACACCGCCTGTCCGCAATCCGCCGCCCCACCGGGCGCACGCCCCGCCGGAGCACACCCCGGCGGATGCCGCGCGATCGGGACCACCGGCTCAGGCGAACAACTGCCGTGCCACCTGCGACCCCAGCGTCACCGCGCCCAGCCCGGCGAGCACCGAGGCCGCCACGTTCGCCGCCGCCAGGAACCGCCAGCCGCGCTCGTACAGCCGCAGCGTCTCGTACGAGAACGTCGAGTACGTGCTCAGCGCCCCGCACAGGCCGGCCCCCAGCAGCAGGTTCAGCCGCGCCGGGGCCGCGCCGGCCAGCACCGCCCCCGTCAGCAGCCCGAGCACCAGGCAGGCGCCCGCGTTCACCACGAACGTCCCCCACGGGAACACCGAATCGTGCCGCGCCTGCACCGCACGGTCCGTCAGATAGCGCAGCGGCGCCCCGACGACCGCGCCCAGCACCACCAACAGCCAGTTCACGCCCGCCCCCGCGGCCGGCCCCGTACCGCGAGGCCCGTGGCGAGGCCCGTCGCGAGGCGGGTCACCGAGGCCGCCGCCCACACCGCGCCCAGCGCCGCGACCACCGTGAGCCCGGCGTACGCCAGCGCGGTCCCGGCCTCCCCCGCGTCCAGCAGCCGCGAGAAGTCCACCGCGTACGTGGAGAAGGTGGTGAACCCGCCCAGCACCCCGACCCCGATGAACGGCCGGACCAGCGGATGCGGCGCCGACCGGCCACCCTCGCTGATCAGCACCATGAGCACCCCGATCAGCGCACAGCCGATCACGTTGGTCCAGAACGTCGCCCACGGGAAGGCCCCCGGCCCGGCCGGCCACAGCTGCGCCGCCCCGTACCGCGCCGAGGCCCCGAGCGCGCCGCCCGCCGCGATCGCGGCGAGCACCGGGCCGCGCCGTTCGGCGCGCTGCCCCGGAACGTGGAGGTCGACGTCCGGATCGATCGCCTCGGGGACCCCGCCCACGCCCACGCCCACGCCCGGCTGCGGGCCGGTCATCCGTAGCCCAGCGCGTGCAGCCGGTCGTCGTCGATCCCGAAGTGATGGGCGATCTCGTGCACCACGGTGACCTCCGTCTCCGCGATCACGCTCTCCCGGTCCTCGCACATCCGCAACGTGGGGTTGCGGTAGATGGTGATCCGGTCCGGCAGCACCCCGGCGTACCACTCCCCGCGGTCCGTGAGCGGGGTCCCCTCGTACAGGCCGAGCAGCCCGGGGTCACCCGCCGGCGGTTCGTCCTCGACGAACACCGCCACGTTGTCCATCAGCCGCGTCAGCTCGGGTGGGATCCGGTCCAGGGCCTCTGCGACGAGCTCTTCGAACTCCTCGCGCGTCATCTCCAGCACGCGCCCATTGTCCCTCCGGTGGAGGCGCCTCCCGCTTGCGGGGGAAACCGTTTTGGCGATAGCTCCCCGGATCCCATATGCTTCTCACGTCCCCGACGCGCTGGAAAGCGCCCAGGCGGGCCTTTAGCCCTCATCGTCTAGTGGCCCAGGACGCCGCCCTTTCAAGGCGGTAGCACGGGTTCGAATCCCGTTGGGGGTACGCATTACCGTGTGCAAGACTTGGTCTCGCACACTGCAAGGTCCTGTGGAGCAGTTGGTTAGCTCGCCACCCTGTCAAGGTGGAGGTCGCGGGTTCAAGTCCCGTCAGGATCGCTGAGGCCGGAAACGGTCTCGTGGCTGGGTAGCTCAGTTGGTACGAGCGATCGCCTGAAAAGCGATAGGTCGCCGGTTCGACCCCGGCCCCAGCCACCACAAGAAGGCCCCGTCCATCGGACGGGGCCTTCTGCGTCACTCCTCCTCCGCCGCCCCGCGCTCCTTGCGGCGCCACTGCGTCACGCCGACCGCCGCCGCCCCCGCCGCCACCAGTCCGAGCAGCGCCCAGTCCGGGACCGCGTCCGCGACGAGGCGGACCCGCTGCTCCACCGCGTACGAGTCGTCCACGTCGAGCAGCCCCGGCAGCGCGCTCGCCCCGTCGTACGCGAGGAACAGCGCGCCGAGGGCGATGAAGAACAGCCCCGAGAGCAGCGAGGTGGTGTGCAGCTCGAAGCGGCCCACCCGGACGGCCCGCCCGCGCAGCCAGCGCCGCCGGCCCAGGTCGAACCGCTCCCACAGCAGCGCGAGCAGGAACAGCGGTCCGGCCATTCCGAGGGCGTACACCGCCAGCAGCAGGCCGCCGTAGACCGGGTTGCCGCTGACCGCCGCCACCGTCAGGACGCTGCCCAGGATCGGGCCGGCGCAGAACCCGGCCAGCCCGTAGACCGCGCCCAGCGCGTACACCGACAGGGCGGTGGTCGGCCGGATCCGCCCGGAGAGCTCCGAGATCCGCTTCGAGGCGAAGCCCAGGCCCAGGATCTGCGCGAGCCCGAGCGCGATGATGAGCCAGCCGCCGGCCAGGACGAGCCCGTCACGGTGTCCGTGGAAGAACCGCCCGGCGTACGAGCCGGCCGCGCCCAGCGGTACGAGGGTGCTCGCGAGGCCCGCGTAGAAGATCCCGGTCCGCGCCAGCAGCCGCGAGGCGGAGTCGATCGAGTACGCGAAGAAGGCGGGCAGCAGGAGTGCGCTGCACGGGCTGAGCAGCGCGAGGAGCCCGCCCAGCAGGGCGGCCAGATAGCCGATGTCCGCGACGCCGGTCACTGCGCGGCCTGCGCCTTGGCCTTGGCGATCGCCGCGGTGAAGGCGTCGAGCGGCTGGGCGCCCGCGATCGGCTGCCCGTTGATCAGGAAGGACGGCGTGGAGCTGACACCGATGCGGTAGCCCTCCTCCTGGTCCTTCTGCAGGGCGGCCGCGGCGCCCTCGCCGGCCATGTCCTGCCGGAAGCGCTCCAGGTCCGGGACCCCGGCCTCGCGGGCCAGCTCCAGCAGCCGCGCCTGGCCGAAGCCCTTCGCCTTGGCACCGTCGGCGTACGCGGCCGCGTGGAACTGCGCGAACCGGTCCTGCTGCCCCGCGGCCCAGGCGGCCTTGGCGGCGGCCTCGGAGTCGGCGCCGAAGATCGGGAAGTTGCGCCACTCGATGCGCAGGGTGCCGTCCTCGACGTACTTCTTCACCAGTTCGGGTTCGGTGTCGCGGGCGAATTTGCCGCAGTAGCCGCACTTGAAGTCGGAGTACTCGATCAGCACGACGGGGGCGTCGGCCCGGCCGGCGGCGAGCTTGTCGCCGGACTCGCGCCGGGCGAGCTTCGCCAGCTCGGCGTGGACGTCGGAAGCCTTGGGCGCGGACGCCGCGGAGGAGGTCCTGGCGGGGGCGTCCGCGGGCGCGGTGGCCTGCCAGGACACCAGCCCGAGGGTGACGGCGGCGAGCGCGACCCCTGCGGAGATCAGCAGTGGCTTGCGGGCGGAAGAGGAAGCGGAAGAGGACATACGGGTGCTCCAGAGCAACGGGTGGTGAATCGGACCGGCGGGCGGGGCCGGTCCTCTACACCCGCATCACGGACAGCTCCGCCGGACCCGGCGCCGGCCGGTCGGGCCCGCGCACGAGGACCCGTACGGGCAGCGTCCGGGACCCCCACACCTGCTCCACCGCAGGCCGCCCCACCGGGGCATGCGCATGCTCCCCCGACCCGCGCGGCGGCACGACGGGCCCGTACGGCCGGTCCGGGGCACCGGGCGCACACCCGGCCCCCCGCCCCTCGCCTGCGGCCGCGCCGACGCCGTCCCCGGGAACCGCACCCCCGGCCGGCCCGGCCCGCGTGGCCGGCGCGGCCCAAGAGACGGACGCAGCCGGGGAGGCCGAAACCGCCGACGCGGCGTGCGCGGCCGACACGGCCCGCAAGGCCCTCGGGGCCCAGGGGGCGGGCGCGGCCTGCGTGGCCGGCCCGGCCCGCACCGCTTGCACGGCGCGGGAGCCCGCCGCGGCCTGTGCGCCCGGCGCGGCCGGCATGGCCCCGGCAGGGCGGACGGGTGCGGTGACCGGGGCCGCGAGGGCTGCGATCCGGCCGGCGGCCTGAGCCCCGGCTCCGGCCCCGGCCGCCGTCACGACCCACACCGCCAGCGCAGCGACCAGGCACCACACTCCACGGGCGCGGGACATGGCGGGCCTCTCACTCGGTCAGCGGGTCGGTTCAGGCGATCTCGTCCCGAAATGGTACGGGTACGGGGCACAAATGCGTTCGCCACCCGGCACCTGCGGGTGAGATCCTCGACCAGGTATGTCTACTTCCTTCGCCGCCCTGCAGACGCTTCTCGGTGAGATCTCCCTCCGCGACGCGCACCGCCTCGGCCGCCGCCTCGAGGGCGCCCGCCGCATCCGCAAACCCGAGGCCAAGCAGGCCGTGCTCGACGAGATCGCCGCGGAGGCCGAAAAGGCCGCCGCGCGACTGGCCGGCCGTGCCTCGCGGATGCCGGAGGTCACGTATCCCGAGAACCTGCCCGTCAGCCAGAAGAAGGACGAGATCGCCGAGGCGATACGCGACCACCAGGTCGTGATCGTCGCCGGTGAGACCGGCTCCGGCAAGACCACGCAGATCCCCAAGATCTGCATGGAGCTGGGCCGCGGCGTCCGGGGCATGATCGGGCACACCCAGCCCCGCCGGATCGCCGCCCGCACGGTCGCGGAGCGGATCGCCGAGGAGCTGAAGTCCGAGATCGGCCGGACGGTCGGCTGGAAGGTCCGCTTCACCGACCAGGTGGACCAGGACGCCACCTTCGTGAAGCTGATGACGGACGGCATCCTGCTCGCCGAGATCCAGACGGACCGCGAGCTGCGCGCGTACGACACGATCATCATCGACGAGGCCCACGAGCGGTCCCTCAACATCGACTTCCTGCTGGGCTACCTGTCCCAGCTGCTGCCGAAGCGCCCCGACCTCAAGGTCGTGATCACCTCGGCGACCATCGACCCGGAGCGCTTCTCCCGGCACTTCGGCGAGGCCCCGATCGTCGAGGTCAGCGGCCGTACGTATCCGGTGGAGGTCCGCTACCGCCCGCTCCTGGAAGAGGACTCCGAGGACAGCGACCGCGACCAGATCACGGCGATCTGCGAGGCCGTGGACGAGCTCCAGTCCGAGGGGCCGGGCGACGTCCTGGTCTTCCTCTCCGGCGAGCGCGAGATCCGCGACACGGCGGACGCGCTGAACAAGCGGAACCTTCGCTTCACCGAGGTCCTGCCCCTCTACGCCCGCCTCTCGCACGCCGAGCAGCACCGGGTCTTCCAGCAGCACACGGGCCGCCGGATCGTCCTCGCCACCAACGTCGCCGAGACCTCCCTCACCGTCCCCGGCATCAAGTACGTGATCGACCCGGGCAATGCCCGGATCTCCCGCTACAGCCACCGCACCAAGGTCCAGCGCCTGCCCATCGAGCGGATCTCCCAGGCCAGCGCCAACCAGCGCAAGGGCCGCTGCGGCCGTACCAGCGACGGCATCTGCATCCGGCTCTACTCCGAGGACGACTTCAACGGCCGTCCCGAGTTCACGGACGCCGAGATCCTGCGCACGAACCTGGCCTCCGTCATCCTCCAGATGACCGCGGCCGGCCTCGGCGAGATCGAGAAGTTCCCCTTCATCGACCCGCCGGACCACCGCAACATCCGCGACGGCGTCCAGCTGCTCCAGGAACTCGGGGCCCTCGACCCGTCCGAGAAGGATCCGTCGAGGCGGCTCACGCAGATGGGCCGCCAGCTCTCCCAGCTCCCCGTGGACCCGCGCCTGGCCCGCATGGTCGTCGAGGCCGACAAGAACAACTGCGTCCGCGAGGTCATGGTCATCGCGGCGGCCCTGTCCATCCAGGACCCGCGCGAGCGGCCCTCGGACAAGCAGACGCAGGCCGACCAGAACCACGCCCGCTTCAAGGACGAGACGAGCGACTTCCTCTCGTTCCTGAACATGTGGCGCTACGTCCGCGAGCAGCAGAAGGAGCGCGGCTCGTCCTCGTTCCGCCGGATGTGCAAGCAGGAGTACCTGAACTTCCTGCGGATCCGCGAGTGGCAGGACATCTACTCGCAGCTGCGTACGGTCGCCAAGGGCATGGGCATCCACGTCAACGAGGCCGATGCCCCCGAGCAGCACATCCACGTCTCGCTGCTGGCCGGCCTGCTCTCGCACATCGGCCTCAAGGACACCGACAAGAACGAGTACCTGGGGGCCCGCTCCGCCAAGTTCGCGATCTTCCCCGGCTCGGCGCTCTTCAAGAAGCAGCCGAGGTTCCTCATGTCGGCGGAGCTGGTGGAGACCTCGCGGCTGTGGGCCCGGGTCAACGCCAAGGTCGAGCCCGAGTGGGTCGAGCCCCTCGCCCAGCACCTGATCAAGCGCACCTACAGCGAGCCGCACTGGGAGAAGGACCAGGCGGCCGTCATGGCGTACGAGAAGGTCACGCTGTACGGCGTGCCGATCGTCGCCCAGCGGAAGATCAACTACGGCCGGATCGACCCCGAGGTCTCGCGCGAGCTGTTCATCCGCAACGCGCTGGTCGAGGGCGACTGGCGGACCCACCACAAGTTCTACGCCGACAACCGCAAGCTCCTCACCGAGGTCGAGGAGCTCGAGAACCGGGCGCGGCGCCGCGACATCGTGGTCGACGACGAGACCCTCTTCGACTTCTACGACCAGCGGATCCCCGAGCACGTGGTCTCCGGGGCGCACTTCGACTCGTGGTGGAAGCACAAGCGGCGCGAGGAGCCCGAACTCCTCGACTTCGAGCGCGAGATGCTGCTCACCGAGAAGGCGGCCGGGGTCACCAAGGCCGACTACCCGGACTCCTGGCGGCAGGGGCAGCTCTCGTTCCGGGTGACCTACCAGTTCGAACCCGGTGCGGACGCGGACGGTGTGACCGTCCACATCCCGCTCCAGGTGCTGAACCAGGTCACCGACGAGGGCTTCGACTGGCAGATCCCGGGCCTGCGGGCAGAGGTCGTCACCGAGCTCATCCGGTCCCTCCCGAAGCCGATCCGCCGGCACTACGTGCCCGCGCCGAACTTCGCGGCCCGCTTCCTGGACAGGGCCGTGCCCCTGCAGGAGCCGCTGCCGGTCACCCTGGCGCGCGAGCTCCAGCGGATGGTCGGGGTCCCCGTCTCCGCCGAGGACTTCGACCTCTCCCGGATCCCGGACCACCTGAAGATCACCTTCCGGATCGTCGACGAGCGCCGCAAGAACCTCGCCGAGGACAAGGACCTGGAGGCCCTGCGGCTGAAGCTGAAGCCGAAGGCCCGCCAGGCCCTCTCCAAGGCCGCCGCGGCCACCGCCGAGCGGGCGGGCGGGGAGTCGGTGGAACGCACCGGCCTGACCGACTGGACGATCGGGACGCTGACCAAGGTCTTCGAGACCCGGCGGGCCGGCCAGCCCGTGAAGGCGTACCCGGCGCTGGTCGACGAGGGCACGAGCGTGTCCGTACGGCTCTTCGACACGGAGGCCGAGCAGCAGCAGGCGATGTGGCTGGGCACGCGGCGCCTCATCCTGCTGAACATCCCGGTGAACCCGGCGAAGTTCGCTTCCGACCACCTGACCAACCAGCAGAAGCTGGCCCTGTCCCGCAATCCGCACGGCTCCATCCAGGCGCTGTTCGACGACTGCGCGACCGCGGCGGCCGACAAGCTGATCGCCGACCACGGCGGTCCGGCCTGGGACGAGACGGGCTTCCGCAAGCTCTACGAGGCCGTGCGCGCCGACCTGGTGGACACCACCGTGCGGACGGTGGGCCAGGTGCAGCAGGTACTGGCCGCCTGGCAGGCCTGTGAGCGCCGCCTGAAGGCCGTGAACAGCCTGGCCCTGGTGGCCAACGTGCAGGACGTGAAGACGCAGCTGGCGGCCCTCGTGCCGACGGGCTTCGTGACGCTGACGGGCCTGCGGCGGCTGCCGGACCTGATGCGCTACCTGGTGGCGGTGGACCGGCGGCTCCAGCAGATGCCGACGGGCGCCCAGCGCGACACCACGCGCATGGAGAAGGTCCACGAGATGCAGGACGAGTACGCGTGGCTGCTGGAGCAGCTGCCGAAGGGCCGGCCGGTGCCTTCCGCGGTCACCGACATCCGCTGGATGATCGAGGAACTCCGGGTCAGCTACTTCGCGCACGCGCTCGGGACGGCGTACCCGATCTCCGACAAGCGGATCGTGAAGGCGGTGGACGCGGCCGCTCCGTGATCCGGTTCGACTGCACCCCCTGAGCTGCGGTACAGTCTGATTCGCAGCCGCCCAGCGGCAGCAAATCAAGGACCTGTGGAGCAGTTGGTTAGCTCGCCACCCTGTCAAGGTGGAGGTCGCGGGTTCAAGTCCCGTCAGGTTCGCAACAAGAGCAGGGCCCGTATCCCCAGGGATGCGGGCCCTGTTGCGTTGCATGGCGTTGGCAGCACAGCCAGGCGCGGCCGGCACAGTCGGCACGGCAGGCGCGACAGGCACAGTCGGCGCGAGCGGCCCGGCAGGCGCGGCAGGAGGAACCGGCCGGTCGGTCCGGGCGGTCACCCGCCCTCCGCCCCTCCGAGCGCCCCTGAGGGCCCGCCAGAGGCCCCCAGGGGATGCGCCGGGCACTCACCGGAGCCTCCCCGAGGCGCATCGGGGACCTGCCGGGACGTCCAGCGAGGAAAGATCACCGCCCGGCGGGGTCGCGTCACGCGGCAGCCACCCGCGGAACGAGTCCGTCCGCGAAAATCCCCCATCCGCATGAGTCGCTCTGCGGCGCACGTCCCCTTACGGGTGCATTGCGGGTTGTACAAGAGTGACAACCTGTGACGGGAGTCACCACATGAGTTTTTGAGACTCGCACATTTATCGCACCCATACGCGTGCTCGATTTAATATGTGCAATGGCACCCACTCCGCGGGTACCCCGCGTCAGCCCGATTCCACGCCGCCTCCGGGCATAAAAAGATCGCGCTGGACCCGGCGGAGTCCAGCGCGATCGAACGACAAGAACCTGTTGGGGCAGGTCCAAGCGTTTGAAGCCATGTGGGTTTCATCGGATTGGGGGACCCGATTCAAGCCCGGTAAAGCGGGGTGCTTGCGCGACCTCAGGCCTCGCTGCGCTGCTGCGGAATTCCCGCGAGCAGTGCACGGACCTCGGCCTCGCGGTAACGGCGGTGTCCACCCAGAGTGCGGATGGACGTGAGCTTGCCAGCCTTGGCCCAGCGGGTGACCGTCTTCGGGTCCACGCGGAACATCGTGGCAACCTCAGCCGGGGTCAGCAGCGGCTCGGCATCAGGGGTGCGAGCGGTCATGAGCGGCCTCCTCGGGAGAACCGAACCATCTCGGTTCTTTCCTCTAAATTCTGCACCTTGGCCCGCGTTGCCCGAAATGGACATACGCGGGCCGAGTCGGTTATAGGACGAACGGCTTGTCCTCGGCACTACAACTACACCATCCGTCCAGCCTCGACGGCCAAACCGACGGAATTGCCCTCCGAGGTGTTCATCAGCGGCGGAAGCCGATGGACCGCCCCATAACGGACAGTCACCCCACTGTGACGATCAGTCACAGAGCGATCAGGAGTCGTCAGGACCCCCCGTAGAGTGCAATGCCGAGCATTCCGCCCTTAGTTGGGCGGAAGGAACCCTCCCCGGACTCCTTGTCCTATTTTGGCACGAGGGTAGGGGAAGGGCGCAAGGGTGTAGTTAGTGCGGTCCGTCACGCTTGAGCCAATGGCCCGTATCGGGACGTAGGTCCTGGCACTAAGACCCGAATGTGGTGATCACGCCTCTGATCAGCCACTTGTGGCCGATCGACCGATACGCACGGTACGCGACGCCCTGACCGCCGCCCTCGCAGCCGCGCTCCACCGCCCGCCGGTCAGTTCGCGAACAGTCTCTCCCGGACCTCCCGCCAGCGTTCCGCCAGCTCCTCGTACGCCTCCACCGCCCCGGCCTCGTCCCCGGCCCGCAGCGCCGCGATCCCCACCGCCAGGTCCCGGGCCGACCGGTCGTCGCGCAGCCGGTCGGCGGGCAGCGCGTGCACCAGCCCCCCGTAGTCCAGTTCGACCATCGAGCGCGGGTGGAACTCCTCCAGCCAGCTGCCGACCTCCACCAGCCCCTCCGCGAGCCCCCCGTACCCGTCGGCCTCCCGCAGGGTCCGCAGGCCCCGGGCGAGCCGCCGCCGGGCCTGCACCATCGGCGTCCGGTAGCGCATCCGCTCGCCCGGCACGTACTCCCGCTCATCGTCGGCCACCAGCACGAACCAGCGCAGTGGCACCTGCCACACCGCGGTGCGGATCCACGGGCGCGCATCCGGATTCCGTTCGCGCCAGCGCTCGTACTCCTCGGCCGCCCGCCGCCTCGCCACCGGCGGGAGCGCCGCGTCCAGCACCGGGAGCGGGAACTGCTCGACCAGCTCCTGGAGCGCCAGCCAGCCGCGCAGTCTGGTCCGCCACGGGCAGACCAGCAGCACCCCGTCCACCTCCGCCGTGAAGGCGTCCGCGCTCTCGTGCGCCGGCACCCCGACCACCGGGACCCGGACCAAGTCGGAAAGCGAGCGGCGCAGTTCGTCCTGGGCGGTCGGGACCACCCCGCGCCGGGCGTACGTGGCCCAGTGCGTGCGCTCCGGCTCCGCGAAGGCGGCGAGGGGCTCGTAGACGCGCAGGTAGGAGGCGTACGGCACGGTCGGCGCCGAGCGCGCCGAGGGCAGCCTGGGGTCGGAGGATTCGCTCACGTTCTCGTACTCCCCCGCACCGCCCGGCGATACTCCGCCGGGCGTCCGCCGACCCTCCAGAGCCGGCGACCCATACTGCGGGAGTGTTCCGATCTTTGGACAGGTCGACTGCACACGCCCTGCAGGTCTTACGCTGCTCCCAGCGCGCCCTCCCCCCACCCGCAGGGCGGGCGTCATTCCGCCGCATCTCTTCCATGGGAGTCACCACCGTGACCGAAATGACCGACGGCGTCCTGCACACCTTGTTCCGTACGGAGCAGGGCGGCCACGAGCAAGTCGTGCTGTGCCAGGACCGAGCCTCCGGCCTGAAGGCCGTCATCGCGATCCACTCCACCGCCCTGGGCCCCGCCCTCGGCGGTACGCGCTTCCACGCGTACGCCTCCGACGAGGAGGCCGTCCTGGACGCGCTCAACCTCTCGCGCGGCATGTCGTACAAGAACGCCCTCGCCGGTCTCGACCTCGGCGGCGGCAAGGCCGTGATCATCGGCGACCCCGACGTCCTGAAGTCCGAGGAACTGCTGCTGGCCTACGGCCGGTTCGTGGAGTCCCTCGGCGGCCGCTACGTGACGGCCTGCGACGTCGGCACGTACGTGGCGGACATGGACATCGTGGCCCGCGAGACCCGCTGGGCGACCGGCCGCTCCCCCGAGAACGGCGGCGCCGGCGACTCCTCGGTCCTCACCGCCTTCGGTGTCTTCCAGGGCATGCGGGCCAGCGCCCAGCACCTGTGGGGCGACCCGACCCTGCGCGGCCGCAAGGTCGCCGTGGCCGGCGTCGGCAAGGTCGGCCACTACCTGGTCGAGCACCTCCTGGAGGACGGCGCCGAGGTCGTGATCACGGACGTCCGCGAGGAGTCGCTGCGCCGCGTCCTCGACAAGCACCCGCAGGTCACCGCCGTGGCGGACACCAACGCCCTGATCCGCACCGAGGGCCTGGACATCTACGCCCCCTGTGCCCTCGGCGGCGCGCTGAACGACGAGTCGGTACCCGCCCTGACCGCCAAGGTCGTGTGCGGCGCCGCGAACAACCAGCTCGCCCACCCGGGTGTGGAGAAGGACCTCGCGGACCGCGGGATCCTCTACGCGCCCGACTACGTGGTCAACGCGGGCGGGGTCATCCAGGTCGCCGACGAGCTGCACGGCTTCGACTTCGACCGGTGCAAGGCCAAGGCCGCGAAGATCTTCGACACCACCCTGGCCATATTTGCTCGCGCGAAGACGGATGGGATCCCGCCGGCCGCGGCGGCCGACCGGATCGCCGAGCAGCGGATGGCGGACGCCCGCGCCGCGAAGGCCGCGACCCCGGCTGTCGACCCCTCGTAACGGCCCCTGACGTGCGCCCGCCGGAGTTGCGGCGAGACGGAACTCACTGCACTTCGGCGGGTCGCCCGCCAGGAAAGGGTTAAAATCGCAGCTGACCAGCGAGGACGGGGCGCCTCATTGGTCCTGCACCGGGGCACGTCATGCGGGCGGCGTACCGTATGGCCGCGGAAGCAGGTACCGTTAAACCCCTACGGACGGTCTCTCCACGGAGAGCCCGCTCCGAACCATGAACGCGTGTCAGACTCTGGGGCCGTCGAGCCCCGTCACCGAGGGGGTCGAGCCATGGGGCGCGGCCGGGCCAAGGCCAAGCAGACAAAGGTCGCCCGCCAGCTGAAGTACAACAGCGGCGGGACTGACCTCTCGCGTCTGGCCAATGAGCTGGGCGCATCGCCGACGGAACCGCTGCTGCCTGTCAGCGAGCCGGTCGAAGTCGATGACGATCTGGACGACGACGACCCGTACGCCAAGTACGCGGATCTGTACAACAGCGATGACGACGACGAGGACGAAGAGTCCGGCCCGTCGCCACAGCGTCGCGGCGCTTGACGCTTTCGCGTCTGCACCACGCAGGTGGCAGCCAGCCAGTGGCTGACCCCGGCTGAGACAACACTGAAACCCGGTCCAGGGCCTCGCCCCGGACCGGGTTTCAGTGTTGTCTCAGCTCGCGTACGCGCCGGTCAGGGTCGCGCCCTCGGTGTGTGCGCCGCGGTCCAGGATCTCGCCCGCGACCCAGGCGTCCACGCCCCGGTCGGCCAGCGCGGTCAGGGCCACGTCCACCGACTCCTGCGGGACCACGGCCATCATGCCGACGCCCATGTTCAGGGTCTTCTCCAGCTCCAGCTGCTCGACCCGACCGGCCTTGCCGACCAGGTCGAAGACGGCGCCCGGGGCCCAGGTCGAACGGTCGACCGTGGCGTGCAGGTGGTCCGGGATGACCCGGGCCAGGTTCGCCGCGAGGCCGCCGCCGGTGATGTGCGAGTACGCGTGGACCTCGGCCGTACGGGTGAGGGCCATGCAGTCCAGCGAGTAGATCTTGGTCGGCTCCAGGAGCTCCTCGCCGAGGGTCCGGCCGAGCTCCTCGACGTGCTGCTCCAGCGACATCTTGGCGCGGTCGAACAGGACGTGCCGGACCAGCGAGTACCCGTTCGAGTGAAGGCCGGAGGACGCCATCGCGATGACGGCGTCACCCGTACGGATGCGATCCGCGCCGAGCAGCCGGTCGTACTCGACGACACCGGTGCCGGCGCCCGCCACGTCGAAGTCGTCCGGACCCAGCAGACCCGGGTGCTCGGCGGTCTCGCCGCCCACCAGGGCGCAGCCGGCGAGGACACAGCCCTCGGCGATGCCCTTGACGATCGACGCGACACGCTCCGGGTGGACCTTGCCCACGCAGATGTAGTCGGTCATGAAGAGCGGCTCGGCACCGCAGACGACGATGTCGTCCATGACCATCGCGACGAGGTCGTGGCCGATGGTGTCGTACACGCCCAGCTGGCGGGCGATGTCCACCTTCGTACCGACCCCGTCGGTCGCGGAGGCCAGCAGCGGGCGCTCGTAGCGCTTGAGGGCGGAGGCGTCGAAGAGGCCGGCGAATCCGCCGAGGCCGCCGAGGACCTCGGGGCGCTGCGTCTTCTTCACCCACTCCTTCATCAGCTCGACGGCGCGGTCTCCCGCTTCGATGTCCACGCCTGCGGCTGCGTAGCTGGCACCGGTGGTCTTCTCTGTCATGACAGGGAGAGCTTTCGTGTCGTTACTGCGTGTGGTGCCGGGCCCTGGGAGAAGCCTCAAAGACAGGGCCCGGCGCAGGCCCAGCGAGGGGTGCGGGCCGCGGCGCTACGGGCGCCGGAGCGCGTCGGCGGCATCGGTGCCGCCGGCCAGCTCGCTCTCCAGGAGCTGCTTGCCCAGGAGCTGCGGGTCGGGCAGCTCCATGGGGTACTCGCCGTCGAAGCAGGCACGGCAGAGGTTGGGCTTCTGGATGGTCGTCGCCTCGATCATCGAGTCGAGCGAGATGTACGAGAGCGAGTCCGCGCCCAGCGACGTGGCGATCTCGTCGACCGTCATGCCGTTGGCGATCAGCTCGGCCCGGGTGGCGAAGTCGATGCCGAAGAAGCACGGCCACTTCACCGGCGGCGAGGAGATCCGGATGTGGACCTCGGCCGCGCCGGCCTCGCGGAGCATCTTGACCAGGGCGCGCTGCGTGTTGCCGCGGACGATCGAGTCGTCGACGACCACCAGGCGCTTGCCCCGGATGACTTCCTTGAGGGGATTGAGCTTCAGGCGGATGCCCAGCTGGCGGATCGTCTGCGAGGGCTGGATGAAGGTCCGGCCCACGTAGGCGTTCTTGACCAGGCCGGAGCCGTACGGGATCCCGCTGGCCTCGGCGTATCCGACGGCGGCGGGCGTGCCGGACTCCGGCGTCGCTATCACCAGGTCGGCGTCGACCGGGGCTTCCTTGGCCAGGCGCCGACCCATCTCGACACGCGAGAGGTAGACGTTCCGGCCGGCGATGTCGGTGTCCGGGCGCGCCAGGTAGACGTACTCGAAGACACAGCCCTTGGGCTTTGCTTCCGCGAACCGGGAGGTGCGCAGGCCGTTCTCGTCGATCGCGATGAGCTCGCCCGGCTCGACCTCGCGGACGAAGCTGGCGCCGCAGATGTCGAGGGCGGCGGTCTCACTGGCGACCACCCAGCCGCGTTCCAGGCGGCCGAGGACCAGCGGGCGGATGCCCTGCGGGTCACGGGCGGTGTAGAGGGTTCCCTCGTCCATGAACACGAGCGAGAACGCACCCTTGACCTGCGGGAGGACCTTGGCGGCCGACTCCTCGATGGTCAGGGGCTTGCCCTCGTCGTCCGTCTGGCCGGCCAGCAGGGCCGTGACCAGGTCGGTGTCGTTGGTGGCCGCCACCTGGGTGGCACGGCCGTCCTGACGGGGGAGGTCGGCGACCATCTCGGCAAGCTCGGCGGTGTTCACCAGGTTGCCGTTGTGACCCAGGGCGAGGGAGCCGTGGGCGGTCGCGCGGAAAGTGGGCTGCGCGTTCTCCCAGACGGAGGCTCCGGTGGTCGAGTAGCGGGCGTGACCGACCGCGATATGACCCTGGAGCGAGCCGAGAGAGGTTTCGTCGAAGACTTGGGAAACGAGGCCCATGTCCTTGAAGACGAGGATCTGGGAACCGTTGCTCACAGCGATTCCCGCGGACTCTTGTCCACGGTGCTGCAACGCATACAGTCCGAAGTAGGTGAGCTTGGCGACCTCTTCACCCGGAGCCCAGACACCGAAGACGCCGCAAGCGTCCTGGGGGCCCTTTTCGCCGGGGAGCAGGTCGTGGTTGAGTCGTCCATCACCACGAGGCACGCTTCCGAGTGTAGGCGAGATCGACCACTGGTCCGAATTGAGGACGCCCGGGAAATCTCACAGCACAGAGGGTGACGGTACGACCCTGTCTCGGTATTCGGATGTCTTTGTTGATATCTACGAAGGGGTGCGTACGGGCTCTCGCCCATGCAGCCTCTCGGTGACCGGTCCGTCACCCTCGTCGAGCGCCGCCACGTAGACCTGGTCCGTGTCGCGGGCGCCATCTGTCGCTGTTCTGCGTAGCCACAAGTCTTCGCCCTCCTTTCCTCTTTCGCTCCGCCCAGCCCCGCCCTGCCGTGCCGCGCGCCGTCCCGTGCCCGCCCGGGGCGGGGTGGCCGAGCTGCGCCTTGGAGCCCCTGTGTCTTCGTACAACAGCAAGCTGTCCCGTCGTGCGCTCGGAAGTGCCGTCGGAGTGACCGCGGCGGCTGCCGCGGCGGGGCCCGGGGCCGGCCCGGCAGCGGCCTCCGATACCGCTCAGGCCGGCCCGGGGAGCGTCCGTTCAGCGCCGCCCGCGGCCGGCGGCCTGGGAGAAGGTGGACGCGGGACTGCTGCCCTACCCGGGCTGACCCTTGCCGTGACCGGCCCGCGTCTGGACCCGGCTATTCGGCGGCGGAGGCCGCCTTGGCCGTCAGGCCCTTGCCGTCCGGGGCGGTGAGGGTCAGGGCCCGGTCCTGGATCTTCACGGTGAGCGGGCCGCTGCCGAACAGCTCGGTCAGCGTCCGCTCGACCTCGCCCACCGGGCCCTCGCAGGCCATCCGGGTCGAGGTGAGCGGCCCGAAGGTGACCGCGGAGCCCTCGACGGTGGCCTTGGCACTGAACCGGTTGCAGCCGAGGCTGCCGCTCACGGCGAAGTCCGGGGCGATGGTGAACCACGCCTTCCCGGCCGCCTCGGCGGGCAGGGAGGCCGCGGTCCCGCCGCTCACCAGGGACTCCACGGTCCACTGGGTCGTGGTGAGCGGGGCGTCCGGTGCCGCGGGCGTCGACGTCATGGCGATGGTGCTCCCGTCGGCGGTCTTCAGGGTGAGCCGGTCGGGTCCCCGGTCGATCGCCATCCTCCCGCGGAACAGTTTGGCGAAGGCGGTCTCGAAGTCCATGTCCGCGCAGGCCATGGTGGTCGTGGCGCCGGGCGTGACGGTCACCGCGGAGGGGCCGGCGAAGGCCACCACCGCGGTGAAGCCGTTGCAGCCGTAGTTGCCCTTGGCCTGGTTCCGGCTGATGTCGAGACGGGCGGACTCGGGCGCGTGCAGGGTGCGGCCGCCCGTGGTCAGGGACTCGACGGCCCAGGAACCCATGGGGTCGGGGAGCGTGGTGCTCCCGCCGTCCTCGTCCCGGCCGCAGCCGGCCAGGGCGAGCGCGAGTACGAGGGCCAGGCCCGCAGAGGTGTGGACGGGCCGGAAGGTACGCATGCCCCTGGGACGGACCGGGCGCCGGAGCGGTTCCACCATGACGGCCCTCCGCTCAGCTCATCACCGGCAGCAGCGCCGCCAGGTCGGCCCGCTCCCCGCTGGCCCTGACCTGCGCGTCCTCGACGGCCGTGGCCCAGTCCGTACGCCCGGTGGCCAGCCGGATCCAGGTCAGCGGGTCCGTCTCCACCACGTTCGGCGGGGTGCCGCGGGTGTGGCGGGGCCCCTCGATGCACTGGACCACCGCGAAGGGCGGGATCCGCACCTCCACCGAGCCGCCCGGGGCCTTGAGCGCGAGGGCGTCGGCGAGCAGCCGGGTGCAGGCGGCCAGGGCCTGCCGCTCGATCGGGATGTCCACCCCGGCGGCCCGGCCCAGGTCGTCGGTGTGCACCACCAGCTCCACGGTCCGGGTGACCAGGAAGTCGGCCAGGGTCATGTCCCCGATCCACAGGTCGAGCACCCGGCTTCCGGGGTTCGCGGCCAGCGCCTCGGCCATGCGGACGCCGGCGTGCTCGTACAGCCCGGGCAGCGGGCCCCCCTCGAGGGTCTCCTTGGCCGCCTCGGCGATCTTCCCGGCGAGGGAGGCGGTGGCGGAGGGCCATTCGACGGCCGTCAGCTCCGGCACGGCGGCCGGGGGCCGGGCCAGTCCGCTCGCGAGCGAGTCGGCGATCCACGCGATGTGCGCGGCCAGGTCGGCGACGGTCCAGTCGCCGAGCCCGGTGCCGCGCCCGAGCTGTTCGGGAGTCAGCTCCCGGACGGCTGCGGTGATGTGGCCGAACTGTGCGGTGACGGCTGCGCGGATCTTCGCGGCGTCGTACGTACGGGTACGGGTCCTCGATGCCATGCGGCGAGTCTGCCCGATCGACCCCTGCGGTGTCGGCCTCAGGCCCGCGGTCCCGCGTCGAACACCTCGCAGCCGGCCGGGACGCCGACGCCCCGCCGGGCTGCGGGAAGCGGGGCAGCGGGGCGGGTCAGGGCGTGGCCGCCGCGAACAGGACGAGCAGCGGTACGACCCGGCCGCCGGGAACCTCGTGCCGGCCCCGGCCGGTCGTGTGCAGCCAGCCTGCGGCGGTCAGCTGGCGCAGGTGGTGGTAGACCTGCCCGCTGGTGCCGACGCCGTCGAGCGCGGTGAGCTCGGCCGCGGTGCGCCGGCCGGCCAGGATCTCCCGGAGCAGCCGGATCCGTACGGGGCTGCCGAGCGCGGCGAGGGCGTCGGCGGTGCGCTGCCGGTCGGCGGCGGGGTCCTCGGCCCGGTCGCCGAGGAGCCCCCCGGTGGGGAAGGCCTGCTGCCATTCGTACTGCTCGCCGGCGGGGAGGCGGACCGCGCCGGTGAAGAGCACCCCGCCGTCGGGGGCGTCGAGTGCAGCGAGGCGCTGTTTCCATCCCTCCAGCGCCCAGAAGTCCCCTGCCGTCTCGGCGGGTTCGGGCTCAGGTTCGGGTTCGGGTTCGGGCCGGGCGCCCTGTGCTTCGAGGGCGTCGAGCCGGCGTTCCAGCTCCGCAACGCGCGTTTCAAGATCCACGAGAAGAACTTACGACATTACGTAATCACATACAAGAGGTGTGTGCAGGAGGTGCGGGAAAGGACCGAGCCCCCGCCCGGAAGGTCCGGACGGGGGCTCGGCGGGAAGCGCGGGATCAGACCAGCAGGGCCGGGATCGTCGCCTCGTGGGCGGTACGCAGCTCCTCGAGCGGAATCGTGAACTCGCCCTGGATCTCGATCTCCTCGCCGTCCACCACGCCGATGCGGGTGGCGGGCAGGCCCCGCGCACCGCACATGTCGGTGAAGCGGAGCTCCTCGCTGCGCGGGACGGCCACGATGGCCCGGCCCGCCGACTCGGAGAACAGGAAGGTGAACGCGTCCAGACCCTCGGGCACCACGACCCGCGCACCGTTGCCGCCGCGCAGGCAGGACTCGGTGAGCGCCTGGATCACGCCGCCGTCGGACAGGTCGTGCGCCGCGTCGACCATGCCGTCGCGGGACGCCGAGATCAGGATCTCGCCGAGCAGCTTCTCGCGGCCCAGGTCGACCTTGGGCGGCATGCCGCCGAGGTGGTCGTGCACGACCTGGGACCAGGCCGAGCCGCCGAACTCCTCGGCCGTGTCGCCCAGCAGGTACAGCAACTGGCCGGCCTCCGCGAACGCCATCGGCGTACGGCGGTTGACGTCGTCGATCACGCCGAGGACCGCCACGACCGGGGTCGGGTGGATCGCGACGTCACCGGTCTGGTTGTACAGCGAGACGTTGCCGCCGGTCACCGGGGTGCCCAGCTCCAGGCAGCCGTCCGCGAGACCGCGGGTGGCCTCGGCGAACTGCCACATGACGCCCGGGTCCTCGGGCGAGCCGAAGTTCAGGCAGTCGGAGATGGCGAGCGGCTTGGCGCCGGTCGCGGCGACGTTGCGGTACGCCTCCGCCAGCGCCAGCTGCGCGCCCGTGTACGGGTCGAGCTTGGCGAAGCGGCCGTTGCCGTCCGTCGCCATGGCCACGCCGAGGTTGGACTCCTCGTCGATGCGGACCATGCCGGCGTCCTCGGGCTGCGACAGGACGGTGTTGCCCTGAACGAAGCGGTCGTACTGGTCGGTGACCCAGGACTTCGAGGCCTGGTTCGGGGACGAGACCAGGGCCAGGACCTGCGCGCGGAGCTCTTGCGAGGTCTGCGGGCGGGGCAGCTTGCCCGCGTCGTCGGCCTGGAGGGCGTCCTGCCACTCGGGGCGTGCGTACGGGCGGTGGTAGACCGGGCCCTCGTGAGCGACGGTGCCCGGGGGCACGTCCACGATCTGCTCGCCGTGCCAGAAGATCTCCAGGCGCTCGCCGTCGGTCACCTCACCGATGACGGTGGCGATGACGTCCCACTTCTCGCAGATCTCCATGAAGCGGTCGACGTACTGCGGCTCGACGATCGCGCACATGCGTTCCTGCGACTCGCTCATGAGGATTTCCTCGGGCGAGAGCGTCGCGTCGCGCAGCGGGACGGTGTCCAGCTCGACGCGCATGCCGCCGGAACCGGCGGAGGCCAGCTCGGACGTGGCGCAGGAGAGCCCGGCGCCGCCGAGGTCCTGGATGCCCGCGACCAGCTTCTCCTTGAAGATCTCCAGGGTGCACTCGATGAGGAGCTTCTCCTGGAAGGGGTCGCCGACCTGGACGGCGGGGCGCTTGGTGGGCTTGGAGTCGTCGAAGGTCTCGGACGCGAGGACCGAGACGCCGCCGATGCCGTCGCCGCCGGTGCGGGCGCCGTAGAGGATGACCTTGTTGCCGGGGCCGGAGGCCTGGGCGAGGTGGATGTCCTCGTGCTTCATCACGCCGATGCAGCCGGCGTTGACCAGCGGGTTGCCCTGGTAGCAGGCGTCGAAGACGACCTCGCCGCCGATGTTGGGCAGGCCGAGGCAGTTGCCGTAGCCGCCGATGCCCGCGACCACGCCCGGCAGGACGCGCTTGGTGTCGGGGTGGTCGGCCGCGCCGAAGCGCAGCGGGTCGACGACCGCGACCGGGCGGGCGCCCATGGCGAGGATGTCGCGGACGATGCCGCCGATGCCGGTGGCCGCGCCCTGGTAGGGCTCGATGTACGACGGGTGGTTGTGCGACTCGACCTTGAAGGTGACCGCGTAGCCCTGGCCGACGTCGACGACGCCGGCGTTCTCGCCGATGCCGACGAGCATGGCGTCGTTCTGGGGGACCTTCTCACCGAACTGCTTCAGGTGGACCTTGCTGCTCTTGTACGAGCAGTGCTCGGACCACATGACCGAGTACATGGCGAGCTCGGCGCCCGTGGGGCGGCGGCCGAGGATCTCCCGGATGCGGGCGTACTCGTCCTCCTTGAGGCCGAGCTCCTTCCAGGGCTGCGCCGCGTCCGGTGTTTCGGTGGCGTTCTTGACCGTGTCGAGGCTCATGCGGAGACCAGCTTCTTCAGGACCGACGTGAAGAACGGGAGGCCGTCGGTGCGGCCCGTCCCGATCAGCGGCTCGACCGCGTGCTCGGGGTGCGGCATGAGGCCGACGACGTTGCCCGCGGCGTTGGTGATGCCGGCGATGTCGCGGAGCGACCCGTTCGGGTTCATGTCGACGTAGCGGAAGGCCACGCGGCCTTCGGCTTCCAGTTCGTCGAGCACGCGCTCGTCGGCGACGTACCGGCCGTCCACGTTCTTGAGCGGTACGGAGATCTCCTGGCCGGCGGTGTAGTCGCCGGTCCACGCGGTCTCCGCGTTCTCCACCCGCAGCTTCTGGTCGCGGCAGATGAAGTGCAGGTGGTTGTTCCGGAGCATCGCCCCCGGCAGCAGGTGGGCCTCGGTGAGGATCTGGAAGCCGTTGCAGATGCCCAGGACGGGCATGCCGCCCTTGGCCTGCTCGATGATGGTCTCCATCACCGGCGAGAACCGGGAGATGGCTCCGGCGCGCAGGTAGTCCCCGTAGGAGAAGCCGCCCGCGAGGACGACCGCGTCGACCTGGTGCAGGTCCTTGTCGCGGTGCCACAGCGAGACGGGCTCGGCCCCCGCGAGGCGGACGGCGCGCAGCGAGTCACGGTCGTCGAGCGTTCCGGGGAACGTGACGACTCCGATGCGAGTGGTCACCGTCAGGCCTCGACCTTCACGGTGAAGTCTTCGATGACGGTGTTGGCGAGGAACGTTTCGGCCATCTTGTGGATGCGGTCGAGGGCGGCCTGGTCGACCGGTCCCTCCACCTCGAGCTCGAAGCGCTTCCCCTGGCGGACGTCGGCGATGCCCTCGAATCCCAGGCGCGGCAGTGCACGCTGCACCGCCTGGCCCTGGGGGTCGAGGATCTCCGGCTTGAGCATGACGTCGACTACGACGCGTGCCACTGGCACTCCCGATGGGTGGTTGGTGCGAAGGCGGTTCCCTCAGCGTACCCGTCCGAAATTTCTACGCGGGTAGATATCCACGGACCGTGATCGTCCGCTCGTTTCGGCTTCACCAACGCTTCGCAAAATCCACCGGAAAACCACGCGCCCGGGATTGCGGCG
This sequence comes from Streptomyces sp. NPDC050448, assembly GCF_040655295.1. Taxonomy (NCBI): domain Bacteria; kingdom Bacillati; phylum Actinomycetota; class Actinomycetes; order Kitasatosporales; family Streptomycetaceae; genus Streptomyces; species Streptomyces sp. NPDC050448. The sequence goes on along the minus strand of NZ_JBFAJR010000038.1, from coordinate 45,347 downwards.
GGACACGCGGAGACAATTAACTGGGCTTCGCATTGCAATGGGAATCGCGGTACAAAGGATTCCACCGGGTCGGTGGCATTTGTCGCTTCGCGACCCGGGGCGGAAAGTTGCATTGCTCCGAAACATCCACACAGGCGACATCACCGCACGTCCAACGGGTGGGTGGCGTCGCGCGAAGGGACCGATATCCGTGGCGCAGCGCGTAGTAGTCACGATCTCCGACGACATCGACGGCGGGGAAGCAGCGGAAACGGTCACGTTCGGCCTGGACGGTAAGTCGTACGAGATCGACCTCAATCTGGCCAACGCAAAGAAACTGCGGAAGAGCCTCGAGCCCTTCGTGGCCGCCGGCCGCCGGCAGGCCCGTTCCGGGAAGGCGTACAAGCACACCTCGCTGGCCCCGGACCCGGCGGTCGTGCGCGCCTGGGCCCGGTCCAACGCCCTCGACGTGCCGCCGCGCGGCCGCATCCCGAAGCGGGTCTACGCGGCGTACAACGAAGCCCACTGAGGGGCCGATTTGCCATCCACCCCCTCTGGTCCGCTAGTGTGTGGATCACGCCGAGGGGCCAGACCGCAGGTCAAAGCCCCGAAGGTCGTGCGGGTGTAGTTCAGTAGCAGAACACCCCCCTTCCAGGGGGGAGGCGCAGTGTGCAATCCCTGTCACCCGCTCTGCATGCTTTACCGACCACGGTTGTGGATCAGGTAGAGTGATGCACGCATCGCGCGGCATTCGTGCCGTCGCAAGCATGCGGACGTAGCTCAGTTGGTAGAGCACCACCTTGCCAAGGTGGATGTCGCGCGTTCGAGTCGCGTCGTCCGCTCAGAAGACAAAGGCCCTGATCATTGATCAGGGCCTTTGTCGTATGCATCGGCTTGTGCTGACAAATGTCATCGGGGGTGATGACGGCGCGCACTGGTGCCGCCCGCGGGCTGCCGCGAGGCTGGAGTCGTGCACGGCGGCGACCGCCGGAGGGTGATCGGGGGACTGGGACTGTGTCAAAGCTGACCGGGTGGTGGCGAAACCGCAGCAGTGCGGCGAAGGTCGAGCTCTACACCCGCTGCTCGTTCCACTTCTTCGTACTGATCGAGATCCTGTCGTTCGGGTCGCCCCTGGTCGGCTCGGCGGCGGTGAGGTCGTCCTCGCGTCCCGTGTCCGTCGTGTTCTTCCTGGCCCTGTGCGCGCACTCCGTGCTGGTCGGATTCCTCTCCTCCAGGGCGCTGGGCTGGCTGGTGGGGCGCCGGGGGCGTCCGGTGCGGCTCGCGGTGGCCACGGCGGTCCTGACGGCCGTCGCGTGCCTCGCCGCCCTCGTCCTGCGCAAGACCGGGCACATCGACGCGTCGGCGGCCCCGTCCCTGGTGATCGGCATGAGCTGCTTCGCCACGGGATCGGTGGTGCTGTGCCTGAAGAGGGTCCGGCGCATGTGGTGGGTGGCCCCGGCCGCGGCGGCCGGCTCGGCCGCCGCGACGGTCGCCCTCGGCCTGCCCCTGGGCGAGGTCATCGGCTACGCGGTCGGAGTGCTGCTGAGCGGCCTGTTCATGAGCCTGGCCTACGGGTTCTCCGGGTGGCTGCTGAACACCGTCTACGAGCTGGACCGGGCCCGGGAGCTCCAGGCGCAGCTCGCCGTCGCCGAGGAGCGGCTGCGCTTCGGGCGGGACCTGCACGACGTGATGGGCCGCAATCTGGCGGTGATCGCGCTCAAGAGCGAGCTGGCGGTCCAGCTGGCCCGGCGCGAACGCCCGGAGGCCGTGGACCAGATGATCGAGGTCCAGCGGATCGCCCGGGAATCGCAGCGCGAAGTACGGGACGTCGTACGCGGCTACCGCGAGGCGGATCTCACGGTGGAGTTGGAGGGCGCCCGCGGGGTGCTCAGCGCGGCCGGGATGAAATGCCGCGTCGAGGTCGAGGCCGGCCGCGAACTGCGCCCCGAGGTGCAGTCGGCGCTGGGCTGGGTGGTGCGGGAGGCGACCACGAACGTCCTGCGGCACGGGGACGCCCGCAGCTGTGTGATCCGGCTGACGGCACCCGACGGGGGCGCGCTGACGCTGGTGGTGGAGAACGACGGGGCCCCCGAGGCGCCGGCCGGACCGCCGGGCTCCGGGCTCGCCGGGCTGCGGGAGCGGCTCGCGGTGCTGGACGGCACCTTGGAGGCGGGCCCGGTCGGCGGCGGCCGGTTCCGGCTGCGGGCGCAGATCCCGGGCGGACAACTGCAAGGACTGGAGGTGCGGGCGTGAGCCCCGTACGCGTACTGCTGGCCGACGACGAGCACCTGATCCGCGGCGCGCTCGCCGCGCTGCTGGCCCTCGAGGACGATCTGCTGGTCGTCGCGCAGGCGGCCTCGGGGCCGGAGGCCCTCGCGATGGCGCGCGCCCACCGGCCGGACGTGGCGGTGCTGGACCTGCAGATGCCGGGGGCGGACGGTGTGAGCGTGGCCACATCGCTGCGGGCCGAACTCCCCGACTGCAAGACCATGATCGTGACGAGTCACGGGCGCCCCGGGCACCTGAAGCGGGCCCTCGCGGCAGGGGTGCGGGCCTTCGCGCCGAAGACGGTGTCGGCGCAGCGGCTGGCCGAGCTGATCCGGACCGTGCACGCCGGAGGGCGTTATGTGGACCCGGAGTTGGCGGCCGACGCGATCAGCGCGGGGGACTCGCCGCTGACCGCGCGCGAGGCCGAGGTGCTCGAGCTCGCGGGGGACGGGGCGCCGGTCGCGGAGATCGCGGAGCGGGCCTCGCTCTCGCAGGGGACCGTACGGAACTACCTGTCCTCGGCGGCCTCGAAGCTGGGTGCGGAGAACCGGCACACGGCAGTGCGTCTCGCACGCGAGCGAGGTTGGGTATAGTAGGTCTCGCGTTACGGCGCATGCGGACATAGCTCAGTTGGTAGAGCACCACCTTGCCAAGGTGGATGTCGCGCGTTCGAGTCGCGTTGTCCGCTCCATCGAAGAAGCCCCCGGTCCTCGGACCGGGGGCTTCTTCGTGTCTCAGGCCCAGGCGAGGCCGGTGAGCCGCTCGTACGCCTCGGTGTACTTGGCGCTGGTCTGCTCGACAACCTCCTGCGGGAGGGCCGGCGGCGGGAGTTCGCCCTTCCGGTCCCAGCCGGAGGCCGGGGAGGACAGCCAGTTGCGGACGAACTGCTTGTCGAACGAGGGCTGCGTACGGCCCGGCTGCCACTGGTCGGCCGGCCAGAAGCGGGAGGAGTCCGGGGTCAGCACCTCGTCGCCGGCGACGAGGGTGCCGTCCGCGTCGAAGCCGAACTCGAACTTGGTGTCGGCCAGGATGATCCCGCGCTCGCGCGCGATGTCCCGGGCCCGGCCGTACACGGCGAGGGTGGTCTGGCGCAGCAGCGCCGCCGTCTCGGCGCCGGTGGTGCGCGCGACCTCCTCGTACGTGACGTTCTCGTCGTGCTCGCCGACCGCGGCCTTGGCGGCCGGGGTGAAGATCGGGGCGGGCAGCTCGGAGCCGTCCACGAGCCCCTCGGGGAGGGCGAGTCCGCAGACCGTACGGGTCTGCTCGTACTCGGCGAGGCCGGAGCCGGTGAGGTAGCCGCGGGCCACGCACTCGACCGGGACCATCTCGAGGCTCTTGCAGATCAGGGTGCGGCCGGCCCAGTCGGCGGGAGCGCCGTCGGGCAGCTCGGTGCCGATCACGTGGTTCGGGACGAGGTCCCTGAGCTGATCGAACCACCAGAGGGAGAGCTGGGTCAGGACGCGGCCCTTGTCCGGGATCTCGGTGGGAAGCACCCAGTCGTACGCGGACATCCGGTCGCTGGCGACCATGACGAGGTTGCCGTCGCCGTCCCGGTAGAGGTCGCGCACCTTGCCGGTGTGGAGGTGGACGAGGCCGGGCACCTGAACCGGCTCGGGCTTTTCGACGAATCCGGACACGGGGTCTCCCTGTGGTTCTGTACGAGCGCAGCCCCATTCTCCCGTACGGGGGTCCGTGCGCAGCCCAGGGGGTGCCCGGCCGGGTTTCAGTCCCGCTTGCAGATCCGGTCGAGGAGGTTGGAGGTGGCCCGCTGGATCCGTTCGTCGACATGGCCGGGGCGGTCGAGGGCCGGGGACCAGGCGAAGGTGCCGGACGCGAAGACCAGTGCGCCGCTCGGGGCCCGGTACAGGGAGGTCTCCTGGTGGCGCTTGGCGCCCTCGCTGTCGAGGTACGGGGAGTGCGCGAGCAGGATCCGGTCCCGGTGCTCGGGGAGCTGGGTGCGCGGGAAGTACCGGTCGGCCTCGCCGGCGACCAGGCCGGGGAGCTCGTCGTTCTCGGCGGCGCCGGTGGAGTCCCAGAGCCAGTGCGTGGCATTGCGCACGATCAGGGGCGCGGGCTCGGGGACCCGCCCTGCGTACTGGATGCCGAGCAGCTGCTGCTCCGGGCGGTCGACCTCGCGCCAGAGGCCGGGGCGGCCGGGGCCGCGGCGTTTTCGGCAGGTGAGGAGCCGGTCCTCGACCCCGGAGGGGGAGGGGCCCAGCTCGACCTGCCAGTACATGGTGTTGGCGGAGAGGAAGACGAGCGAGGTGCCGTGGTCGCGGGCGCGCTCGACGGTGCGGCGCATGGGGCCCGACCAGTACTCGTCGTGGCCGGGGAAGACCAGGCCGCGGTAGCGGGCGGGGTCGACGCGGCCGGCGTGCAGATCGCGGGTGTCGGCGTAGGCGAGGTCGTAGCCGTAGCGCTCGGCCCAGCGGATGAAGTCGTAGGCGTGGCCCACGTGCAGGGGCAGGCCGGCGCCGGCGTAGGGCCGGTCGAAGGAGACGGTGACGGCCGCGTCCCGCTCGCCGAGCAGCCGGCCCTCGTCGTCCCAGGCGTGGTAGAGGCTCGCGCCGGTCCGCCCGTCCTCGGGGTAGAGGTTGTAGGCCTGCCAGGTGATGTCGGGCAGCAGCAGGAGCAGGTCCGCGGGGTGGTCGTCGCGGACGGTGAAGGGGATGTGGGACCGGTACCCGTCGGCGGTGGTGAGCACGGCGACGTACGCGCCGACGCTCCAGTAGCCGGGGACCTGGAGCCGCCAGGAGAGCCACCAGTGGTGGCAGGAGACGGTGCGGTCGGCGGTGAGGGGGGGCGGCTGGACGATGCCCGAGAGCCGGGGACTGGTAGTGATCTTGGAGGCGCCGTCGCCGCCGTAGTGGCCGATGCGGTAGACGTCGACGGAGAACTGCTGGGGCGGGTCCACGGTGATGTGGAAGTCGATGGCCTCGCCGGGCGCGACGGCCCCGGTGGAGGCGAACCCCTTGATCTGCCGGTGCACGTCGTCGGCGGTGCGCGGGCCGCCGTTGCTGCGGGCCCGGGGGTTCTGGCCGGAGGCCAGCGCCGGATCCACGTACCAGGGCACGACCTGCCCGGTGTCGTCGAAGTACAGCTCGCTGCCCCGGAACCACGGCAGCGGCCCCTGGCCGAAGGGATCGGTCACCGCGTGCGCGAGCGCCCCTGATTCCCATCGCCGGATCTGGTCGGCACCCATACCCGCTCCCCTCCCTCGCTCCCCCGAACGGTCCCTGCATCACGCCGACACGGCGCGGTTTCGGTACATCGAACTGCGACCGGTCCCAGCACATCACATAACGCACTCATTCCGTCACCGTTCGCCACATCCGGAGATGCGGAGTGCGGGGCGGCCGCTGATCCGGATACGGATACGGACGGCGGGGCGCGCCCGGCTCCGGGCCTGGGTCCGGGGCCGGGGCTGTGCCCGGGGCCGGGCCTGTGCCCGGGCCGGGTGTTGCGGGACGGCGTTTCGGGGGTGCGGGCGTGGTCACACCAGGCGGACCGGTTTCTCCGGGCGTACGCCGATTTCCGCGAGCCAGTCCCGCAGCGGTTCCGGATCCCCGTCCTCCACCAGGCTCAGCACCCGGGGGGCCAGGTCCGCGCGCCGTTCGCCGCCGACCAGGAGGACGGGGCCGTCCAGCCAGTCCAGCCCGGGCGCGGCATCGGCGGAGTCCACGGCCGCGGCGCACACCATCGCCGTCACGTGGTCGGTGAGCAGATCCCGCCCACTGCGGGGCGGCTGGAGCGGGAACAGCGGCACGGTGTCCACCCCGCGCGCCACCCCTGCGCCGGCACCGGCACCCGGTCCCGCGGCGCCTGCGGAACGTTCCTCCCTGGCCAGGTCACCGCTGAGCAGCCCGGCCAGCGCCTCCCCGGCCGCGCCCTCGCCGGCCGCGTCCGCGAGGTGCCCCAGCACCCGGTCCAGCGTCGCCCCCGGCCCGGCCGGCACGGCGAGGGCGTCCAGCGCCGCATGCAGCCGGGCGGCCTCGGCACGCCATTTGCGGTCCACGACCTCCTCCGGGTACGCCGCCCAGTCCACCGGCGACCAGTCCGGTCCGGCCTCGGCCGGACCGCCGTGGAAAAGCCGCGCGGCCAGCAGCGAAGCCGCCTCGTCGACCACCCCCGGCCGCTCCAGCAGATCGCACGCCGGCCGCTCGCCCAGCCGCGAGGCGAAGCCCTCGGCCAGCCGGTCCCGCCGGGACAGCTCGGTCAGCGCGGAGACGACTCCGGCGTCGAGGTGCGCCGGCCAGCGGCCCATCCGCCACGCGGGCAGCGCGACCCGGGTCAGCAGCCGGTCCCAGCCCGCGTAGGCGAGGCCGACCTGCTCCTGGGCGACCATGCGCAGCCCGTAATCCACACCCTGTGCACGGTCCGAGGCGGCGGCGGCGACCCCGCGCTCCATCTCGACGGCATCCGCCTGGCACAGCCTCAGCAGCAGCCGGGCCGGTGCGCCTATCCAGCCGAGGCCGGGCCGGCCGCCCACGTCCACGGCGGCGTCGAGCCCGCGCACGAAGCTTCGCGCGTCGGCTATGTCCGGATGCGCGGAAGGACCCGTACCGGCGACGACCGGCGCCAGGACCGCCCGCAGCTCGGCGACCCGCATCCACCACAGGAACGGCGAGCCGATCACCAGCACGGGAGCCGCACCCGGCTCCGACTCGCGGCCGCCGGATACACCGCTCCGGCGGTGCGCGGCATGCGTGCGGTCCTCCAGCCAGCTGTCGCAGTCCGGCGTCAGGGCTATCGCGGAGGGCGCGGGCACGTCCATCCGGTCGGCCAGATCCCGCACCAGCCGGTAGAGGTCGGGCGCGGCGGTCTCCGGCAGCGGCACCGTCGGCGTCACGGCCGGGCCCGCCCGCAGCACCACCGCGGCGAACACCCCGCCGACGAGCAGCACCAGCACGGCGACCACGCACACGACGAGGGTCACCGCGGGCCAGGGGCCCCCGGCCAGCCGCCCCGTCATCCGGGCGCTCAGCAGCACCACCGCGAGGGCGGCGGGCAGCACCCCGAGGGCTAGCGCCCGGCTGCGCACGCGCAGCACGGCCAGAGCCCGGGAGCGCGCGGACGGCACGCCCACTTCCACGATCGAACCGGTTCCGGACACGGCCGGACCTCACCCCCTCTGCCCTGCGGTGGTTTTGCTCACTCCCCCACTGTGACACCCGCCACTGACATCGCAATGCCGGTGGGCCAAGTGCCGGAATGCTTGCGCCGCACCCTAGTTGGGGAGCATCCGGCAGTCAGCCGGACCGGGTGACCATCACCCGATGGAATGGCTTTGGGTAAAGGTGGCTGCGTTCGAACGCGGCCGGATGCACTCGCACGCGAACACGCGCGCGGGCCCGGGCGCACATGGGTGCGCCCGGGCCCGCGTCACGACTGCCCCGCTGCTCAGCGGCCTTCGGCCGCCTTGGCGGCAATGTCCGTACGGTGCTGGGAGCCGTCCAGCCGGATCCGCGCGACGGCCTTATACGCCTTCTCGCGGGCCTGTGCCAGATCGGAACCGGTCGCCGTCACCGACAGCACGCGGCCGCCCGCACTGACGACCGCGTCGCCCTCGAGCCGGGTCCCGGCGTGCAGGACGTACGCGTCGGGACCGTCCTCGGCGGCCACCTCGGCCAGGCCCTCGATCGGGTCCCCGGTGCGCGGGGTCTCGGGGTAGTTGTGGGAGGCGATGACCACGGTGACGGCCGCGTCCTCGCGCCAGCGCAGCGGCGGCTCGGCGTCCAGCGTGCCGTTGGCCGAGTTCAGCAGGACGCTCGCGAGCGGAGTGCGCAGCCGGGCCAGGACCACCTGGGTCTCGGGGTCGCCGAAGCGGGCGTTGAACTCGATGACGCGGACGCCGCGCGAGGTGATCGCGAGGCCCGCGTACAGCAGCCCCGAGAACGGGGTGCCGCGGTGGCGCAGCTCGTCCACGGTCGGCTGGAGGACGGTCTCCATGACCTCGTCGACCAGCTTCGGGTCGGCCCAGGGCAGCGGCGAGTACGCGCCCATGCCGCCCGTGTTGGGGCCCTCGTCGCCGTCGAGCGCGCGCTTGAAGTCCTGCGCGGGCTGGAGCGGGAGGACGGTGACGCCGTCGGTGATGGCGAAGAGGGAGACCTCGGGGCCGTCGAGGTACTCCTCGATGACGACGCGGTCGCAGCCGAGCGCGTGCGCGCGGGCGGCGGCCCGGTCCTCAGTGACCACGACGCCCTTGCCGGCCGCGAGGCCGTCGTCCTTGACGACGTACGGGGCGCCGAAGGCGTCGAGGGCCGCGTCCACCTCTTCGGGGGTGGTGCACACGTAGCTGCGCGCGGTCGGGACTCCGGCCGCGGCCATCACGTCCTTGGCGAACGCCTTGGAGCCCTCCAGCTGCGCCGCTTCCGCGGACGGGCCGAAAACGGGGATGCCGGCGGCGCGGACGGCGTCGCAGATGCCGGCGACGAGGGGCGCCTCCGGGCCGACGACGACCAGGTCGGCGCCGAGTTCGCTGGCGAGGCGGGCCACGGCCGCGCCGTCGAGGGCGTCGACCGGGCGCAGCTCCGCCACCTCGGCGATGCCGGCATTGCCGGGAGCGCAGTACAGCGCGTTGACGTCGGGGTCGAGGGACAGAGAGCGGCACAGGGCATGTTCGCGGGCGCCGCCGCCGATGACGAGGACCTTCACGCCATGCAGCCTAGCCCGCTCGCGCGCCTGCCCTTCGTGCGGCCACCCAAGTAGGGCCCCTTACTCGTTTGTGTATTCCTCTATGACGGTGGCTCCGAGCTCGCGCACGATGAGGTCGTGTCCGGTCAGGGCGCTCTCGACGAGGTCGGGATCGTCCTCCTCCGGTACGTCGTCCTCGGGCGCGACCGGCGGGGGCGCCTGCTGTACGGGGGGCTGCGGCGCGGAAGCGCCCTGCTGGGGCTGCTGCTGCTGCGGCGGCTGGTACGGCTGCTGCGGGCCGGGCGCCTGCTGCGCCGGGGCGGCCGGCGGGGGGCTGTAGGCGGGCGCGGCCGGGGCGGCGTACGAGGCCGAGGCCGGTGCGGGCTGGCCGCCTCCCCCTCCGACCACGGCGTCGATCTTCCAGTTGACCTGGAACTGCTCGGCCAGGACGGCCTTGAGGACGTCCTCGCTGCCGCTGCTCGCGAAGTTGTCGCGGGCTCCGGCGTTGGGGAAGCCGAGTTGCAGGGTCGTCCCGTCGAAGCCGGTGACCTGGGCGTTCTGGCTGAGCAGGATCCAGGTGAAGCGGCGGCGGTTCTTGACCGCCTCGAGGACGCCGGGCCACATCGCCTGGACCTGCCCGGCGCCGGCGGCCATGCCGGGCGACGGGGCGGCGGCGGCCGGAGCGGGTGCGGGCGCGGGTGCGGCCGGAGCCGGGGCCTGGGCGGCGGCCGCGGGCCGGCCCGACCCGGGCGCGGTGGCGCTGGGCCAGGCACCGGCGGCGGGGGCGGGGGCGGCCGGAGCGGGGGCGGAAGCGGCGGCTCCCGGCCAGGCGCCGGGGGCACCGCCACCGGGCTGCGCGGCCCCGGGCCAGGCACCGGGTGCGGAGGCGGGGGCGGCCGGGGCCTGCGCGGGAGCGGGAGCCGGGGCCGGGGCCTGCACGGGAGCGGGAGCCGGGGCCGGAGCCTGCACGGGAGCGGGAGCGGGGGCCTGCACCGGGGCCGGGGCCGGGGCCTGCGCGGCTGCGGCCTCCGCCTCGGGAGCCCGTACGGCGGCAGCGGCGGCGCGTGCGGCGGCAACGCCCCCGCCGGGCCCGGCGGGGGCCATGGCATGCGCCTCGGGCCCGGGCACGTAGCCCATGGCGGGCGCGCCGGCCGGGGCGGCCGCCATGCCGGGGGTGAACCCGCTCCGCTCCAGCCGGTCGAGCCTGGCCTGGAAGGACCGCTCGTCGTCGAAGGCGGCGGGCAGCAGCACCCGGGCACAGATCAGCTCGAGCTGGAGCCGCGGCGAGGTCGCGCCGCGCATCTCGGTGAGCCCGGTGTTGACCAGGTCGGCGGCGCGGCTCAGCTCGGCGGCCCCGAACACCGACGCCTGGGCCTGCATCCGCTCGACGACATCGGCGGGGGCGTCGATGAGCCCCTTCTCCCCGGCATCGGGCACGGCGGCCAGGATCACCAGGTCCCGCAGTCGTTCCAGCAGGTCGGCGACGAACCGGCGCGGGTCGTTGCCGCCCTCGACCACCCGGTCGACGACCTCGAAGGCGGCCGCCCCGTCCCCGGCGGCGAAGGCGTCGACGACGGAGTCGAGCAGCGACCCGTCGGTGTACCCCAGCAGGGAGGTGGCCATGGCATACGTCACACCCTCCTCGGCGGCGCCGGCGAGGAGCTGGTCCATGACGGACATGGAGTCACGCACGGACCCGGCGCCGGCCCGCACGACGAGCGGCAGCACGCCGTCCTCGACCTTGGCCCCCTCGCGCCCGCAGACCTCGCCCAGGTAGTCCCGCAGGGTGCCGGGCGGCACGAGCCGGAAGGGGTAGTGGTGCGTCCTGGACCGGATGGTCCCGATGACCTTCTCGGGCTCGGTCGTCGCGAAGATGAACTTGAGGTGCTCCGGAGGCTCCTCGACCACCTTCAGGAGGGCGTTGAAGCCCGCCGAGGTGACCATGTGGGCCTCATCGATGATGTAGATCTTGTAGCGGCTGGAGGCAGGCCCGAAGAAGGCCTTCTCCCGCAGGTCACGGGCGTCGTCCACGCCACCGTGCGAGGCGGCGTCGATCTCGATGACGTCGATCGACCCCGGCCCGTTGCGCGCCAGGTCCCGGCAGGACTGGCACGCGCCGCAGGGGGTGGGCGTGGGGCCTTGCTCACAGTTCAGGCACCGGGCGAGGATGCGCGCACTGGTGGTCTTGCCACAGCCTCGGGGCCCACTGAACAGGTACGCGTGATTGACCCGGTTGTTCCGCAGGGCCTGCATCAGGGGGACAGTGACATGCTCCTGCCCGATGACCTCGGCGAACGACTCGGGGCGGTAGCGGCGGTACAGCGCAAGGGACGACACGTCTACGAGGTTATCCGGGCCCACCGACAAAGACGGCCCGCCGACCGCACCGGACCCGCCCGGCCCACCGGCCCCGGAACGCAAAGCGCCCCCCACGCACCCGCCAGAGCCCACTTACCCTTGCTGCCTTCCGGCCCTGGGGGAGTTGGGTGAGATAGCGCCACGTGAGGGGCTGGGCCCCACCCTAGCGGATGAAAGCCCCCGGAATCGACCCGCACCCCGACCAGCCCCCGGCCGGATCCCCCGCCGGATCCCCCGCCGGCGATCACGTTCGCGAGCACCCCTCAACGTCTTGTATTGTTTGCGGCGGAGGATTCGCCTAGTGGCCTAGGGCGCACGCTTGGAAAGCGTGTTGGGGGCAACCCCTCACGAGTTCGAATCTCGTATCCTCCGCCAGTGCCTCACCGGGCACTTGAAGGCCCCGACCGGGAAACCGGCCGGGGCCTTCTGCGTTCCGTGGTCTCAGTTCGAGTCTCGCTTGTTTGCCTCGTACCCGGACGCTTCCCCGCGTTCCGGCCTCGATGGCCTACCCCTCGTACTCCCAGGGGCTCAGCAGGAGTGCGCCTGATCGCGCCAGATGCTTGATGTTGCGGCTCACCAGCGCCCAGCCGTTCGCCAGGGCAGTGGCGGCGATCAGCGCATCTGGGGGCGATGCTGGTTCCGGCACTCTTGAGCCTCCGGTGAAGAGCGAGATAGGCGAGTGCCTCCCGCTCGCCGACTGCGGCGATCCGGTCGCGGTACTGATCACGGATGTCCGTGAGCGCCTGCTCGAAAGCGGTACGCCGCCATCGAAGTGCCCCAGCTGGTGCTCGGGCAGAGACTCCCGGATCTCCCGGATCGTCCGTAGCGGATGGGACTGAGGATGGGACTCCTCGGGTCTGCGCGGCGGGAGCGGCAGATTCGGGGCAGTACTCATGATCGGCTCCTCCACGCCGTGGCCACGGTGGCGAACCTCGACCGAACGGAGAAGGCCGGCGGAATGCCGCGGGTCAGGCCGCTCGTCCGGGTGCCGGGCGGACCAGTCGGCGGCGGACCGCCCATGCCGCCGCCGCAAGGGCGAACCCGTAGACGGACACCAGTCCGTGGCCGTTCTCCTGGGCGAGCCACATCGCGAGGCCGAGCGCCGGGACGCCGACCGCCAGGGCGAGCTCCTTGGGGAGGCGGGTGCGGGTGAGGAAGGCGAGGGCGAGGGTGGCGCCGAGGAAGTAGGTGGCGCCGGAGCTGCCGGCGAAGTTGCGAGGGTCGGTGCTGGGGCCGTCGCCGAAGCCGAGCAGGGTGTCGAGGCGGCCGGGCAGCAGGATGCCGGCGAGGAAGAAGCCGAGGGTGAGCGGGCCGCCCCAGTACCACTGGGCGAGGGCGGCGACGGCGGCGAGGGTGGCGAGGTTCCACAGGCCGCCGAAGAGGCCGCCGTTCTGCATGAACACCGAGGTGAACTCGCGCCACCAACCGGACTTGGCGGGGTCCGCGTCGAGCGCGTCCATGGCGCCGGACCAGACGAGCTGGAGCAGCACGCCGCCGACGGCGAGCGTGGTCAGGGCGATCGCCGCCCACGGGAGCGGCCGGCCGCGCAGGGTGTCGCGGCCGACCACGCCGAGCCCGCAGTTGACCATCATGACCATCAGCGCGGCCGTGGTCACGTTGAAGACGATCGCCCCCATGTCTGGCCCCTCCCCCCGGTTGCGGCGTTTTCCAACACCGTTCGAAAACCTGATGGCCCCAAGCTAGCACAATTTTCGAACGGTGTTGGAAAACGCGGTACGGTGAGAGGCATGAAGCTCACCAAGGACCGCATCGTCGACGCGGGCATGGCCGTCTTCGCCGAGGTCGGCTACCAGAACCTGTCCATGCGCCAGGTCGCCAACCGCCTCGACACCCACGCGGGCAGCCTCTACTACCACGTACACAGCAAGGACGAGCTGCTCGCCCTGATGGCCGACCGGGTCTGCCGCCGGGCGTACGAGGCGGGCACCGAAGCCCTGGAATCCCTCCCGGCCACCTCCACCTGGCAGGATCGCGTCCAGGCTCAGGCCACCGCCCTGCGCCTGAGCATCAAACAGCACCCCGGCGGCGCCCAGCTCCTCGCCGAGAGCCCCGGCATGCTCAGCACCGGCGCCCTCTCCCTGATGGAACGCCTGCTGCGCACCCTCCTCGACGCCGGGCTGCCCGCCGGCCACTGCGGTATCGCCGCCGACACCCTGCTCAGCCATGTCACCGGCTTCGTCCTCCAGGAGCAGAACCAGCCGGCAACGCCACCGCCCGTCACCGCCGAGCTCTACGCCGAACTGTGCGAGCAGTTCCCGCTGGTCATGGGCCCGCTGGTCCCGCGTCTGAGCCAGGACGAGAAGTTCACGCGGAGCGTCCGCCTGCTCTGCGCCGGCTTCGCAGCACCCGCCTAGCCACGCCTGGCCACGCCTAGCCACGCCTGGCCACCGGCCCGGCGCCCACCCTGCGCTTCCGCGCCGACCCGCTCGTCCGGCACCTCGCGCCCGTCTCCGACACCCCCGCCAAACGAAGGTCCCGACCGCCCGGCGGTCGGGGTCTTCGGCGCTCGCGGTCTCATCTGTGGTCTCAACGGTCCTTCGGGACTTCCGGCTCACCCCGGCGGCGTCCTTGGCCACCTGCCAGATGCGCTCGCCCACGTGCGCGGCCACGTCCCCGAGGATGCCCGTCCCCCTCCGGGGCGATGTCCGATCCGCCCCGAGGTGATGCCCGGTCCGCCCCCGAGGGGACGTCGGGTGGCGTGCTCGGGATCTAGCGTCGCCGCCATGACCAGAATCCGTCGCACTGCCGTAGCCGCCGCACTCGCACTCGTCCTGCCGCTGCCGATCGGCGCAGCGGGCACGGCGTTCGCTGCCGCTCCACCCGCTGCTCCACCCGCTGCTCCACCCACTGTCGCCACCGCGACGTCGAACGCGTTCGCCCAGGCGGAGCTCCCCCGCCCGACCGGCCCGCACGCGGTCGGCCGCAACACGCTGCAACTCGTCGACGAGCACCGCCAGGACCCCTGGGTACCGGCCGCGGGTCCGCGCCGGCTGATGGTGTCCGTGTACTACCCGGCCCGCCCCGGGACCGGCGGGCCGGCCGCCTACATGAGCACCGAGGAGGCCCGGCTGCTGCTGCAGGAGAAGGCCCCGGGCTCCGGCATCCCGCCCGAGGCACTCAGCACCACCCGCACCTGGGCGCACGAGGACGCGCGCCCGGAGCACGGGAGGTTCCCGCTGGTCGTGCTCTCGCCCGGCCTCGCGCTGCCGCGTGCCCTGTTCACCAGCATTGCCGAGGATCTGGCCGGCCGCGGGTACGTGGTCGCGCTGGTCGACCACACCTACGAATCCCCCGGCGTGACCTTCCCCGACGGACGGACGCTCACCTGCACCATCTGTGACCAGCCACCGGCGGGCGGACGCCAGGCCGTCGCCCGCAGCCGGGCCGAGGACCTCTCGTTCGTGATCGACCAGTTGACCGGGCGCCACTCGGCCTGGCGGTACGCCCACATGATCGACCAGGCGCGGATCGGCATGGCCGGGCACTCCGTCAGCGGCGCCGCCACCACCCTGGCCATGGCCGCCGACGACCGGATACGGGCCGGGGTGAACATGGACGGCACCTTCCCGGAGGCGGATCCGGCCACCGGCCTCCACGGCCGCCCCTTCCTGCTGTTCGGCGCCGAGCACGAGAGTCCGGGTACGGACGAGTCCTGGACGAAGGCCTGGGCGAACCTGGACGGCTGGAAGCGCTGGCTGACGATCGCCGGGTCCGACCACGGCAGCTTCAGCGACCTGAACTTCCTCGGCGCACAGGCCGGCAGGCCCGTCCCCAGCGGGGCGATCCCCCCGCTGCGCGCGCTGGAGCTCACCCGCAGCTACCTCGGAGCCTTCTTCGACCAGCAGCTGAGGGGCCGCCCGCAGGCGCTGCTCGACGGCCCGTCAGCGGCCGACCCGGAGGTCACCTTCCAGCACCCCTGACCCCGCCCGGGCGGTTTCAGGTCGGCGACACCAACCCTGCTTCGTAAGCGGCGATGACCAGTTGGACGCGGTCGCGGGCGCCCAACTTGTTGAGCAGGCGGGCCACATGGGTCTTGGCCGTGGCGGGGCCGATGAAGAGATGAGCGGCGATCTCACTGTTGGACATGCCGCGCCCGACCAGCGTCAGCACCTCTCGCTCCCGTCCTGTGATGCCGTCGATCCTCCGTTTCGGCAGGGAGCGCCGGGGCCGTGCGGCGAACTCCTCGATGAGGCGGCGGGTGACGCTCGGCGCGATCAGGGCGTCCCCGGCGGCCACCACGCGGATCGCCGCGATGATGTCCACCAGCGCCATGTCCTTGACCAGGAACCCGCTCGCACCGGCCCGCAGCGAGGCGTACACGCTGTCGTCGTCGTCGAACGTGGTGAGCATCAGTACTCGCGGCGGCGCGGAGCCCGCCATGATCGTCCGGGTGGCCTCGATGCCGTCCGTGCCGGGCATCCGGATGTCCATCAGTACGACATCGGGCCGGGCCTCGCCGGCCAGCCGGACCGCCTCGGCACCCGTGCCCGCCTCGCCCACGATCTCCAGATCGGGGAGGTCCGTGATGACCATCTTCAGCCCGGCGCGCACCAGCTCCTGGTCGTCGGCGAGCACGATACGGATCGTCGTCATCCCGGCAGCCTCACCGCGACCCGGAAGCCGCCTTCGGGCCTGGACCCGGCACTGAACCGGCCGTTCAGCAGGGCGACCCGTTCGCGCATCCCGGGGATCCCGTAACCGGCCCCCGCCGCCGCACCGGTGCGTACCGGGCCGCGCCCGTCGTCGACGACCTCGATGGCCAGCTCCTCGTCCCGGTACTCCACGGACACCCGGCAGTGGTCGGTGCCGGAGTGGCGCACCGCGTTGGCGACCGACTCCTGGATGATCCGGAAGGCTGCCACGTCGGTCTCGGGGGGCAGCGGGCGCCGCTGCCCCCGCCAGTGCACCTCGACCCGGACTCCGGCCTCGGCCGTCATCTCGGCCAGCCGGTCGAGTGCCTCCATGCCTGTGCGGCCGCGGTCGGGGTCGCGGTCGGGGTCGGGGTGGGGCGAAGCCTCGTCGGCCTGGCGCAGCGAGACGAGCATGCGCCGCAGCCCGGCCAGCGTCTCACGGCTGGTGCTCTCGATGGCGCCCAGCGCCTTGCGCGCGTTCTCGGGCTGGGTATCGATGACCAGGCTCGCCGAGCCGGCCTGGATCGCGATGACGCCGATGCTGTGGGCGATCATGTCGTGCACTTCACGGGCGATCCGCAGCCGTTCGGACGTCACCGCGTGGGCGCGCAGAGCCTCGCCGTACCGGCGTTGCTGGCGGATCGAGTTGCCGATCAGCCAGAAGACGAGGACGGACACGGCGAGTCCCGACAGCATGCTCACGAAGTCACTGAGCTTCTCCCGGCCGTGGTCCACCGCCACCCACTGGAGGGCCCATGCGGCCAGCTCGACGACGGCGGCTGCGACGGTGGTGCGGCGGGGACGGTTCATCGCGAGGTAGCAGACGAGTCCGCCCAGCGCCAGGAAGAACGGCCAGGTCTTCCCCCAGAGCACCGCGGCCGCTGTCGATTCGGCCAGGAGCACCCCGAACACCGCCAGCGGCCACCGGCGGGCCCAGCCGATCGCCAGCGCCAGGACGGCCGCCACGGCCGCCCGGAGCACGAGCAGCGGGAATGCGGAGTGGTGATCAGCCGTCAGTCGACAGGTGGTCGTACTGAACAGCAACACCGCGAACAGCCCGGCACCACACCACGTCAGCCCCGTCCACACGCCCGACGGCAGCCGGCTCAGCCACGGAGGACGCGGCGTCCCTTGATCCACTCGCCGATCCTAGCCACCCCTCCGCCACCGGGCGTCCCCCTGCGGGCGTACGCCCACGGGGCTACCGGCTCGTCACGGGGTCCGCGGGGCGCCGGCCGCCGTACCAGCCCGGCCTGCACCGACGCGCAAGGCTGTCTCCATGTACCCATCGACCGCCACGTTGCCGGACGGCATGGGGCGGCCCACCGGTTCAGCTCGGAATCACCCAGCTCGGCGCCCAGGTCCCGGCCGAGTCGTGGCCGGCCGCTGTGGCGGCGAGGTGGGCGCGGAGGGTCGCCAGCGCCGGGTGGGGGTTGTCGCGGTGCCAGAGGAGCGAGTGCGGGTAGACGGGCGTCGGGTCGGTCACCGGGATGCGGCGCAGGCCGTGGTCGGCGGGCCAGACGAGGCGGGTGTGCCCGCCCATGAAGGTGGCCAGGGCGGGGGTGTCGGCGATGGTGTCGAGGAGCGCGTCGGAGCCGAAGTTGGGACCGGTCGCCTCGATGGTGAGGCCGAACTCGGCGACGAGGTCGTCGTAATAGGCTCCCCACTCGGTCCCGGGGACGATGCCGGGCATCCAGATCCGGTGCCCGACGAGCTGAGCGACGGTCACCGACCGGGCGCCCGCCAGCGCGTGGGCGGGGCCGGTGAGGAGCTGGAGGGGCTCGTCGAGCACCCGGACGGACTCGATGTCCTCGGGAAGCTGCCGGCCGGGCATGGCGACGGCGCGGAAGGACGCGTCGATCGCACCGGACCGGATGGCGGCGACGGCGGTCTCGATCTCGAACAGCATCAGCACGTCCAGGTCGATTTCGGGGTACGCGCGGTGGAAGCCGCGCATCAGGCCCGACGCCGCGCCGCGCGAGGCGATCACGTCGACGCGCAGTGGACGGCGGCCGGTGCGCACGGACGTGACCGCACGCTCGGCGACGCGCAGCAGCTCGCGCGCGTGGGGCAGGAACGCCTGCCCGTCGATGGTGAGCTCGGCGCCGCGGGGCGTGCGGGTGAACAGCCGCACGCCGAGGCCGCGCTCCAGCGCGGCGATGCGCTTGGAGACGGCCTGCTGGGTGATCGACAGGTCGGCGGCAGCCTTCTGGAACTGGCCCGCTTCCGCGGCGGCGACGAAGGTGCGTACGGCTTCGAGATCCACGCCGACCCACCTTAGTGAACAACGGATGGTTGTGGACGGTCGGCAAAGCGGTTGTTTGACCCGCTGTCGTCCAGCCCGCTTAGCTCTCATCGCTCAACGTCGGTTTGTTCGGGTGGAACTTCAAGGGGGCGGACTGAGCATCATGGGCAGGAGACCGTTGGGCCGGCAGTTCGGCTGGCTGTGGGCGGCATATGCGGTGAGCGCCTATGGATCCGGGCTGGGGTTCGGGGCATTGCCGCTGATCGCCGTGCTGCTGTTGCACGCCGGCCCCGCCGAGGTGTCCGCACTGTCCGCGGTGGGGCCTGCGGTGGGCGCGCTGATCGCGGTGCCACTCGCGCCGTGGGTGGAGTTCCGGCGCAAGCACCCGGTCATGATCGCGATGGACCTGACCCGGTTCGCGGCCATGGCGACGATCCCGGTCGCCTACGCCTTCGGCCGGCTCGGTTTCGTCCAGCTGCTCGCGATCTCGGCCGTGGTCGCAGCGTCCAAGATCGCGTTCAACGCGGCCGGCGGCGCCTACCTCAAGGCCCTCGTCCGCCCGGAAGACCTGCTCGTGGCCAACGCGCGGTTCGAGTCCACGAACTGGAGCTCCCTCGCGATCGGGCCACCGCTGGGCGGGGCGGCGATCGGCCTGTTCGGGCCGCTCACCACCCTGGTGGCCGACGCGCTCAGCCACCTGCTCTCCGCGCTGGGCATTACGGCGATCCGCGGCCGGGAGGAAGCGCCGCAGGCAAGCGACAAGAGCCCGCTCCGGGCGGGCGCACTGCTCGACGGCTACCGGCACATCACGGGCGATCCCGGTCTGCGGGCGCTCTGCCTCAACAACATGCTCGTATCCGGTCTGATCATGGCCACCGAGCCGCTGCTGGCCGTGCTCCTCCTTCGCCGGCTCGGGTTCCCGCCCTGGCAGTACGGCCTCGCCTTCGCCGTCCCCTGCCTCGGCGGACTCATCGGCTCCCGGCTGGCCCGCCGCGTCGTGGCCCGCTACGGCCGGCACCGGGTCTTCCGGACCGTCGGCACCCTGCGTGCCGTCTGGCTGATCGGCCTGGCCTTCGTCCGTCCCGGGGTCGTCGGCCTCGTCACCGTGATGGCCGTCGAGCTGGCGATCGTCATCAACATGAGCCTGTACGCCCCGGTACTCGCCACCTACCGGCTCGAACGCACGCCCAAGCATCTCGTCGCCCGCACCCTGTCGGCCTGGTCGATCGGCCAGCAGGCGTCCATCGCCGTCTTCACCGCGCTCGGCGGGCTGCTCGCCGACGTCACCGGCCCTCGCACCGCTCTCACGGTCGCGGGACTGCTCATCCTGGCCTCCCCGCTCCTGCTTCCCCGACGCGACCAGACGTCGCAGCACGAGCCGGAACCGTCCCGCGGCGACGCATCACGCGCCACGACTCGCCGCTGAAGCTCGCAGGCCGCAGGCCGCAGGCCGCAGCTGCTCCGCCGGCGCGCGTCCGCACCGACCAGGCACACCACCAGCAAGGAGAACACCCGCGTGAACACCGCGCCCGCACTCGACCCCGCGCACACCGCTCTTCTCGTCATGGACTGCCAGCCCGCGATCCTGGCCGCTCTCCCCGGGGGTGAGGACGGCGAGGCCCTGCTCGGTCGCCTGGAGGGGGCCATCGCCGACGTTCGTGCACAGGGCGGCACCATCGCCTACGTACGCGCCGGCTTCACCGAGGCCGACTGGGACGCGATCCCGGCCGCCAACAAGTCCTTCGCCCCGCTGGCCCAACACCGTGCCATGCACCACGAGGACCCTGCCGCCGCCATCCACGAGCGCCTGGCTCCCCAGGACGGCGACATCGTCGTGCGCAAGATCCGCTACGGCGGCATGTCCACCACCGACCTCGACCGGCAGTTGCGCGAGCGCGGCATCACCTCGCTGATCATCTCCGGCGTCAGTACCGGCGGCGGCGTCCTGTCCACCGTCGTCGACGCGGCCGACCGCGACTACCGGCTCTACGTCCTGTCCGACGGCGTCGCCGACCCGGACACCGAAGTCCACGACGTCCTGCTCCGTCGAGTTCTCCCCTCACGGGCCCACATCGTCGACACCGCCGAGCTGCCCGCCCTGCTCCGGGCCGGCTGACTCGAACCGAGCGCGTCTTCGCCCTCTCCCGGAGCTGCTCGCCCGAGGAGCGCCGACGGCGCGCGCACGTCGGCGGCTCGTCGTCTCGGTCGCGGCGACCGGTCGAGACGCGTCAGTCCACGGTGACGGTCATCTTGCCCAGCGCCCGGCCGGCCTCCATGACCCGATGGGCGTCGACGATCTCGTCGAACCGGAAGACCCGAACGGGCCCGGCCCGGAGGGTGCCCGCCTCGACCTTGGCGTAGATCTGGTCCAGGGGTACGTCGGTGAGCGGGAACGCGGGGCTGCCCAGGACGAAGGCGCCGGCGAAGAAGCTGAGCTGGACCCCGGTGGGCAGGTCGGCGATCGGGTCGAAGTCCGGTACGGGGTCGAAGCCTGCGAGGAAGCCGATCTGGCAGACCCGGCCGCCGGACCGAGGCCAGGGAGTCCCGCAGGACGCTGTTGCCGACGATGTCGAGGACGGCGTCCACGGCGATGCCCCGCTCCTTCACCTGTGGGGCGAGGAGGCCGTCGTCGATGAGGACGTCGTCGGCTCCGAGTTCCCTGAGCAGGGCCGCGTGGGCGGGGGTGCGGGTGCTGGCGAGGACCCGGGCGCCGTGGTCGACGGCGAGGCCGACGGCGGCCTGGCCGAGCGAGGAGGTCGCGCCGCGCACGAGCACCGTCTCACCGGTGCGCAGGTCCAGGTTGCCGAACAGGCCGCTCCACGCCGTCGCGTACACCTCGGGGACGGCCGCCAGTTCGGCCCACCCGAGGCAGGAGCGCACCGCGACCACGTTGGTCGCGGGGACCGTCACCAGCTCCGCGTAGCTGCCGTTGCGGGTGCGTCCCATGCCACCGAGGATCGCCACCACGGTGGTGCCCGGCGAAAGCCGGCCGGAGGGGTCGGACTCGACCACCCCGGCGCACTCGATCCCGGTGACGGCCGCCACCGCACCCCAGGCTCCGGCGCGCATGTACGCCTCGGCGTGGTTGAGGCCGAACGCCTTGACCCGGATCAGCACCTCGCCGGCGGCGGGCACGGGGTCGGGCAGTTCGGTGACGGTGAGCACCTCGGGACCGCCATGGGCGGAAATGACGATGGCCTTCATGATCGAACTCCATTCTTGAATAATGGTTCAAATATTGGGCCCGAAAAAGAGCCACCGCTCGGGTGGCTCTTGTGCGCCCTGCCGCGCCCCGGAGGCCGGACGGCGGGGCGGCGGGGCGGCGGTCAGGCGGGGCGGCGGTCAGGCGAGAGCGGCGAAGGCGTTGTCCGCGATCGCGCGCAGCACCGCCTCGTCGGGATTCGCCTTGCCCACCACCATCAGGCCCTGGCAGGTCGCGACCAGCAGCTTTGCGCTCCCGCCGGGATCCACCGAGGCCCGCACCTCGCCCCGGCTGCGCGCGTTCCGCAGTGCCGTGGTCATGCACCGCTCCAGACGGGCCAGGTGGCCGCGCACCACGGCCGCGGCCTCGTCGTCCCCGGCGGCGTTCTCGATCGCGGTGTTCACCAGCAGGCAGCCCTGCCTGCCCTCGGGGCTGAGCAGATCGCGCACCAGCCCGTCGAAGTAGCCGCGGAGCTCTGCCAGCGAAGCGCTCGGGGCCTCCAGTTCGCCGAGTTTCTGCGGCACGACCAGCTTGGAGTAGCGCTCCAGCGACTTCAGGAACAGGGCGCGCTTGCCGCCGGGGAAGGCGCTGTAGAGACTGCCGGGCTTCACTCCGGTCGCCTTCACGAGATCCTCGATCGAGGTGGCCCGGTAGCCGCGCTCCCAGAACCGCAGCATGGCCTGGTTCAGCACGGCGTCGGGCTCGAACTCGCGGGGTCTGGGCATGCGAAAAACGTATATGAGCAACCATTCAAGAACAAGGGTCGATGCGCGGCGAGACGAAAGAGGGCGGCCGCATCGGCGAAGCGGCCGTGCGGGATCAGGTCGGGAGGTGTGCGGCGAGTTCCTCCCACTGGCGGGTGGGTGGGGTGTGGGGTGTGGCGGTGAGGAGGTGGAGGCTGACGTGGTCGGCTCCGGCGTCGAGGTGCCCGTGGACGCGGCGGGCGATGTCCTCGGCGTTGCCGTGGGCCACGACCGCGTCGACGAGTCGGTCGCCGGGCGTGTCCGCGTCCCCGTATCCCAGGTCGCCCAGGAGCGTGCGGCGATTGGGCAGGGCCGCCGCTGCCGTGGCGCGGGCCAGTTCGGCGGTGCGGGAGCGGTCGGGACTGAGGACGCACAGCTGGGTGACGGCCAGAAGCGCGTCCGGCCCGAGCACCGCCCTGGCCTTGCGGGTGTGCTCGACGGGCATGCCCAGTACGTTGGCGCCCCAGGTGCGTTCCGCGGCGAGCGCGAGCATGGCGGGATCCAGGGCTGCGAGCACG
The DNA here is from genome assembly GCF_040655295.1 of Streptomyces sp. NPDC050448. Taxonomy (NCBI): domain Bacteria; kingdom Bacillati; phylum Actinomycetota; class Actinomycetes; order Kitasatosporales; family Streptomycetaceae; genus Streptomyces; species Streptomyces sp. NPDC050448. Next base: position 22,749 of record NZ_JBFAJR010000038.1, on the reverse strand, counting down.
CGGTGCGGCGAGGCGGTTGTCGCGGGCGGCCCGAACGGCGCGGCGTCCAGTACGTCCAGGTAGGAGCGCATGGTGGCCGGCGGGGAGCCGAAGCGGTGACCGCGAACGTCCTCGGCGAGGCTGGGGTGACTCTCCCACAGCCCCAGCAGGAACCGGCCGGGGAACGCCTCCTCCAGGGTGCGCTGGGCGGCGGCGGTCGTCACCGCGTCCCGCGCGTAGATGTCGGCCGCGCCGGCAGCCACAGTGATCCGCCGGGTGGCCGACAACAGGATCGCGGCCTGCGCCGCGGCCTCCCGCCCGGTGGTCTCGGGGAACCACAGGGTGCCGTAGCCGAAGTCCTCGACCGCGCCCGCAGCCTCGCGGACGCCGGCCGCGGGGTAGTTGTCGAGGTCGCCCGCCCAGATCCCGACGCGTGCGAGGTCGGGCCGGTGGGCGCTCACGCGTGCTGCCCGGCGGTGCGCGAGGTGGCCAGGAACGCGGCGATCTCGGCTGCGCCGGTGCGCTCCAGCCAGGTGTGGAAGTCCATGGCCCCGGGATGGATCCGTCGGGTGGCCCGGACGTCCGCACGGTAGCCGCGTGCGTTGAGCCACTCGTAGGAGAACGCGACGTAGGCGCCGTTGGCCGCGGCGATCAGGGAAGCGACGTCTTCCATCTCCGCTCGCACGATCTCCGCGCCGGCCCGCTCCAGGGCCCTGGCCTGCACTCCGTTCGGATCGCGGGTGAGCGCACGCACCTGCCAACCGCCGTCCAGCAGGTGCCGTGTCACGGCGCGGCCCTGCAGGCCGGTCGCCCCGGCCACCACGACGGCCTTTCCTGTCTGTTCCACGACGTGTCCCCCATCTCGCCCCGACGGCAGGGCCCCCACAACTGGGGTGGCCCCCCGTTTACCGTTCGCTACGATATGGAGGACCACCCCAGTTGGCAAGCCGTCAGGAGCTCCCGTGCCCAAGGACGCCGCCGTCCCGTCCCGGCAGCCGATGCGTGCCGACGCGCGCCGAAACCACGACCGGATCGTGGCCGCCGCCGAGGCCGTCATCGCCGAACACGGCGCCGAAGCCTCCCTCGAGGAGATCGCCCGTCGCGCCGGAGTCGGCTCGGCCACCCTCCACCGGCACTTCCCCACTCGGCAGGCGCTCCTGGAGACCGTCTTCAAAGGCCGGGTGGAGGCCCTCTGCGCCAGGGCGCACGATCTGCTCTCGGACCCACACCCCGAAGCGGCGCTCGTCACCTGGCTCCGCGCCGTCGGCGCACACGCCGTGGCCAACCGGGGCCTGGGGGCGTCACTGATGCGTGGCGCCCGCGACGGCGAGCCGACACTGGGCAGCACCTGCCACGCGATGATCGTCAGCGCCGGAGACCAGCTCCTCACGCGCGCCCGCGAGGCGCACGCCGTACGCCCCGAGGTCACCATCACCCAACTGCTGAAACTCGTCGGCGCCATCGCCCTGGCCACCGAGCAGGAACCCGACGGCCCGGCCGAGGCCGACCGGCTGCTCGCCCTCGCCATCGACGGGGTTCGCGCGCGCTGAACCTCCCGTCCCGCAGGCGAGGGCCGCTACACCGTCACGCCGAGGCTTCGGCCCTGGCGGGTTTCGGCAGCAGGGCCAGCAGCTGCCGGGTATGGCCGGGCAGCTCCACTTCCGCGAGGCCGGAGATGAGGTCCCGCAGCGGCACGGGCTGATCGACGAGGAGCACGCCGTTGGACACGAGAAGGGCGGGTACCGGCGTGTCGAGTTCGGCCTCGCTCAGCATCGGTCCGCCGAGCGCGCACAGAGCGTCCGCCTGGATGCGGATGCGGTCCCGCAGCCCGGCGCTGCCGCCCGCGCGCAGGGCGGTACGCGCGATGGTCCAGGTGTCGAGTGCCACACGGTTGTCGTACGTCGTGTGCGCCCCGGCGGCGACGGTGGAGACGGCGGCGATGGTGACGGCGTTGACGAGGGCGACGTGCGCCAGGATCTGCTCTGCGTTCCATTCGCCGTGCGGCGGAGCAGGGCTCGGGGCGCCGGAGCCGGCCACTGCGGAAGCGGCCTCCAGCAGCGCACGGTAGGCGTCTCGAAGCGGTGCGGTGTCCATCATGTGAGCGGTCCTTCCAGCCGGGACAGTGCTGACATCAGGTGAAGACACCGGCTGCGCGCGGATCGGAACGCGTTCCGATCCGGTGCCGCGCGGTGTCGGAACAGGGAGAGGCAGTGCAGCACCCGACCGAGGCGAGGAGCCGAGCGTGACGACCGAACACGAACTGCAGAGGGCTCTCGCGGGCGACGCCGAGGCGTTCCGGCGTCTCACCGAGCCCTACCGCAGGGAGCTGCAGCTGCACTGCTACCGGATCGTCGGCTCGGTCGCGGACGCGGAGGACCTGGTACAGGAAACCCTCCTGGCCGCCTGGCTCGGGCTCGCCGGGTTCGAGGGCCGGTCCTCGGTGCGCAGCTGGCTGTACCGGATCGCCACCAACCGCAGCCTCAACGCCCTGCGTTCGAACTCCCGCCGCCCGCAGCCGGCCGCAGCGGCGACGCTGCCGCAGCCGACGCGGTTCGGCGAGCCCGTGTGGCTGCAGCCCTACCCCGACCACCTGCTGGACGAGCTGCTCGACGGCCTCCCGGACCGGCTGCCGGGGCCCGAAGCCCGCTACGAGCTGCGCGAATCGGTCAGCCTGGCCTTCATCACCGCGCTACAGCATCTGACGCCGCGCCAGCGGGCCGCGGTCGTCCTCTGCGACGCACTCGGGTTCCCCGTCGCGGAGGCCGCCGGGATCCTCGGCACCGGCGCCACCGTGGTCAAGGGGGCACTCCAGCGGGGCCGGGCCGCACTGCGCGAACACCGGGCCGAGCCGGGCCATCGGGCCGGGGCGGGCTCGGTCCGCGAGGTGGAGCTCGCCGGCCTGTTCAGCACCGCCCTGGAGCTCGGCGACACGGACGCCGTCGTGGCGCTGCTGGCCGAGGACGCCTGGCTGACGATGCCGCCCGAGCCCCGGCAGTATCACGGCCGGGAGGCGATCGGGGCCTTCCTCGCCGACCGTGCGCAGGCCCGCGGCGTAGCGCTGCGCGCGGTCCCCGTTCGCGCCAACGGCCAGCCCGCGCTGGGCTGCTACCTGCCCACCCCGCCCGCGCCCATCGCCCGCCCGTACGGACTGCTGGTACTCGGCGCGGACCGGGACGCGATCACCTCGATCACCTGGTTCGGCGACACCAGCGTCTTCCCGGCGTTCGGACTGCCCCGCTCCCTGCCCGACGAGCGGCCGGGGGAGCGTGGAGCCGGTCGCACCTCGGCGCCTTCCTGAGCATGCCCGCCGGGTGCTCGCGCAGCCGGGCCGGCGTGCGCCGTCGGGCGGGAGGCCGTACCGGGAACGGCCGTTCGCGTTCAATTCTGTCGCTCGGCAGCCGCCTTCACCGCCCGGAGCCACTCCTCGTGCTGCCCACGCAGCCGGTCGGCGGAGAAGAGGAGGCCGACCAGCGGTGCCGCCATCGACTCCTCGATGCGCAGCACGGTCGCCCCGTCCGGGGTCGGCGTCAGCACCTGCCGGTCGATCGCCCGGACGCCCATCGCGACGGCGCTCCAGGTGAGTTCACGGTTGACGTCGACCACCGCGAACCGGGCATGGATGACCGTCCGGCCCATGGCCCAGACGAAGTCGGCGTCCTCGGTCACGCCGGCGTCGAGTTCGATCACCCGGCGCCCCGGCAGCACCTGCGGCCAGCAGGCCGGGTCGGCGATGAGCTGCCAGACGCGCTCGACCGGTGCCTCGATCCGCAGTTCCGATCCGCTGACCACCGGCGCGTCCTGGTCGATCCGGCGGCGCTTGGCGTACCCGTCGTGCAGTTCCTGCCGGGCCGGACCGCGGTAGAGCAGCTTCATGGTGAACCCCCTGGGAGAGCTTGATTTGGATCGGTGCTCCGATCCGAGAGCAATGCTCTCCCAGATCGGAGCTTCAAGTCAAGAGCAGTGCTCTCTGTTTGGGGCGGGTGCTCTGTTAAGGTCCTGCCATGACTGCTCCACGAACCGCGCGTGAGCGCGCCCGCACCGAGCTGACCAGGGAAATCATCGAGGCCGCACGCCGCCGGCTGGCCACCGAGGGAGCCGCCGGACTCTCACTGCGTGCCGTCGCCCGGGACCTGGAGATGGTCTCGTCCGCGATCTACCGCTACTTCCCCTCGCGCGACGAGCTGCTCACCGCACTGATCGTCGACGGCTACAACGCGCTGGGCGCGGCGGCCGAAGCGAACGAACCCGACGCGAGCAACGCGAGCGACTACGCCGGCCGATGGCTCGCGCTCGGGCACGCGGTACGGGACTGGGCCGTCGCCCACCCCCAGGAGTACGCCCTGCTGCACGGCTCCCCCGTGCCCGGCTACCGTGCTCCGCAGGACACCGTCGTACCGGCGATGCGGACCATCCAGGTGTACGGCCGTCTGATCTCCGCGGCCCACCGGGCCGACGCGGTCACCGCACCGGCCGGCGTCCCCGGCCCGCCCGCACTGCTGGCTGCGGATGCGGAACGGGTACGGCGGGTCATGCCCGGCGTCCCCGACGGCCTGGCGCTCCGCGCGGTCGGCGCATGGACGGCCCTGTTCGGGTGGATCGGATTCGAGCTGTCCGGCCAGTTCGAGGGCACCCTGCTGGAACGGCGGGCGGCCTTCGACCACCACCTGCGCTGCCAGGCCACCCTGCTCGGCCTCCCCGCCGCAGCGGCCTGACCCGAAGACCGGACCCGGCAGCTCAAGGTGGCCGCGGCCCGTCTCCGCGGGCCCGCGGAGCACAGGAACCACGTCCGGACCGGGGCCTTGCCCGATCGTGGGCGGGCGGTCGGGCAGGGGGTGGGGCAGGGATAGGGTGCGGGCGTGCCGTCGTACTCGATCGGGCAGGCTGCGGGCCTGCTGGGCGTGAGCGCCGAAACCGTCCGCCGCTGGGCCGACGGCGGGCGGCTGCCCGCCCTGCGCACGCCCGACGGGGCGCGCTCCGTCGACGGCGTGACGCTGGCCGCCTTCGCCAAGGAGCGGGCCGGCGTGCCGCAGCCGCAGCCGCCGGCGGGCAGCGGCACGGCCACGTCCGTACGGAACTCCTTCGCAGGGATCGTCACCGCGGTGCGGCTCGACGACGTGGCGGCCCAGGTGGAGATCCAGTCGGGCCCGCACCGGGTGGTGTCCGTGGTGACGCGGGAGTCGGTCGAGGAGCTCGGGATCGCGGTCGGGGTGAGCGTCACCGCACGGGTGAAGTCCACCGAGGTGCACGTCGACGTGCCGTAGGCGGGCCTTCCGCCGGGCCCTGGGCCAGCGGCGTTCCGCCGCTACCGGCTCCCGCAGTACGCGGACGTCCCGCGTACGGAGGTGCACTTCATGGAGACGCTGGACGCGATCGGACCGCTGGGCGCCAAGTCGATGAGCGAGAGCCCCTTCAACCCGGTGGCCCCGGCGTTCGCGAACGCCCTGCGGGACGCGACCGGGGTCCGGTTCACGGAGATGCCGGCGACACGCGACATCGCCTGGCGGAGGATGGACCAGAACCTGCAAGGGCAGAACACGCGATGAGGCCACACCTGCGAGTCGTAGCAAGCCATCAACCTTGCAGATGAGGTTCCGGAATGACCGGTCCCGGGCATCATCTGCACATGGCCAAACTCATGCTGCACGGAGATCTGGACCACCCGGCGACCCTGAGCGTGGCGGACCTGCGGGACTGGGTACAGCACCGGGCCGCGGTCACGTTCGACTGCGCGACGAACGGTCCGCAGCACCATGTGTTCGAGGGCGCGCTGCTGCGCGACGTGGTCGCGGACGCCGGGCCGTCCTTCGACGTGCGCCGGCGCAAGGACCGCAGCCGCTTCCTGCTGGCGGTCAGCGGCGGGGACGGGCACCACACCGTCCTGTCCTGGGCCGAGCTCGACGCGGACTTCGGCGACAGCCGGGTGCTGCTGGCGACCAGCCTCGACGGGGAGGACCTCGACGAGGCGGGCGCGCAGCTGGTGGTGCCGTCGGACCGGTGCGGGGCGCGCTACGTCAGCGCCGTCACGCACGTGTGGTTCGGCGCCCTGTCACCGCCGAACCTGGGCCTGTGAGGGCTCAGGCGGTCGCGAGCGAGATCTCGGTCGACTTGATCAGCGCGACCACGGAGGACCCGGCGGACAGGCCGAGCGCCTCGACGGCGTCCTTGGTGATGGCGGCGGTCAGCCCGCCGCCGTTCACGTCCACCTTGACGGACGCCATGGCACCCCCGGCGGCGACGTCGGAGACGGTCCCGGCCAGCTGGTTGCGGATGCTGATGCCGTCGACGGCACCGGTGGCCAGCGCCACCTCGGTGGCCTTGACCAGCGCCTTGACCGCGGAGCCCTCGGCGATGCCGAGGTCCTTGACGGCGTCGGTGGTGATGGCGGCGATGATGTCCTGGCCGCCCTCCAGCCGGACCTTGACCGTGGCCATGGCCTCGCCAGCGGTGACGGCGGTGACGGTACCGGCGATCTGATTGCGGATGCTCAGGCTCATGGGGTGATCGACCTCTTGGGTAGTGACGTCGCACGGCCCGGAAGAACCGCACAAGATCGACCGTAAGCACCCCTGCCGTGACGTGGTTTCAAGCCATCGCATCCCCTACCCGGAACCACCCGAGCGGCTCGCCCCTGCGGCTGCCGGGTGTGATCTCAGGCGTGCTGGGGCACCTCGGGCTTCAGCATGCCGCGCAGCGCGTCGCGGAACTCCTGGGTGTCCTCTTCGCCGTGCACGGAAACGCCGTGCTGGACGGCCGCCCCCATGACTTCCTCTTCCTCACCCGTGATGGTCAGGGTGCACCCCACCTCGCTGGGGTACTCCCTGCAATCCATGGTCTTGCGCATGACGCGCCTCCCGGTGTGGCGAAGGCTGCCGACGTCGCCGCCGAGCGGCGCCCGGGCGGGAGGACGGGGGCAGGTGCGTACAGGTTCGCTCCCCACGATCCTCCGGATGCCCCGTTCGCGAAAGCCGGGCCGCTCCCTGGCCTAGACCTCGCGGGCGTACGAGACGAAGCCCGCCCAGGCCTGGGGGGTGAGGGCGAGCTGGGGCCCGTCGAGGACCTTGGAATCCCGCACGCGCACGGCCTCGGGGCAGGCCGCCACCTCAACGCAGGAGTCGCCTTCGGACCCGCTGCTGTAGCTGCTCTTGACCCACGCCACCTCGACGCAGTCGTTGATGTCGCTGCTGCTGCTGTAACTGCTCTTGAACCAGTCCAGCTCGATCTTGTGGATCATGTTTCTCCCAGCAGTTGCTCGATAAAGACGCGCGACTCCCAGGGCGTCAGAGCCTGGGCCCGGAGCATGCCATACCGCAAGTCAAGGGTCCGGGGCCGCTTCGGGTCGGATACAGGGCGCCCGTTGAATGCTCCTTCGGAGCGTCCCACTGCCGTACCGTCAGCGAACTTCAGCAGCTCGATCCGACCTTCCATTCCCGCGTGGGCCTCGCGGTCCATCGGCATCACCTGAAGAGTCACGTTCCGCAACTCCACTAGTTCCAATAGTCGTTCGAGCTGTCCACGCATGACCATTGTGCCCCCGATCGGACGGCGAAGGCTGGCCTCTTCTTGGATGAATCCGAGCGTCGGCGCAGGCAATCGCCCAAAGATCGACATGCGGGCCATGCGCCCGGCGACTCCGCGCTCCACCTCGTCGCGCGAGTAGGCGGGCTGCCTCATCTCGAACAGCGCACGCGCATAGTCCTCGGTCTGCAGGAGACCATGCAGGCCCTGGATGGTGAAGGCGCCGACCTCGACGGCCTGAGCCTCCATCTTGGCGAGTTCCCGGACCTTCTTCGGGTACCGAACCTGCGCCAAGTCCTCCCGCATGGCCCGGATCAGGCCTCCGGCCTTCAGTGCGTCGTCCACCTTGTCCAAGTACTCCGGCTTGGCGATCCGCTTGCCGCCCTCGACCTTGTAGATCAGGGCCTCGCCGTACCGGATCGCCGCCGCCAGGTCGGCGACCCGCAGTCCCATCGCCTCGCGTCGCGCCCGCATCTGACGGCCGAGCGCCGCGACCACCGCCGCGCCCTGTTCGTCATCGGGGTCCACGGACCAGCTGTGCTCTTCCGTACCGTCACTGTCCACGCCCATGCGCACCCACCTCCTCAACGCGCCTTACCCGTCACTGGCGTTGAGACAGTCTCGACAGCCTTGGACAAAGTGGTGGACATGCGTGCGGGCCGCTCGCGCAGGCGGGTCGCGCCCGGCCGCGACCCGGTGGGTCACGACGCTTTCTTTTAAAGAACCAAGAGAAAGAACTCCGGCCCTACCCCTCCAGCCTCCCCGGAGCGCCGCTCACTCACACGGGTGAATCGCCCCAACTCAGCTGGATTTCATGGCAGTTGCCTGGCATATGCTCGCCCCGACAACTCCAGACACAAGGCAGCCCCCGCCGGGACTCGCAATCCCGACGAGGGCCTGACCACGAGAAGGATCGATCTTCCCGATGGCTTTCCAGCACTCTAACGCGCCCTCGCGCGCCGCGTACGGCGTTCAACACGCCAACGTCCGACAGACCCGCAATTTCACGGTCGTCAGCAACGACCTGATCCGGCATCCCCACTTGTCGATGAACGCGCGGGCCCTCGCCTCGTACATCCAGTCGGTGCCGCGCGGCACCCCGGTCGGCATCAAAGCCCTGGCCAGGCAGCTCCCGCTCGGGGAGAAAGCGATCGGCAACGCGCTGGGCGAGCTGGAGGCGTACGGGTACCTGAGGCGGCTCCAGGAGCAGCTCCCGGACGGGCGGATCGTCACCCGTACGGTTTTCTGCAACCAGCCGAAGGCCGTCACCCGGCCGGAACCCGAGCCGGATCCTGGACCCGAGCCCGAGCCCGAGCCGGAACCCGAGCCCGGACCCGAGCCCGGACCCGCGCCGGAACCCGAGCCCGGACCCGCGCCGGAACCTGAGCCCGGACCCGAGCCGGAGCCGGAGCCGGAGCTGAAGCCGGAGCCCGGTTCGGCGGGCCGGCCCGGGCAGCCCGGTCCGCCCGCGAAGCCCCGGGCGGCGGCCCTCCCGGCGCCCCGCAACCCGGACAACCCGGCCCGCCGGCAGCTGGCCGAGGAACTCCTCGCGGAACTGCGCCGGGCCGACCCCCGCCTGCTCCTCGGCGCCCGGGACATCCAACGCCTCGCAGGCGGCGTCGAGGCCTGGCTGGAACGCGGCGCCACCCATCAGGCGGTGACCAGCGCCCTCACCGCGAACCTCCCGGACCACCCCCGCAACCCGGCGGGCCTGATCGCCCACCGCCTGACGACCCAGCTCCCGCCCGGCCTGGCACCACCGGCCCGCAGAGAGCACTTCGTCCCGCCGGACCCCTTCCAGGCCTGCGATAAATGCGACCGCGCCTTCCGCAACCCAGTCCCCGGCACCTGCAAAGGCTGCCGTACGAGCCCAGGAGAGGCGACCTAGCATGAAAGCGATGACTCGGACCCGGATCACAGGGCACAGACGAGGAGTGAGCTCCATGACCATCGCTCCGGACGACGTTCAGCAGGAAGTCCACTGGTACCCGGCGATGCGGGATGCCGTTCAGTCGCTGGACGACACGGTTCCCGGCAAGTTCGAGATCACCAAGGAAGGCATCGTCCACGACATGATGGCTCCGTCCAGCCCTCACGAGCTCACCGCGCTGCGCCTACGGAAGCGCCTGGAGAAGGTGATGCCGGAAGAGCTCGTGGCCCACACCGGAGCCCCGGACGTGGAGGACGAGCCGCAGGGCATTCTGCGGCTGCCGGACATCATGCTGATCGCCGAGGCGGACATGGAGGGTCAGGGTTCGTTCGACCCCCACACCCTCATCGCCGCCGTCGAGGTCGTCTCCCGCTCCAACCCGGACAACGACTGGGTCGGCAAGATGCGGGACTACCCGCTGCTCGGCATCCCCGTCTACGCGGTCTTCGACCCCCGTACCGGCACGGGTGCCGTCCTGTCGGACATCCACCCCACCGCCGCCGGACCGCGGTACGCGACGCGCAAGGACTTCGTGTACGGCGAGGACGTCACCATCGGCGATTGGACCATCTCCACCGAGGGCCTGCCGCTCTACGCATAGGAGGCCGGGCGGCGAAGGGGGCGGGGCCGCCCGGCCGGTGGCCCCGCCCGCCCCGGAGGGGGACGGCTACGCGTCCGACATCTTCGGCATGGCGCCCGACGTCTTCGACATGTCGATGACCGCGAACGCCGCGCCCTGCTGGTCCGTCAGCGCGGCGAAGCGCCCGAAGGGGCTGTCCATCGGGCCGAAGTGGAGGGCGCCGCCGTGCTTCTTCGCCTTGGCCACCGCCTCGTCGCAGTCCGGGACCCCGAAGAAGACCTGGATGTACGGGGGGATCTCGGGCGGGAACTCGTCGCCCATGTTCATCCGGCCGAGGACCGGGTTCTCCGTGCCGCCGACGCTGAAGATCTTGTAGTCCATCCCGGCCATCTCCGGGTCGTCGCCGGGCTCCATCTTCTGGGCCCCGTACGGGAAGACCTTCGGGAGGAAGCCGTCCACCTTCCCCACGTCCCGGGTGAAGACCTCGGCCCAGGCGTACGCGCCCGGCTCGCCGGTCTTCTCGAAGCCCTTGTGCTCGCCCGGCTGCCAGACGCCGAAGACCGCGCCGCTCGGCTCCTTCGCGATCAGCATCGTCCCGAAGGTGCCGACCTGCATCGGCTCCATCATCAGCTCGCCGCCGGCCGACTTGATCTTCTCGGCGGTGGCCGCCGCGTCGGGCGAGGCGAAGTACAGACACCACTGCGACGGGGCCTCGACGCCCGGCATCGGCGGGACGACGGCCGCGACGGCCTTGCCGCCGGAGTAGGCCTGCGTGTAGTTGCCGTACTCGCTCGAGGCTTCACCGAAGGTCCAGCCCAGCACGTCGGAGTAGAAGGTCTTGGCCCCCTCCACGTCCTTGAACATCGCGTCCACCCAGCACGGAGCGCCTTCCGGGAACTCAGCCATGATCGATCGACTCCTGTGTCGTCGGTTGTGTGTCGTGGGTCGCGTTTTGCGTGCTTCACACGCTAGGCCCGCGGTGCGGCGGCCGCGCGGGGAACGCGGCCACGCGGGACGCTGGATCCATGGACATCACGATGCGGCTGGCCCAGCAGCCGGAGGCCGACGAGCTCCTCGGCCGCAGCCCGCTCGCCGCGCTCGTCGGCATGCTGCTGGACCAGCAGGTGCCGATGGAGTGGGCGTTCTCGGGGCCGTACACGATCGCCACGCGGATGGGGGCGGACGACCTGGACGCCCACGCCATCGCCGCCCACGACCCCGAGGCCTTCGCCGCGCTGCTCTCCGAGAAGCCGGCCGTGCACCGCTACCCCGGGTCGATGGCGAAGCGTGTGCAGCAGCTGTGCGCGTACCTGGTGGAGCACTACGACGGGGACGCGGAGGCGATCTGGCGCGACGTACGGACCGGGGACGAGCTGCTGAAGCGGCTCAAGGAACTGCCCGGGTTCGGCGAGCAGAAGGCCCAGATCTTCCTGGCCCTGCTCGGCAAGCAGCTGGGCGTGCGCCCCAAGGGCTGGCGCGAGGCGGCCGGCGGCTACGGCCAGGCGAACGTCTACCGCTCGGCGGCCGACATCACCGGGCCGGAGTCCCTGGCGAAGGTGCGGGCGCACAAGCAGGAGATGAAGGCCGCCGCCAAAGCCGCCAAGGCAGGGAATTGACCGGGATTTCCGGCTGCCGATTGGCCCCTGTCACCGGTCACATGCCTGCGTAGATTCATGGTCATGACGAACGAGATCCTGACCCGCGCAGCCACCGCCGAGACCATCACCGACGGCCCCGGCAGCGTCATCACCCTGCTGACCGACACCGCCGAGCTCACCTGCAACACCGCCACGTTCGACGAGGGCGCGGCCGGCGCCCCCGTCCACTTCCACACCAAGGCGACCGAGTTCTTCCACGTCACCGCGGGGCGGCTCGACGTACTCGTCGGCGACGAGGTCAGGACCCTCACCGCCGGGGACTTCCTGTCCGTCCCGGCGGGCGTGAAGCACGCCTTCGCGCCCTCCCCGGGGCACACGGCGAGCGTCTTCGTCGGCTTCACGCCCGGCATGGGCCGCTTCGACTACTACCGGCTCCTCGGCCGGGTCCGCGCGGGCGAGGCCACCGTCCGGGACATCATCGACAGCCAGCCCACGTACGACAACCACTACGCGGAGAGCGACGCCTGGGCCGGCCGCCTGCGCAGCGCCGAAGCGTAGACCTCGTCCGCGTCGAGGCGCCGCAGCTCCTCCGAGATCAGCTCGGCCTTGCTGCGGATCTTCAGGGCCACCTTGCGGTCGGGGCCGTCCGGCAGGACCAGCGTGGCCAGCGCCCCGTCGGGCCGGTCCACCCGGATCTCCCCCGCCGCGCTGTCCAGCCGGACCCGTGTGATCACCGGCCCGTCCGTCGTGACCCGCTCCACCGGCACCCCCAGCCGGTCCTCGAGCCACCGGGCCAGCAGCTCGGCGCTCGGGTTGTCGGCCTCGCTCTCCACCGCCCCGCCGGTCACCGGCAGCGGCTTCTGGTCCATCGCGGCGGCCAGCAGCGCCCGCCACGGCGTCAGCCGGGTCCACGCGAGATCGGTGTCCCCGGGGGCGTAGGCGGCACCCCGCTCGTCCAGTACACCGACCGGGTCGGCGGCGGCCTCCGCGTCGGTGATCCGGCGCTGCGCCAGCGCGCCCAGCGGGTCCCGCGCCGGGTCGGCGGGGGCATCTGCAGGCCACCACACCACCACGGGCGCGTCCGGCACCAGCAGCGGCAGGACCACCGAGCCCGCCTGTGCGGTGAGCGCCCCGTGCAGGCGCAGCAGCACGATCTCCCCGGTCCCGGCGTCCGAGCCGACCCGCAGCTCTGCGTCCAGCCGGGTCTGGCGGAGCTTGTGCGGGCCGCGCGAGGTGCGCTTGATCACCGCGATGATGCGGCACGGGTGTTCGCGCGAGGCCTCCGAGGCGGCGCGGACGGCGTCGTACGCGTTCTCCTCGTCGGTGGCTATGACGAGCGTCAGCACCAGGCCCATCGTGGGGCTGCCGACGGCCCGGCGGGCTTCGAGCAGCGCCCGGTCGATCTTGCTGGACGTGGTGTCGGTGAGTTCGGTCCGCATGGGGCGAAGTCTGTCAGCGCCGAAGGCTCCGGCGGCACCCCGGCCGCGGATCCGGCTGCCTTTTGCGTCACCTGCGCCGCTTGACCGTCGTCCGCGGAACTCCGCGGTCACCCGCGCAGGTCCCCGGTCACCCGGGAACCGCCTCGGACGCGGCCGCCTCCGCCGCCGCCTCGGCCGCAGCCTGCTCGGCGCTGATCTTCTCGTACGCCGACTCGCGGTCGACCGGCTCCGCGTACCGCGCGTAGAGGCGCGGGTCCGGTGAAGGCGTACCCGGCGGCGATCTGGTCGGCCGGGGACGCGGGGTCGGTGCTCTCGCTCATACATCCCGCCCGAAATAGCCCCGCCTGTCACTTTTGCACCGGCATAGCGCGGCTGCGCCCGCAGGCACCGGCCCGGTAGGCTTTCCGTGTGATCTTCAAGCGCATCGGAAACGGGCGGCCGTACCCCGACCACGGCAGGGAAACCACCCGGCAGTGGGCGGACGTCGCCCCGCGCCCGGTCCGGCTCGACCAGTTGGTGACGACCAAGGGGCAGCTGGACCTCGAGACGCTGCTCGCCGAGGACTCGACGTTCTACGGGGACCTGTTCGCCCACGTCGTGAAGTGGCAGGGCGACCTGTACCTGGAGGACGGCCTGCACCGCGCCGTGCGCGCGGCCCTGCAGCAGCGCCAGGTGCTGCACGCCCGCGTCCTCGAAATGGACTACTGAGCCCGGGAACCCCCGGGACACGCCGGGGCAGGACCTGAGGACCGCTCCCGCACTTCGGCGGCACCCCGGCGTACTTCGGGTTCCGCTTCGCGAGTATTGCGCCTTTCGGGTCGGCCTTGCCCTATCAACAGATCATTTGGTGGGCATCGGCAGCGGGCGGTATTACGCTGCGCCCATGAGCATGCTCACTCCCCCCGGCATGGGCGGAAAGTACCGCGTCACGGGAGCGGCCTATCCCCGCATGAGCCGACCCCGGCGCCGTCGGCGGATCGTCTTCACCGCGCTCGGAGCAGTCCTCGGTCTCGCCCTGCTCGGCTACGGAACCTTGCAGCTCATGAACGTGTTCCGCGGCGAGAGCGGCAGCGGCAAACACGCCGCGGCGGGCAAGGACTGCGCGACCCCGAAACCCAGGGCGGGCGCCGCGGCGGCCGCCAGCGCCGCCGCCAAACCGGCCGTCGCGCTGCCCCAGCCCGGCGAGATCACGGTCAACGTCTACAACGCGACCCCGCGCGCGGGCCTCGCCAAGGCGGTCGCCGACGAGCTCAAGAACCGCGGCTTCACCATCGGCAAGGTCGGCAACGCCCCCGCCGACTTCGACAAGAAGGTCCCCGGGACGGGGATACTGGTCGGCTCGCCCAAGACCGACAAGGCGGCCTTCTCCGTACTGGGCACCCAGCTCGAGGGCGATACGCAGCAGAACGACGCCCGCGACGGCGCGGACATCGACCTGATCCTCGGCGACGCCTTCAAGGAGCTCAGCCCGAAGGAGGCGACGGCCAAGGAGCTGGCCCTGCTGGCCAACCCCCAGCCCGCGCCCGCCAAGACCTGCTGACGGGCCTGCTGGCGGGCCTGGCAACGGGCCTGGCGACCGGCCCTCCGGACGCGGACAGCCGGCCGCCGAGGAGGCAGCCGGCTGTCCGGAGGCCGTCGGGCCCGAGGCGGTCCTACTCGGCCGAGCCGTACATGCGGTCGCCCGCGTCGCCCAGGCCCGGCACGATGTAGCCGTGCTCGTTGAGCCGCTCGTCCACCGCGGCCGTCACGACCGTCACCGGCGTACCCGCGAGGTCGCGCTCCATGACCTCGACGCCCTCGGGCGCGGCCAGCAGCACCACGGCCGTGACGTCGTCGGCGCCGCGCTTGATCAGTTCCTGGATCGCCGCGACGAGCGTGCCGCCGGTGGCGAGCATCGGGTCGACGACGTAGACCTGCCGCCCGGAGAGGTCCTCCGGCATGCGCGTCGCGTACGTGGAGGCCTCCAGGGTCTCCTCGTTGCGGACCATGCCCATGAAGCCCACCTCGGCGGTCGGCAGCAGCCGCATCATGCCGTCCAGCATGCCGAGGCCGGCGCGCAGGATCGGCACGACGAGCGGGCGCGGGTGCGAGAGCTTCACGCCGGTGGTCGGGCCGACCGGCGTATCGATGTCGGCCTGCTCGGTGCGCACTTCGCGGGTGGCCTCGTACGCGAGGAGGGTCACCAGCTCGTCGGCGAGCCGACGGAAGGTGGGGGAGTCGGTGCGCTTGTCGCGCAGGGTGGTCAGTTTGTGCGCCACCAAGGGGTGATCGACGACCTGCAAACGCACAACATCCTCCAAGGCTCAGCTGCCGGGTTTCGACCTGCGACCTGCAAAAACGGCCGCACTTTTCGCGACCCACGGGCAAAAGGCTACGCGGTGTGCGCACCCCTGTGCGTCCGAACCGGCAGCGGTGCCCGCACGCGCCCACGGATGCGCCCGCCGCCGCCCCCACCGCCCCGCCTGCGGATGCGACCCGCCCGGACGCCCAGCACGCTGGACTGATGAGCAACGCACCGGTGGTCGCGGCCGTCGACGGATCCGAGCACAGCCTCCAGGCGCTGGAATGGGCGCGGACCGCGGCGCTCCGCCACCGCACCGGCCTCGTGGTCGCGCACGTGCTGCCCGACAGCGCCCAGTTGTACGCGGCACGCCGCTCGTCCCTCGCCGACGCCTCGCAGCCGGAGCAGTTCGCCGACCCCGTCGGCGAGTGGGTACGGGGCATCCTCGCCACGGCCCCCGAACTGCCGGACACGGTGCGGTACGACTCGCTGGAGGGCTCGGTGCCCGAGGGCCTGCGGGTGACCGGGGAGGACGCCCTGATGCTGGTGATGGGCTCCCGGGGCCGCGGCGGCTTCGCGGCCCTGCTGCTCGGCTCGAACAGCAGGGCCGTGGCCTCGACGGCGGCGTGCCCGGTGGTGGTGGTCCCGCACGCGGCGCGGCTCGCGCAGGCCCCGGCGGAGCCGTCCGACGGGGCCGACGGGTCATCCGGGTCCGCCGGGCGGGTGGTGCTCGGCCTGCACGCCGCGGAGACCGCGGACGACGTACTGGCCTTCGCCTTCGCGGAGGCGGCCGCACGGGGGACCACCGTCCAGGTGGTCTCGGCGTACGCGATCCCGCCGGCGCCGACGACGATGGTGGACAGCCCCTTCCAGGTGATCCCGCCGGAGGGGCTGGCCGACGACGGGGACGCGGTGCCGGCGGAGCGGGAGATGCTGCGTTCCCAGACGGAGCGGCTGGTGCCGTTCCGGGCCCGGTGGCCGCGGGTGCCGGTGGAGCAGGCGGCGGTGCCGGGAGACGCGGCGGAGCGCCTGGTGACGGCCTCCCGGTCGGCGGCCCTGGTGGTGGTGGGCCGCCACCACCCGCGGCGCAGCGTCGGGCCCCTGATGATGGGCTCGGTGGCCCATGCGGTGCTCCACCACGCGCACGGCCCGGTGGCGGTCGTCCCCACGCTGTCCGACGACCCGTAAGGCCGTCCACCCTTCTGAGCTGCGACGGGGTGGCATCAATCGGCCCGTCCGAGGGAAGGTGGGGTGCGGGGGGTCTGCTTCGCGCCGGCGGAGGAGGACGACCGGACCAGCCTGGGGTGGTGGCCGATGCCCGACACGCAGCCGAGCCGGCAGAACGACGCGCCGGAACCGCCGGAGACGGCGGCGCAGCGCAGAGCACGCCGCGCGCAGTTCCTGCGCGACCTGATGGAGGCGCGGGCCCTGCGCGACCGCGTCCAGCCCCGCCGCGCCCGCGCGGCCCGCATGCGCCAGCAGATGCGCATGCGCACCTTCCGCTGGTGACCGCCGCCGCAGCCACCGCCCCGGTCCGGCGCACCCCGTACCGCCCGCGACCGCAGGCCCCGCGGACGGACCCGCCGAGGGCCGGTCACGCGCACCCGGCGCCAGTCCGGCCGCCCCCTGCCACCCCGCGGGGCGTAACGGCGCGCCGGGCGACACGGCCGGGGTGTCGAGGCAATCGGCGGCGGCCGTCGCGGGCCGCCGCGCGGACCGCCCGTACGGGCTGCCGAAGGCCCGCATCGCCGAGGCGGGGAAGGCGGATCGGCGGACGCTCCGAGAGCGCCGAGGCCCCCCGTACCACCCGCGAAGCGCACGGCACGGCACGACGCAAGCGCGGAAGACCTCTCGCAAAGCCGCCGTTTCTGCCACGATGCCGATTGGGCGGGGCACGAAGCGGCGAGCAGGACAGCCGTTCCAACCCTTCCCACCTCCGGCCGGGGGGACCTCCAACCGGCACGCCTATGACCAGTGGGAGAGTCACGGTGTATTTCGCCGCACTGCTCGCGCGCACCGAAGACGGGTGGGAAGCGAGCGACATGGAACTCGACGACGTCGAGTCCCTCAGTGATCTGATCGATCTCGCCCGTGCCGCCGCTGTCGACGACGACACGGTGGTCGCCCTCATCGAGCAGGAGGACGCCTGGTTCGGCGTCGTCCGCGTGGACGGCGAGGAGGACCCGCGGTATTTCGTGTCGAACGCCTCCGCGGCCTCCCGCAGCTCCTACGGCTCGATGCTGACCGACGAGCTGCTCGGCAGCGACGAGGAGGACGACGAACTCGACGAACTGGACCTGGACGGCACCGAGGACGGCGAGGAGGACACGATCGCCGCGTTCACCGGCGCCGACGACGACGAGGACGAGGAGGACTCGCCCGGCGCGGAACCGGTACCGGCCGGCCCGCTCGGCGACCCCCGGCTGCTCGACGACCTCGGGGTCAGCCACAAACAACTGATGACCCTCGACGGGGACGCCCTCTCGGAGATCGCCGATTCCCTCGGCGCCACCGAGGTGCTGGAGGCCGTCCGCTAGTGATCACCACGCACCACCCCCTGCACGGCCCCGATCCCGTACGGGACCCGTGGCGGGACTCCATGCGCCTGGCGCTCCAGGAGGCCGCCCGGGCGGTGCCGGCCGGCGATGTGCCGGTCGGCGCCGTCGTGCTGGGCCCGGGCGGGGAGCTACTCGCCACCGGGTACAACGAGCGCGAGGCCAGCGGCGACCCCACGGCGCACGCCGAAGTACTGGCACTGCGCCGGGCGGCCGCCCGGCTCGGGGAATGGCGGCTTCCGGGGTGCACCCTCGTGGTGACCCTGGAGCCGTGCGTGATGTGCGCGGGCGCGCTCGTGCAGTCACGGGTGGCCCGGGTCGTCTACGGCGCGCAGGACGAGAAGGCGGGAGCCGCGGGGTCGCTCTGGGACCTCGTGCGGGACCGCAGGCTCAACCACCGTCCGGAGGTGATCCGCGGCGTACTCGCAGAGGAGTGCGCGCGGCAGCTGACGGACTTCTTCCGCGACCTCTGAGGCGGCTCGGGATACCGATTTCAGTGGATGCGACTCCGTAGGCTAGGATCCATCTCGGTAGTGTGTCCGAGTGGCCGAAGGAGCTCGCCTCGAAAGCGAGTATGGGGCAACCCATCGGGGGTTCAAATCCCTCCACTACCGCTTCGATCGAGAGCCCCGCCCCGCAAGGGACGGGGCTCTCGGCGTATCCCGACGCGTCTTTACGGATGACGGCCGCGTGACCGGGCGCCCGCTCTGCCGTTGTCACGGCATGACCAAGACCCAGCGCATGCTCGCCGCCTTCGCCCTCGCGGGGGCCGCCGCGGGCCTCGCCGCACCGGCCGCCTCCGCCGCTCCCATGGCCCCGATCACCCTTCCGGACCTGCCGCAGGCGGCCCCGGGCATGCCGGAGGGGGCCACGCTCGGCTCCGTCCAGGAGATCGGCGGAAAGCTCAAGGAGGTTAACCAGCTCGGCCAGCTGATGGACCTGCCGAACCAGCTGACGCCCTTGATCGCCCCCGCGGAGCCCGTCCTGGGCCTGCTCGGCGCCGTCCAATAGCCCGGCACCAGCCCGGACACCAGCTCGGCAGCAGCTCGGCAGCAGCCCGGCACCGCGTGGCACCAGCCCCGCACCGCAACCCGAAGAAGGCCCCGACCGGGGTCGGGGCCTTCGACGTACGGGACGGGGGAAGCGGCATCGGGGGGACAAGCCACTTCCCCCGACGAAGACGGGACCTGCCGGTCCGAACCGCATTCAGGGGGAAGCCTGCGGCTCGGACCCCGCAGTGAGGTCCTGTCCCTCACCCACCGGCTTCCTGCCAGAACCGGTGGGCTCGTCTTCCATACTGCGCCACCCGCACCTGCCCGCCAGGCGGCAAAAGACCCGGACCACCGGGCCATTGGTCCATAAAGGCCTGGTGAGTGGCCGCACGCGACCGGATAGACTCACCCGACTTTGCAGGACCGGTTGGGGAGGCCGACACCGCTCATGGACACCAAGAAGATGATCATGGGGGGCCTCGTCGTGTTCGTGCTCTTCGTGATCATCACCCAGCCGGTGAAGGCGGCCGACATCGTGAAAATAGGCTTCCAGGGCATATCGGACGCGGCCCACGGCATCGGCGCGTTCATGACCGAATTGGTGCGCTGAACCCGTACGCTGACGCGGCTTCCGGACTTACCGGCCCCCTACTCCGACGGGTGGGGGGCTTTCGCATTCCCGCGCCCCCGCAATACCTCCATCCCAAAACACCCCATTATGCCCAACTTGCCCTCAACACGGCGATATACGGTGCTTGCACACAGTGCACATGTCTTGTGATGCTATGACCGCTTTTGACGGATGAGTTGATACATGAAGGGGTGGCGTGACCGTGCCGGCCAGTACTGCGCCTCAGGTGCCACCCCAGCAGGACCCCCAGCACGGCCCGGAACGCGAAGCGACCCCCCGCAGCGCCCACCCCGCCGCGCACCCCGCCGCGCACGGCCCGCAGCAGCACGCCGAGCGCGACGCCCCGCCTGACGCCCCGCCTGACGCCCCGACCGACGCCCAGAGCGGCGCTCAGCGCGACGCCCCGCCCGACGCCCAGCAGGACTCCCAGGTTCCGCCCCAGCAGGACCCCCCGGAGGGGCCTCCAGCGGCCCCCAGGCCGCAGAGCCGGGGCGCGGACACCCGGGCCCTCACCCAGGTCCTGTTCGGGCAGCTGAAGGGCCTTCAGCCGGGTACGAGCGAGCACCACCGGGTGCGCGGGGCCCTCATCGAGGCGAACCTTCCGCTCGTCCGGTACGCGGCCGCCCGCTTCCGCAGCCGCAACGAGCCGATGGAGGACGTGGTCCAGGTCGGCACGATCGGCCTCATCAACGCGATCGACCGGTTCGACCCGGACCGCGGGGTGCAGTTCCCGACCTTCGCGATGCCGACCGTCGTGGGCGAGATCAAGCGGTACTTCCGCGACAACGTCCGCACCGTCCACGTGCCGCGCCGGCTCCACGAGCTGTGGGTCCAGGTGAACGCCGCCAGCGAGGACCTCACCACCCTGCACGGGCGCACGCCGACCACGCCCGAGATCGCCGAACGGCTGCGGATCACCGAGGACGAGGTGCTGTCCTGCATCGAGGCGGGCCGCAGCTACCACGCCACCTCGCTGGAGGCCGCCCAGGAGGGCGACGGGCTGCCGGGGCTGCTGGACCGCCTCGGCTACGAGGACCCCGAGCTGGCCGGGGTCGAACACCGCGACCTCGTACGGCACCTGCTCGTCCAGCTGCCCGAGCGTGAACAAAGGATCCTGCTCCTGCGGTACTACAACAATCTGACGCAGTCCCAGATCAGTGCCGAGCTCGGTGTGTCCCAGATGCACGTGTCCCGGCTGCTCGCCCGCAGCTTCGCCCGGCTCCGGTCCGCAAACAGGATCGAGGCGTAGCTGGAACGGGTGGAGATCGTTCCCCCGTTTCCCACAGAATGGGCTCATTCCGCTCTGTCGCTGGAGATATATGTCGACTTGGCGCTACAGCGCGTTGCCGACATGTGACATTCTGCTGGAACCGCGTTTGCCGCAGCCCCGCCTCCGGTATTCAGGTGGAGGCTGCGTTCCTCCGACGGGCGCGCCGTACGCGACCGTCCGCGACCTCAAGGGGGTGGCATGTCCGTAGACCAGGGCAGCTCCAAGGTGCTCACGCTCGTCAAGAGCGCGGAACCGACAGCACCTGCAGCGTCTGACCGCTCGGAAGCCATCGACACCCGCACCCTCTCCCGCTCCCTCTTCCAGCGACTTGCCGCCCTGGACGCGGACAGCCCCGAACGGGCGTACGTACGCGACACCCTGATCGAGCTGAACCTGCCCCTGGTGCGGTACGCCGCCGCTCGCTTCCGCAGCCGGAACGAGCCGATGGAGGACATCGTCCAGGTCGGCACGATCGGCCTGATCAAGGCGATCGACCGGTTCGACTGCGAACGCGGAGTGGAGTTCCCGACGTTCGCGATGCCGACCGTCGTGGGCGAGATCAAACGATTCTTTAGGGACACCTCCTGGTCCGTGCGCGTCCCGCGCCGCCTCCAGGAGCTGCGCCTCGCCCTCACCAAGGCCAGCGACGAGCTCGCCCAGAAGCTCGACCGCTCGCCGACCGTGCCGGAACTGGCCGCGGTGCTCGGGGTGTCGGAGGAGGACGTCGTCGACGGCCTCGCCGTGGGCAACGCGTACACCGCCTCCTCACTCGACTCGCCCTCCCCCGAGGACGAGGGCGGCGAGGGCTCGCTCGCGGACCGCCTCGGCTACGAGGACACCGCGCTCGAGGGCGTCGAGTACCGCGAGTCGCTGAAGCCGCTGCTCGCCAAACTCCCGCCCCGGGAGCGGCAGATCATCATGCTGCGGTTCTTCGCGAACATGACGCAGTCGCAGATCGGCGAGGAGGTCGGCATCTCCCAGATGCACGTCTCCCGGCTGCTCACGCGCACGCTGGCGCAGCTCCGGGTGGGCCTGATCGGCGAGTAATCGCCGGAGCCGGGTTCCCATCTGACGTGAAGTCAGCAAAACTGCCGCGATGCGAAGGGAACGTAGCGCCCTCACCCCGCCGACCCTGCTCACGCTGTCGTGCTGCATGGCCGCCGCATGCCTGACCGGGTGCGGCGGCCCGGCACGTGACGGCTACGCGGCCGCGGGCGCCGTGGCCCCGGGCCCGGAGCGCCGTGCGGGCGACAACGTCGCGCCCCGGGGCCCGGTGGAGTTCCAGCGGCTGGGCGGAGCCCCTTCCGCCACCACGAGTACGTCGCCCAGCGCCCCGGGTGCGCAGAGCGCTGCCGCCTCCGCCCGAAGCGGAGCCACCAGCACCCCGCCCGGGACCGGCCCGTCACCCCAGGCCCCGCCCGAGGCCGGCCCGTCCGCCCCCACCCCGGCACCCCCCGCACCGAAGCCGGGGACGACACCCCCGGCCACCCCGGCGAGCCTGACGCTGAGCACCCCGACCCGCGCCCCGGCGGCGGACCGCTGGTGCGAGAAGGTCACGGTGGGGTTCACCAACACGGGGATCACGGCGGCCCGTTCGGGCACGGTCACGTTCGCGACGCACATCATCGGCGCCCTCGGCATCGACTGGGCGACGATCACGACGGCCCAGCCCCTCCCGGCCCCCGTCCCCGGGGGCGCGACGAAGACGCAGACCTACACGGTCTGCGTCGAATCCTGGCGAGTCCCCCTGGGCATGCGCATAGAGACCCGGACCACCACAGCCACCTGGACCTGACACCCCCACACCCCAGCCACCGCCGGAGCCACGCCCGGCCGGGACCACCCCCAGCCCGCCGGCCCAACCCAGCCCCGCCGGCGTTTGAGGCGCGGGGCCCGGGGCGCAGCCCCAGGTCCGGGGTCCGGGGCGGAGCCCCAGGCCTTCCAGCCCCGCCGCCGCTTGAGCCGCGGGGCCGATCGGA
>NZ_JBFAJR010000037.1:0-77298 GCF_040655295.1 Streptomyces sp. NPDC050448 | reverse complement strand
GTGCCCCCACCGCAGTGGCTCCCTCCTCCGCCTTGCAATCCACGGCACCAGACGACCCGGGCTATCCGGCCCTGATCCGCCGGACACCCCCTAGGGGCGACGGACTGCCCGCATTCGTACGGCCGTGCGGAGGCAGGAGCGGGTTCGTGCCGATCGGCTGGTGGGGTGTCTGCTTCCCGTGTTGATCTTCCGGGCGGGCTCGGGTCGGCACCGGTTTCCGGCTGCGCCCAGCCTGTCGGGGAACGGGGTCTTCTACTGGGCGCGATCCGCGCCCCGGTGGGCGTGGCGCCTCGTCCGGCTGCGGGACTGTCCTGGTCGACGTCGAAAGCCGGCGTCCAGCACGCCGATACCCCGGGACCGGCTGCGCCGCGACCGGCCGCGGGCCCTGCCGTAATTCGCTTGACCTGACCACGGGACAAGGCTGCACTGTGGCGGGACACCACGAGTCGTGGTGCCCGTATCCCGGGGAGGCAGTGGCAGCAATGGAGATCCGTCCCACGACCGACCAAGACCTCGACGTCTTCGTCGACACGCTCCATGCCGCGTTCGGGCGCTTCCCGGAAACCCCGGTCGAGGGCGGCGGGGTCTGGTGGTCGGCCCTCGAAATGGACCGCGGCCTGCTCGCCATGACGGCGGACGGGCGGCCCGTCGGCACCGCCGGTGCGTACTCCTTCGAGCTCACCCTGCCCGGTGAGGTCCTCGCCCCGGCCGCCGGGGTGACCGCAGTCGGTGTCCTGCCCTCGCACCGACGCCAGGGCGTGCTCAGCGCGATGATGCGGCGTCAGCTCACCGAGCTGCGGACCCGAGGGGAGTTCCTCTCCGTACTGCTGGCCTCAGAGGCCCTGATCTACCGCAGGTTCGGGTACGGACCGGCGACCTACACGCAGCGGCTGACGGTGCCGCGCCACCAGGCCGCCCTCGCCCTGCCCCGGGCGCGCGGAACGGCCGACGCCCCAGCGACCGGCTCGGTCGAGCTGCTGCGGCGTGCCGAGTGCGGCGAGGTCCTGGAAGAGGTCTACGACCGGTACCGCCGCACACAGCCCGGCGCGCTGTCCCGGCCGCACCGCTGGTGGGCCGTGGGCGCGGGGCAGCCCCCGGTCTCTCCGGCACCGCGCCACGTCGCCGTCCACCGCGACGCCGACGGCGTCCCGGACGGGTACGCCAGCTACTCGCTCGGCGAGCCCGACACCTTGACGGTCGACGAGACCATCGCCACCGACGACGCCGTCTCCACGGCCCTGGCCCGGTTCGTGCTCGGACACGACCTGGTCTCTCAGGTCGTGTTCAAGCGCTTCCCGCCCGAGCACCCGCTGCGCTGGCAGCTTGCGGACTTCCGCGCCGGCCAGGTGAGCAACGACACCGACTGGCTCTGGGTGCGGCTGCTGGACGTCCCGCGTGCGCTGACCGCGCGCGGCTGGCTCATGGACGGCGAGCTCGTCCTCGACGTCGACGACCCGTTCCTCGGCGAGCACGGCCGCTACCTGCTGACCGTCCGGGACGGCAAGGCCGACTGCGTCCCGACGGGCCGCGAGCCCGACCTGTCCCTGGACGTGAGCGACCTGGGCTCCATCTACCTCGGCGGCACCGCCCCGAGCACGCTCGTGCGTGCCGGACACATCCGGGCACACCGCCCGGGCGCGGCCACCCTCGCTGACGCCCTTTTCCGCGCCGAGCGCTCCCCGCACTGCCTGCACTGGTTCTGACCGCGCCCTCACCGACCCTGCACAAGGCTCGTCAGTCTGGCTGCAAGGGGGCGTCCGCGGTGCTTGCCTCCTGCGCGGCGGGGGGGGTGCTCGGCCATGGTCACCCCTCGGGGCGGATGCTCCCGACGTGCGAAGGGGTGAGTGGGCGCGGCCGGGGGCGGGGGGCGGGGCTGGAGCGGGCGAGCCGTCACGCAGTGCCGGACACCCGTCGGGGAGCGTTCTCGTTCTGGTGCCCATGAAACCGAGCCCTGAGGCTGCCTCGGCAGGCGGTGAGGCGACTGGCGAACGCCCCGTGAGAACCCGGTGTGCGCAGGGGTCAGGTCAGTCCCACTGCTCGTCCGCGAGGGACGCGACAGGGGCCGGCTTGCCGATGACGGCCAACGCGATGAAGAAGCTGATCTGGCCGATCGCGATGGTGAGGGTGGCCAGCGCCTTCTCGTCGTAGTGCTTCGCAACCTCCGCGTACAGCTCGTCCGTGACCCGCTCCCGGCCGTGCGGGGCCGCCTGGAGGGTGGCCTCCACCAGCGCCAGCGCCGCCCGCTCGGCGTCCGTGAAGTACGGGGCGTCCTGCCACGACGAGACGGCCGTGATGCGCTCCTCGGACTCCCCCGCCTTGCGAAGGAAACCGCTGTTCAAAATGGTCAGGTAGGTGTTGCCGACTATCTGCCCCGCCCGCAGGTGCACCAGGCTCATCGTGGTGCGCGGGACCGACCGGTTGCCGGTGGCCCTGAAAAGAGCCGCGCTGATGTCGTTCAGCTCGGGCACGAACTCAGCCGGGTTCGACATCCGGGAGATCGAGGTGTCCGTCATGACTGCACTCCTTCACATCGGCCTGATCGGCGACTACACAGCACTGACGGACCGGCACACCCGGATGTGACAGGAACCCGGAAAATTCTTTCCCGGTGCGCTCCGCGCCTGGTCACAAACCCCGTACTCCAGGTCCGCGCCCCGTACCCGGCACCGTTCGGCGACGCCTCCATGCCGCTGCCCCGCATCTCGCCCCCGTCATCGGATACGCGCCCGAAATCGCCGAGCGGGCGTCCCAGAATGCCGGGGCCGCCATGGATGAGCCGATCGGGAGCGCGCCGGCCACCGCCCGGACACGTGGGTGCGCGACCTCGCCCACGCCCATGGCCGAACCGCAGCGCTACGAGTAGGGTCCGCGCACCAACGGCTCCAAAGGCCCCACCGGAGGTCTGTCCGCTCCGCTCCTGACTCGCGCTGACGGTACGAGGCGCGACAGCATGGAGGGAGGGCGGTCGACCGTGGCTGCCCGCACAGGAGGACGTTACAGACCGTGACCAGGCAGCGCTTTGCGTTCTGCGGGGCTGAGCTGGCCGCTGTCTACGTGCTCGCCGAGGGCCGCGGGGAACTCCATCTGGCCGAGATGACCGGAAACCGCGCCATGCTGTACGGGCTGCCGGCGGTCCTCTCCGTGGACGGGCACTCCCCGGCCGCCGAGGCCTACCGCTCGGGCCGCCCGCTGTGGCTGAACCCGAAGGAACTCGCCGCATACGTGGAGGAGGACCCGCACCACTTCCCCGGGCGGGCGCGGCACGACTCCGTCCGGGCATCGCCGGCCAGGCTCTCGCTCGGTGCCCTGCCGCTCGGGCACGGCTCCAAGGAGCTGGGCTGTCTGATCGTCGCCGGCGATGTCCCGGACGGGTTCAGCAACGACCGCCGGAGCCTGCTGGAGCTGTACGCCGACCAGGTCGCCGCCGGACTCGAATCGGTGGCCGCCCACGCGTCCGGGCACACGGCCCCGCGCCCCGTGCTGGGACACACACTGGTGCCGCTCCGGGGCGGCGCGTTCATCCTGGACCTCGCCTCCGGCCGCATGGAGGCGCACGCGCGCGTGCTGGAGCTGCTCGGTATCCCGCCCGACCAGTTCGGCGGCAACGTGGAGATGCTGCTCGCGAGTGCCGTGCCGGACGACATCCCCGCGCTGATGGCCATCGTGGAGCCTGACAGGCTGACGTCGGATCCGCAGCAGCTGGCGTTCCGCATCCGCCGGCCGGGAGGTGAACTGCGCTGGCTGGGCCTGCGGTGCCGGGTGATGACGGACGACGACGGCACCCCCGTGCGGGTCCTCGGCGTGGTGGCCGACGCCTCCTACCTGCGCCCCACTGCCGACGAAGTCTCCATCGTGCAGCGGCTGTCCGCCAAGCTGGCCGGCGCGACGACCATCAGGGACGTCAGCCGGATCGTCGTCAACTCCCTGCGCGGCCCACTGGACGCGAGCCGGGTGGCGGTCGCCGAGCTGGAGGCCGACCGGCTCGTGTTCACCGTCCTCGACCCTCCCGAGCCGCACGCATGGCCGGGTATGTGGCGTTCGGAATGGCGATCCGAGTGGCCGGACGCCTCGATGCACGACCTGCCCACGCTGCGGAACGCACTGCGGGAGGGCCATGTGAGCCTCTGGCCGCCGGGTGCGGACCTCGAACCCGCTCTCGCGGGGATCGGGCCCGGCGGGCTTGCGGTCCTGCCGCTGCCGGCGGACGGCCGGATGGTCGGGGTCTGCCTCGTGGGATGGGACGGTGAGCACCGGTTCGGACCGGAGGAGCGGTCGCTGCTGACCGCCACCGCAGGGCTGGTGGGGCAGGCGCTGATGCGCGCGCACGCGCTGGACGCCGGCCATGAACTCGCCACGATGCTCCAGCGCAGTCTGCTGCCGCGCAAACTCCCTTCGCTGCCCGGTGGGGTGGCCGTCGCCCGTTATCTGCCCGCGACCGTGGGGCTGGAAGTGGGCGGCGACTGGTACGACGTCATCCCGCTCGGCGACGGCCACGTGGCGCTCGTCATCGGCGACGTGCAGGGGCACAGCGCCGGAGCCGCGACCATCATGGGCCAGATTCGGACGGCGGTGAGGGCCTACGCAGTGGAGCGCCACCCGCCCGATGTGGTCATCGCCCGGGCCAACCGGCTGCTCGTCGGCATGGAGACGGACCTGTTCGCCACCTGTCTGTACGTGGACCTGGACATGGAGGAGGGCATCGCCTGGTTCGTCCGCGCCGGCCACCTGCAGCCGGTCCTGCGCAACCCGGACGGCAGCACCGAGGAGATGGAGGTCGAAGGAGGACCGCCACTGGGAGTGGTCACGGACACCGAATTCCCCATGACGGAAGTCGGCTTGGTCCCGGGGACCCTGCTCGCCCTGCTGACGGACGGCATGGTCGAGTCGTCCAACGTCCGTCTGGAGGACGGCATGCGCCGGGTGTGCGACGTGTTGGCCACGGCGGACCCGGCCGACCCGGGGATGGTGGCCGACGAACTGCTCTCGGGGGTCAGCCGGCGGGACGACGACGTGGCGCTGCTGCTCCTGCGCTACGACGGCACCCGCGTCCGGCCGACGCGGACGAACTGGACCGTCTGGCGGCTCCCCAACGCCGTCCTGCACGCTCGCCGTTTCGCCGCGCGCACACTCCGCTCGTGGGGCGTGGAGGAGGAACTCGATGTCGCCCTGCTGGTGGTCTCCGAGCTGGTCACCAATGCGATCGCCCATACGCAGGGAGAAGTGCGGCTGGATCTGACGCTGTCGGCGGACCGGCTGCGGATCGCCGTGAACGACGCCTCGCCCCGCAGCCCGGTCAAGCCTGCGGACGTGGACTGGTCGGCGACCGGGGGCCGTGGACTCCTCATCGTCGAGGCGACGACGGCGTCGTGGGGCTCGGTACCGCTCAGCAGCGGCAAGCAGGTGTGGGCCGAGGTGCCGTTGGCGCCGCGCGAGCGGCTCACCGAGCAGGCGTAGCGGCGCCGCCCTGGGTGCACGCCGCGGCCCTGGATACCCCCACGGCGAGAACCGTCGCGGTTCCACCTGAGTTCAGCCAGGCAGTCCGGCGCCGGGCGGGCGTTGTCGAAGGATCCGATGGGCGCGCACACGCGCCGTTGTGCACGCTCGGCCGTAGGGGCGCCGGCATGCGGTGCGGGGCGCGGCTTGGGGCGCGGCTTGGGGGCGCGGGAGTTTGACCGGTTCACCATGCCCGCGAACGACCACCCGGGCTGCCTTCCGGCGCTCCGGCCCGGCCGCGGCCGGGCCCGGTCGCCCCGGGAAGCTGCGTGTTCCCGGCAGCCTCTTCCCGGGCCCACGAGCAGCGATGGTCACCGCAGCGCGCCCCGCGGCCATGGGGGGCGCGCAGTCTCGAGTACCGCCGGGAGGCCAGTGGCCTGCCGGCAAGGTGACGAAGCAGGACAGGTCAACAGGCCAACATGACATGGGTGGTTGCCGTTGTCCCGTTCCGGCGCGGAGACTCGTGCTGCACCACGACGCTCACTCGGATGCCCCCGGCCACGAACCATCGGTTCCCGGGTGGCACTCCGCCCGCCGGCCGCGGGCGCCGGGTACCCGACGCCGTCTTCGCGGTTCCGCAATCACTCAGAAACCAGAGGAAATCCGTCATGTCTGAAATCACTGGTACTACCGGGTCAGACCACCTCGACCTGGACCTGGACCTCGACCTCAGCGAGCTGACCGTCACCGCGCTGAGCGACACCGCCGCACTGCCCGAGAACGGCGCCTCCTGGGGCTCCTGCTCCTGTCAGGGCTCTTCCTCCTGCGCCCAGCCGCAGGTGGAGACGCCCGTCGCCTGACGGCTGTGACGGGCCGCTCCCGTGCGGCCGGCCCACCCGGGCACGGGCTGCGGGCCGAGCCGGACGACAGATCACAGGCCCAGACCGCACCACGGGAGCCCGCCATGCCGCATCCCACCCAGCCGGCCGCGCCGCCACGCGTCACGTCCGTGCCGGGAACCGCCCGCCCGCCGGCGGGACCGTCCGCCCGGACCGCCCCGTACGCGCTGGTCCGCGCCACGGTGACGGCGCACCCCGCACAGCCGGAGGCGGCGGCGCGGGTACGGAGCCTGCTCGGCCGGCTCACCGCCATCGCGGCGCAGGAGGACGCACTGCGTCCGGCCCTGTGCGACGACCTCTTCGACTCCCGGCGGGGCCACCACGAGGAGTTCCACCGCCAGGTGGTGCTCCCGCTGCGCCGTGCGCTGCACAACGGCCGCACCCCCCGCCCGGCCCTGCTGGCCCGGCTCGGCGACCTGCCCGTGCGGGTGCCCCGGCTCGGCACCTGGCTCGCCCTGCGCGAGCGCCGCGCCGCACTCCTCACGGATCTGGCCGCGGCCGCCCCGGACGCCCTGACCGCCGAGCGCTCCGCGCTCGCGGAACTGTGCCGCTCCCCCGGCTTCGCCCGGGCCGTCGCGCTCACGAGCACCGACCTGCTGCGCGCCGTGTCCCGGGCCGCCCGGGACGAGGGCGGGCGCAGGGCCCGCAAGGAAGAGTCCTCGGTGCTGCGGCACGCCCTGCGCGCCAGTACGAAGACCAGCCCGCTGTCATGGTTCACCGCGGTGGGGTGGTCCGGCGGTGCGGGCGCCGGTGACGCAGCCGCCGCGGCAGAAGGCCAGAGCCTGCCCCCGGACCGGCTGCCGCCGCCGCTGCGGTCCGCGGTGCGGGAGAACCGGACCCTCGTCGCGGCGCTGGTCGCCGCGCTGTTGGACGAACCGCGCCGCCGACGCGCGCTCCCCCATCGCATGACCAGCAGTGCGCGGCCCGGCGCCGACGGCCGGGCCCGCTACGCCAAGGACCGCACGGCCTTCGCGGGCGGCCGGTACCTCGTCACCCGTGAGGAGACGATCGAGCTCGCAGCCCACCCCGCCCTGGCCGAGATGGACGCGCTCGCGGCCACGCCCGCGACGCTCGACGGGCTGGCGGCCCGGCTCGGCCCGGCCCTCGGCCGCCCCTGCGCGGACCCCGCCGTCGGCCGCTATCTCGGCCAACTCGCCGACAGCGGCCTGCTGGTGCCCGTGGAACCCGTCGACCCGCAGCACCCGGACCCGCTGCGCGCGCTGGCCGACTGGCTTCGCCAGTGGCCCGAGGACGCAGCTCTGGCCGACCGGACCGACCGGCTCGCGGCCGGCACCGCCCGCTTCGCGAACGCCCGGCCCGAGGAGCGGCCCGCCCTGCTCGCCGGCCTCGCGGACTGCTGGCGCAGCCTTCTGGCCGACGCCGGCCGGCCCGTCCCGGCCGATGCCGCCCCGCTGAACGTGCTCACCGAGGACGTGCTCGCCGAGGACGTACTCGCCGCCGGAGACCCGACGGCGGACACCGCGTCCGGCCCTGCGGCTGCCGGCATCCGTACCGTCACCGGGGAGTCCGGCCGGCTGACCGGCGCGGACCGCGCCGTACTCGGTGAACTGAGCGCCCTGGCCGAGTTGTTCGACCTCGGACACGTGATGCGGCGGGTCGCACTGGAGCGCTTCGTCGCCCGCTACGGGCGCGGGGGGACCTGCCCGGCCCCCTGGGAGTTCGGCTCCGACACCGCCGCCGCGTGGGAGGAGGCCGCACGCCTCGCCGGCCGGCCCGCCGGCGATCCGGGGCTCTCCGCCGAACTGTCCGAACTGGCCCGGCTGCGGGAGGATTTCGTCCAGCGGACACGGACCGCCGCGGCGGCAGCACCGGGCGGCTGGGCGGAGGAGGTCGTCCTGCCCGCCGAAGAGGTGCGCGGGCTCGCCGCCCGGCTGCCCGGCTGGACCGTCGCCCGCCCGCTCAGCTACTCGTGGTTCGTCCAACGCGCGGTCCCGGCCGCCGGGCCGCAGGCGGAACCGGCTCCGGCCGATCGCCCGGAGGACCCCGTCCCGGGCGGTCTGCTCTGCGTCAACCACGCCTACGGCGGCTGGGGCCGCTTCACCAGCCGCTTCCTGGACGGTCTGCCCCACGGTGCCGCCGCGGAGGTGACCCGCGCGATCCGCCGCGGCCTCGGCGACGGCGGCCGGGCCGTTCAGATCCGGCCGGTGGGCGGCTTCAACGCCAACCTTCACCCGCTGCTCGTCGGCGAGGAGATCGGCCCCGACCGGTACCGGAGCGCGCTCGCCGAGGCCGATGTGGAGTTGGTCCACGACCCCGATACCGACCAGCTCCGGCTCCGGGTGCGGGCCACCGGCGAACCCCTCGACGTGCTCTACCTCGGCTTTCTCGCCCCGGTCATGCTCCCGCAGCGCCTCGCGCCGTTCCTCTGCGATCATCCGGGCGGCGTCGTGGACTTCCGCCGGCTGCTGCCCCGCCGCACCCTGGCCGTCCCCGGTGGCGAGGTGCTGCGCACCCCCCGGCTGCGCCACCGCCATGCGGTGCTGGCCCGGCGGCGCTGGCACCTGCCCGAAGGGGTACTGGCCGTGCTCCGCGCCGACCTCGCGGCCGACCCCGGCGAGATCCCGGCCGCGGCGGTGGCCCGCTGGCGGTCCCTGCTGGGGCTGCCCGAGCAGCTGTTCCTGCACCCGGTACCGGAGCCGCTCGCCGGGCGGGCCGCCGAGGACTTCGTACGGAGTCTGCGCGCGCCGAAGCCCCAGGCCCTCGACCTGGGCAGCGCCCTGCACCTGCGCTGCCTCTCCGGCTGGCTGGCCCGCCATCCGCGCGGCGTGGTGCTGGAGGAGGCCCTGCCCGTCTTCGGGGGCCGGAGCCGCCCCGCCCGTGCCGTGGAGCTGGTTGCCGAGACCTACCGGCCCGCGCGCACCGCCCGGTCCGGCTGAGCCGCCCGCTCCACCCGAGCCGTCCCGTCCACCTGCCCCGGCGGGCCCCACCGCCATCCCGCCCGTCATCCGCCGAGGAGACACCGATGAACGCCCCGGCCACCGGCCCGGACACCGCCCGGCCCACCTCGACCACCGCGTCCGCCACCGGCAGCGCCACGGCCACAGCTCTTGACGTGGTCGTCTACCACTACGAGCCGGTCAAGGCGCCTCTCCTGCGCGAAGCCGTGCTGCCCCTCGCCCGGCGGGCCGCCGCGGACGGGCTGACCGCTCACGTCGAACGCCACTGGCTGCACGGCCCGCACGTGCGGCTGCGGCTGCGCGGCCTCCCCGGCGCCGTGGCCGCCACAGCCGAGCGCACGGCAGCCGAGCTGCGCGCTCGCGCTGCCTCGCATCCGTCGCGGGCCGCCGTCGACGGGCAGGAGCTGCTGGCGCAGGCCGCGGTGGCGGGGCGGGCGGAGCTGATCCCGCCCCCGTACGGTCCGCTCGTACCGGACAACACCGTGCGGCTGGAGCCGGTGGACCTGTCCTCCCTGGAGGCACTGATCGGCCCGGACGGGGTGCGGCTGCGCGAGGACCTGCTGGCCCTGGGCCTGCCCGCCCTCCAGGCGGGCACCGCCTTCCTCGGCGAGCGCGGGGACGCGTCCGCCGCCAGGGTCGAGCTCGTGGTGGCGGCCCTCGCGGCCCATGCGGCCGCGCACCCCGAAGGACTGGTCGGCGGCCACTACTCGTACGTCTCCCACCTGGAGGACTTCCTCGTCCACGACGACCCGGACGGACGGCTGCGTGCGGCCTTCGATCGCCGCTGGGAGGCCGCGGGCGGGCGGATCTCCGCACTGGTGGGCCGGATCGCGGCTGGCGGTGCGGCCGGCTGGGAGCGGGCCTGGGCCGACTGGTCCGCGGGGGCCTGGCGGATCGCGGAGGAACGGCTGCGGGCGGGCGCGGACTTCACCGGGGTTCCCGCCGCGTACCGGGACCGGGCCGCGGCGCTCGACGACCGGGCCACCGCCGAGCGCTGGGACCGGGAGGTGCGCACCCGGTACAGCGACTTCCACCGGCGGCTGCACCGCTCGGACCCGCAGGGCACGATGTGGACCCGCCCCGACTATCTGGTCTACCGGGCCTGCACGAACGGGCTGTACCGGCTCCTCACCGCCTGCGATGTCCGGCCCGTGGAGCGCTACCTCGCCGCCCACCTCGTGGTGCGGAGCGTGCCAGGGCTCACCGGGCACCGGTGGCAGGCGCGCGTCGACGAGGTCATCGCCGCCGTGGAGGCGACCCGGTGACCGCCGCAGAGTCGCCGCGCATGCGGCTGCGGCCCGGGGTGGCGGTCACCCCGCTGCGAGCCGGCCTTCACCTGCGCGGCCGGGACGGGAGCGTGACGCTCGAGGGAAGCCGGGCTCTGCCCGCCCTGTGGGAGCTGCTGGCCGATCAGCTCGGCCATGGGCCCGAGGACGGCCGGGGCGGGCAGGAGGACCTGCCCCGTCCCCGGCCCCGCCTCGATCCGGCCGATCCCCGGGTCGAGTCCGCGCTGGCCGCGCTGAGCTCGCAGCTGCACGCGCACGACCTGCTCGCCGAGTATCCGGCGGGAGCCGCCGAGCCGGCCGCATGGCTGGGAGCGTCCACGCACCGGCCGGGACTCGCGGCCGCGGCCCTCGCCGCCGCGCGGCCCGTGGTCGCAGCAGCTGATCCCGCCGGCCCGCTCGCCACGGCGCTGATCAGCGCCCTGGAGCGCGCGGGGACACGCCCGGAGGTGTTCCGCGACACGGGCCTGCCGGCCGACCGAGTGGTGGCGGTCGCGGGCACTCCGCCGGTGGCCGTGGCCGTGGCCCGCACCGCTGACGGCGGCTTCGCCACGGCCCCGGCCGAGCCGGGGCGGGCGCATTCCGACGCCGAGTCGATCGCCGCCCGCCTGTGCCCCGCCACCGGTTCCGCGCCCGCCGGGACGACGGCAGGGGCACCGTCGGCGCTGACGGCCCTGCTGGCCGGTGCCGCGGCGCAGCGGCTGCTGTGCGCCGCGGCCGGTCTGCCCGATCCCGCCGGGCGGGAGGAGGACCCGCGGCTCCTCCCGGACCGTCCCGCCGTACTGGTCGCCGAGGCCCGGCCGCCGCACGCGTCCTACCACCCGTGGGTCACCGGGC
Organism: Streptomyces sp. NPDC050448; assembly: GCF_040655295.1. NCBI lineage: Bacteria > Bacillati > Actinomycetota > Actinomycetes > Kitasatosporales > Streptomycetaceae > Streptomyces > Streptomyces sp. NPDC050448. The sequence continues at coordinate 65,928 of NZ_JBFAJR010000037.1, read as the reverse complement.
CGGTCGATCCAACGGCCCCCTCCCCCTCTCCCGCCGGCAACCTGGACGAGGCCCTGCGCCGTATCGGGGCACTGGGCGACCCGCACCTGGGAGTGCTCGACGCACCGCGGCCGGGCCGGCTGCCCCAGTTGCCCGCCGCGCTCGCGGCCTGCCGCACCCCGGCCGGGCCCCTGGTGGCAGGGGCGCCGCGGGCGGACCTGGCGCGGCTCACCGCAGGGTGCCGTGCGGCCGAACTGCACTTGGACGACGGGACGTCGGGCCCGGTGGCAGTCGGCGCCGGACCGGGGCACGCCCTGGGGCGGGCCCTGCGCCGAGCCGCCCTTGCCGCCGCGGATCGCTCCGGCCCCGGCCGCGCCCTGAGCGAGGAGGAATGGCGCGAGCATCCGCAGGCCCGGCACTGGTGGACCGTACTGACCCGGCACCTGGAGCTTCCGATGGAGATGACGGTTCATCGGTTCCCTGCGGAGCAGGCCTACCTGGCTGTGGTACGGGACCCTGCTGCGGAGGCCGGGACCGCAGGAGTGTCCGCCCGTGCGGTGGAGGCAACACCCGCCGACGCCGCAGCCCTGGCCGCGCTCGGCGCGGTGACCCGGGCCATGGCCGCCGAGCACGGTCCGGCCGGGGCTGTGCACACCGTGTTCAGCGGAGCCGAGGCCGCGCTCGCGACCACGGGAGTCGAACCGGCGGCCTGGACGGACGAAGGATGGACCGACCGCTGGCTGGCCGGGATGGCACGGCGGGAGCCGGAACTGTGCGCGGCGCTGGCCCGGCTCACCGGACTGCGACCCGAGCCCTGGCAGCCGGGTGCGGCGGACCTGACGGGCAACGGAGCGGCCGGGCCGGTCCGGGCTGCCGAGCCGGTCCGGGCTGCCCTGCACGCATGCGGGTTCACCGTCCTGGCCGGATGGGGAGGAGCGCGATGAGCGGGGCGACGACGAACGGGACGGCCGGGGACGCGCCGGCGATGGGGGCGGCAGTGGTGGCCACCGCCGCCGGCGACGTTCCCGTCCTGGATCCGGCTGCGGCGCTGGACACCACCGGTGGCGCCGCCATCGTCCACTTCACCTCCTGGACGCTGGAGCTGGCGGAGCGGATCAGCCGCCACGCGCTGGCCCATCCCGTGCGCCTGGTGCCGGTGCGCGAGGACGGTGCGCTGACCGTCGTCGGGCCCGTGCTGGCGCCCGGGGTGCGGGCGTGCCTGTCGTGCACCGAGTACCAGCGACTGGCCACCACGGGCGGCAGGGTGCCCTGGCAGAGCCCCCGGCTGGCGCTCGGTGGCACCGGCACCCCGGCCCTGGCGGAGGCGGCCCTGCTGCTCGCGGCCGACCTGCTGGAGGCCGGGCCCGCCGCGGAGCCGGGGACACCGCCGCCCGCCACCGTCCACGTCATCCAGGGGCACCGGGCCACCTGGTCCACCCACGTCGTCCGCCCGATCGGTGGCTGCCCGGTCTGCCGCCCGCTGCCGGCCGACTCCCCCGCCGCGGCCGCGCTTGCGGCCACGCCGCAGCCGCTGCCCGACCCCGCCGTGCTGCGCGGCCCCAACGACCGTACGGACGGGGAACGGTTGCGGGCCGAACTGCACGACGAGCGGTTCGGCCCGGTGCGCCGCCTGTTCCGTACCGAAGACTCCGCCTTCGCCCTCACCACCGCCTGGGTGACGGACGGCCGTCTGCTCGACGACGGCGGCTACGGTCGCTCCGCCGACTTCCGCTCCAGCGAGCGAGTGGCGCTGTTCGAGGGCGTGGAGCGGCTGGCCGGCATGCGCCCGCTGGGGCGCCGTACCCTCCTGCGCGCATCCTTCGCCGAGCTGGGCCCGGAGGCCGCCGTGGACCCCGCCCGGCTCGGTCTGCCCGATCCGGCAGCCCACCCGGGGCACCCCGCCGTGCGGACGGTCCCTTACCACGCGGACCTGGAGCTGGACTGGGTGTACGGCTGGTCCCTCACCGAGGGCCGGGCCCGCGCGGTGCCCGAGCACGTGGCGTACTGGGACCTGCCTCAGGGCCCGGGCCGGACACGGGTGGTCTACGAGTCCTCGAACGGCTGCGGACTCGGGAACAGCCCCCAGGAGGCGGCTCTCTACGGGCTGTTCGAGGTGGCCGAACGGGACGCCTTCCTGATGGCGTGGTACGCGCGCACGCCGCTGCCCGCAGTCGCGTTGCCCACCGACGACCCGCTGGTGACCTCCCTGGCCGCGCGCGCCGCGCTCATGGGCTACCGGCTGGGCCTGCTGGACGCCACGAACGACCTCGGCATCCCGGCGGTCGTCGCGTTCTGCCGCTACGAGGGGAGCCACCCCGATGCTCCCCGCGCCTTCCTTGCCGCCGGGGCCCACCACGATCCGCGTGCCGCGATCCGCTCGGCGGTGGCGGAGGTCGTCACCAACGTCCAGGACGCCGTGCACCGGCCGGCCGGCCCGGGCGGGCCGCGCGACCCGGAGCGGCTGCGGCCCATGCTCCGGCAGCCCGAGCTGGTGGTAGACCTCGACGACCACGTGGGCCTCAACACCCTGCCGGAGGCCCAGCCCCGGCTTCAGTTCCTGTTCTCCGGCATCCGGGAGGTCCCGTGGCAGGAACGGTGGCCGGGCGCGCCCACACCGGTGGCCGACCTCACCCGGCTGCTGACGGACACGGTCGCGCGACTGGCCACCGAGGGGCTCGAGGTGGTCGTGGTGACGCAGGACGAGCCCGGGATCCGGGACCGGCTGGGGCTGCACTGCGCCAAGGTGATCGTGCCCGGCACCCTCCCGATGACCTTCGGCCACGTCAACCGCCGCACGCTCGGGCTGCCCCGGCTGCTGGAGGTGCCCCACCGGCTGGGGCGCACCGCCCGCCCGCTGCGCCATGACGAACTCCCCCTGTACCCGCACCCGTTCCCGTGAGGACGATCCGATGACCGAACACCCGAACGCGTCTCCGTCCCGCGCTACGGCGGGCGGGACCACCGCTACGACGACCGTCCTCGCTCCGGCTCCGGCTCCGGCTCCGGCTCCGGCTCCGGCTCCGGCTCCGGCTCCGGCTCCGGCTCCGGCGGGAGGCTGGCAGAGCCTGCACCTGACCCTGCACGCCGACGGCGCGGACACCGACGCCTTCGTCACCGGGGCGCTCGCCCCGCTGATGGACGGCCGGTACGGACCGAACGGCGGCGCCTGGTTCTTCATCCGCTACCACGAGGGCGGGCCCCACCTGCGCATCAGGTTCCGCCGCAGCGTGTCCACCGGCGGGCCGGTGGGAGCCGCTCCCGCCGAGGACGCAGCCGAACTCGCCTCGGAGCTGGCCCTGCTGGCCGGCGGCACCACCCCCGTCACCGGGCCCTGGCCCAGCCGGCACGGCGAGGTGCGCGCGGCGCCGTACGAGCCGGAGACCGAGCGCTACGGCGGGCCGGCCGCGCTCCCGGTGGCCGAGGAGGTGTTCGTGCACTCGACGCGTGCGGCCGTCGCGGCCCTGCGCGCCGTGCCCGGGCGCGGCGACCGGCTGCGGCTCGCCCTGGACCTCGCCCACGCCACGGCGTACGCCCTGGGCCTGGACGAACTGGCCGCCGCGGGCTGGCTGCGCCGGCACGCCGCTTCCTGGCGCTGGGCCACCGAGGTGCGGCCGCTGCCCGGGCCCGCCGTCCACACCCGCGTCAACACGGTGTTCGCGGCCCAACGAACGAACCTGGCACGGCGTGCGCGGGCGGTCCGCGCCGGGCTCGAAGACGGCTCCGCCGCGCCCTGGCTCGCGGAGTGGACCCGGCAGGTACGGGCGGCTGACGCCCGGTTGCGTACTGCCGTGCCGCCCGCGGACCGGCCGGACCCGCCGGTGCGGGCGGACCGCCGGCTGTGGGTGTGGGCCTCACAACTCCACATGCTGTTCAACCGGTTGGGGGTCGCCCCCGACGAGGAGCGGGCGGTGTGCCGACTCGCGGGCCGCGCCCTGCTGGAGTCGGGGGACGAGAGCGGCTTCTTCGGCTCCGGTCCGCGCGCGGCCGACTACCAGTACCTGGAGCAGAGCAAGTTCCAGATCGGCCGTGCACAGGACACCGCCGTGCGAAGCATCGCACTGCCCGGGCCCCCCTCCGCGTACCGGCCCGAGGTCGAACGCGCGCTCTCCGCGGCCTCGCTGCCGGAGCTGTCCCTCGCCGAGGCGCTGCACCGCCGCAGCTCGGCGCGCGGGGCGCTGCGGGGGCCGCTCACCGCGGACGAGCTGGGCGGGGTCCTGTGGCACGCCCACGCACCGAGCCATGTGTCCCGGCAGCCGCTGGCAGACGGGACGGAGCTCACCCGGCGCCACCGGCCGTACCCGAGTGCGGGAGCCCTCTACAGCGTGCGGGTACGCCTGCTGGCACTCTCCGTGGCAGGGCTGCCCCCCGGCACCTACCACTGCGTGCCGGAGCGGCGGTCGCTGGTCGCCCTCGGACCCGCTCCGGACCTCGGCGGGCTCAAGGCGCTGTCCTCGTACCTCTCACGCCCGGCCGACGACCCGGACTCCGTCGGGATCGACGAGGCACCGGCCGTCCTGGCCGTCCACCTGGACCTCGGGCTGCTCCGCCGCCGGTACGGGCTGCGGGCGCTGCGGCTGGGCCTGCTGGAGGCCGGGCACCTGGCCCAGACCCTCCAGCTCACGGTCGGCGCGTTCGGGCTGGCCACGATTCCGCTCGGAGGCCTGCACGACGACCTGGCGCACGAGCTGCTGGGGCTGGACGACCTCGACGAGCCGATCCAGTACCTGCTTCCGCTCGGCCGCCTGGACTCCCGGACGATCGGTTCCGATGCCGGTCAGCGACCGTGAGCGGTGCGAATCGATGCGCACCGGCAACGTCTGTGACCCCGCGCACCCCGAGCGTTCCGGCGTCGAGCAGCCGGTGGCCGCCGTCCTCCTCCGTCGAGGCGATGACCTCCAGGTCGCGCCCGCTCCGGAGCCGAGCACGGCATGACCGGGGTCCGAACGCGACCGGGGGCCTGCCGAGTCGTCGGCAGGCCCCCGGTCCCCTCGGTCCCGGTGATGCGGACGTCAGTTACGGCCCTGCGTGTCCTGGGCGACCACGAAGTAGATGCCGCAGTCGCCCCCGAACGCCCAGCGTCCGCGGCCCACCCACGCGCCGTAGATCGTCTTGCCGTTGCTGCAGTCGGTGACGGCGCGGGCCTGGCCGCTCCTGACGGTGCAGGTGGCCGTCCACTTGTTGACCTTCTGCGTCCAGTTGGTGCAGCTGTAGTTGCCGCCGGCGGCGGAGGCAGGGGAGGCGGCGGCCAGGCCGCCGACGAGGAACGATGCGGTTGCGGTGGCCACTGCGGCACGGCGCAGCACGGTGAGCTTCAAGGTGGTCTTCCCCGAAAAATGCCCTGTCGGGCGTAGAACAATGGTCATGAACACCGCGAAAGGTGTTCAAGATCATCCTAGCCTGAAGCGCCGTCAGTCCCCGCCGCCGCTCGACCGACCACGCGCTGATCTGCGTCGGCCCGGGGTGCGGCAGGGTGCACTCCAACTCCGCAGGCCGGGAATCCCGTTGCGGGGCCACCAAGACGGTCAGGGGAGGGAGGAGGCGACGCCGTGCATGTACCGCCTCCGCGCAGCGAGCACTGAGAACGGCCTCAAGTATTGCCATCTGCCACTCCGCGATGCTTGCGGCGTCGATGGACCCGTTCCGGCACACCGAGGTCCGCCGGCCTGTTTTCGCGGCATCAGGGCAGTCAGTCCGGCATCCCGTTTGCGCCGCCATACGCATGTTCACGAGCCGCTCCACCGAAACGGGAGTTCACCCACCGCAACCAGGCCGTCACCGCTAACGTGGCTGAATTCGCCTCGCTGGACGGGGGACCAGGAAGGCCGGGCTCTCCGTGCCCCTGCGTGGCGACGAACGCCACATCGGGCAGGCAGCGGCTCCGACCGCCCTGAGCCTTGAAGGAGAATGTGTGCAAAGGCCGCTTCCCCAGGGGATCGAGTACCTGATCGAGCAGTTCGACATCTTCGCCGGCAACCGGAAGAAGAGCCGTCGGCTGCCGGTGATGCTGCTACGGCGTGAACGTGAAACTCAGGGTCCCCCCGACAGAGCCGAAGCCACCGGCGCACCGGCCGGTTCCACGGCGCGGTCCATCATCGTGGGCTACCACGACCGCCTCTACGAGCAGGACCTCCAGCGCGAGGTCGATCTCGTCCCCCACGCGCTCATCGACGACAGCCATGCCACTCCACGTGCCCACCGGCCCGGTGAGGGCGAACGCGGAAATACCGGAGGAGCCCCCGCGGCCGAACAGCACGTGGCTCTGCTCGACAGCCTGGTCGAGCAATTCGACGACACCATGCCCCTCGACGCCGGCGAGCTCCGGCTCCCCCGCTTCCACACCTGCCGTGCGGTTCTGGACATATCCGTGGGCGCCGGTTCGGCCTCCGCCAAGCGGCGGCGCCTGCGTGACGAGCTCTACCTCCAGCTCCTCACCCGTCGGCCCATGCTCGCGACACTCGCGCGCGTGGCCGGCGCCACCGGCTCCAGCTTCCTGACGAACATCTGGCTCGCGTTGTTCGAGCTGCTCGTCGTCGGACTCCCCCGGCGGGTATACGGCCTGTACCTCAGCAGCCCCCGCAGCCTGCGCTGGGTCGGCTCCCGGCGTCCCAAAGGGCCGAACTTCCTGCGGATGGCACTGGCAGTCACCAGCGCCGGCCCCTCCCGGGGCAACCAGGCCCTGATCCAGCGCATGCTGCTCATGGCCCTGCTGAACGACCTGTCGAAAGCGGCCCGGCCGACCAGGCTGTGGGTCTACCGGGCCCGGCGGCAGTGGTCCTTCGTGCTGCTCCTCCCGACGGTGGGTGAGGAGGGCACGCCCGTCCGCCAGCTCCTCGACACCTACGCGGACATCATCCGCACCGAGCCGCCCGCCCCGCTGATGGTGCTCGGCGCACTCCTCGGCGATTCCCCCTCCCACGCCCAGCCCGTGCTGGCCGATCCCCAGAGCATCACCGGCGTCGCCGACCAGGTGAATGCGCTGTACACGAGGCGTTCCGCCTCTGCCGTCTACGTCGTCCCGCTGTCCGCGAGCGATGACGACGGCCCGGCGGACCAATGGGTGCGTACGAATCCGAAGGTCCCCGTGCGGTCGAACGGCCGCGGGGACTACGTACGGGCCGTGGCCGCGCCGATGGTGGCGCTCTCCCTCGTCGCCGGTGTGGCGCTGTACGCCGTGGGGCAAGATGAGCGGCTGCCGTCGTGCCATGCCGTGGCCACCGGCGAGATCGTGGGCGTCACCGACGGGCGGGAATGCCATCTGGGCGTGGCCGGCCGGGACGACGACCTGCTGAAGCTGGAGGAGGTGGCCGCGCGCCAGAACGACGCGGCCGTCAACAGCAAACGGCCTTACCGCACCGTGGTGTTCTTCGCACCGCTGACCACCGAGCCGGGCGATTCCACTCCGGTGAGCCTCCAGAGCCTGCGCGGTGCGCTGGCCGCGCAGAACGAGGTGAACGGGCGCGAGGGCGACATCGTTCAGATTCGCGTGCTGATCGCCAACTCCGGCAAGTACTTCACGTACGGATCCCAGAGCTCCCCCGGCCCCGATGTCGCGCAGGAGATCATCGCCCGGAAGGACCGGGACAGGATCACGGCGGTCATCGGGATCACCCAGAGCCGACCCACCTCGTTCGCGGCGGTGCAGGAGCTTTCCGCAGCGAGTATCCCCGTGATCGGAAACTCCGTCACGGGCAGCAAGATGGTCGACGCGAAATCCCCCTCCTACTATTTCCAGGTCTCCCCGTCGAACGAGCGCATCTCCGAGGTCATGGCCGAGTTTTCCACGCACTCCGAGCAGATCGGGAATCTGACGACGGATACCGGCAACGGCAGGACAGCCGTCCTGGTCTACGACCCGGACGACGATTTCTTCAGCGCGGACCTGGCGGCGAAGTTCTCGGACAAGTACAAGGGCGGCAAGGTGGTCACGGTCCCCTACTACGAAAACCGGAACGGGCAGATCGTCTCGGAGGTGGCCCGGAACGTCTGCACGGAAGTACGCGCCTCGGGCGGTTACATCGTGTACGCCGCCCGCTCCGGTGAGATGCCGGAACTGTTCGACGCGCTGCAGGACGCCCCGGACTGCCGAAAGCCGGACGGCAAGCAGGTCGCCGTCCTCTCCGAGAGCACAGCGGCGAAGTACATCCAGGATCCCGAGCTCATGCTGAAGAAGCATGCGGTACTGAAGCCGTATTATGTGATGCCGAACAACTCCAACGGCAAGGAATCTCCCGACAGCCCGTATTCGGAGTTCATTTCCCGGTTCCGGGAAGTGTTCAAGGACGGATCGGTGCCGGAGGGGAACGCGGCCGGATCCTACGACGCACTGCGCGTCGCCTCCGAGGTGATCAATTCCGTATACGCCCAGTACAAGACCGTGGAAAAATCCGATGCACGCTTCCAGCCGACGGACGTGTACGCACGACTGTCGAACCCTGGAATCCAGAAGTTCTCGGGTGCCTCGGGACTCCTCTCGCTCGACACGCGCAACAAATACCCGCCGAACAAGGCGGTTTACATCCTTGAGTCACACCTCGACAAGAGCGTCACCACCTGGATGGCATGCGGGCTGCTGCCCGACCAGCCCCCCGGCCTGAACAATCCGGCCACCTGGGGTACGCCCGGAAACCTGCACCCCTGCCCCTGAACGAGGCGGCACCGAACACGGCCCAGCCCCCGACGCCGAGGGGCCTGGGCCTGGGGGTGACGCGGGTCCTCTGCGCCGATGGGCCGGTGCGCACTCTGGTCAATCGGGGCTGGATCGACGCCCGCCCGTGATGGACCGGGACGGGCATGAACGTTTGATCGCGGCCATGTCCTCGTCGATGCGGCGGGGGTCCATCGGCCGGACACCGACTTCAGGGGCGCGCAGGGCGCGTTCGGCTTGGCCGGCCACGGGGTTCAACGCCGCGTGGCAGCGGGGGTTACGGACCTGGCCGGAGTGGAGCCGGGAACGGCCTCGGCGGGCCGGCAAGCGCCGTTGTCATACGCCGGCATCCGGGCTGCCGGCGTATGACAACTGTCACCTTGCACACGTGACCCGGGGCTCTGCCCCCGAAGCCTCCCTCGCGGGCAGAATTATGATCATCACACCGACCACGGGGGCAGCAGAATGAACATCCTGAAGAAGAAGGCCGCACCGGCCGAAGCGATCGACACCAGCGTCCTGGTACCTGCCGACTACCGGCTTCCGATCTGGTTCTTCGGCTTCGAAGGCGTTCTCGCGGCCGCCTTCGACATCCTCAAGGCGTTCCCCTCGTCCTGGCCCGTGCTGCTGGTCCTGCTGGCCGTGAACATCACCGTCTCGCTGACGATGATGCGCAAGCGGATCAAACTCGCCAAGGCACTGTGGCGCGGCAAGGAGACCCGCAAGGTGGCCTTCGCCCTCATCGCCCTCCGGGTCGGCAGCCACTTCGCCCTGAACGCCCTGGGCCTGGCCGTCACCTCGACCCTCGGCCACGTGCTCTTCGCCCTGGTCATGAGCGCTACGACGATCGGCCTCCTCGCCTACTCCCAGGAGGCCGCGATCCGCGCCCTCACCACCACCCCGGCCACCGCTCCCGCCGGCCCGGCGAGCTGAGCCTCAGCCCCGTCGTGAGGGGCTTGGCCCGCGTGGGCCGGCCGAGACGGCCTGCGAGCGCCTCTCGCCACCGGCCCGCGCACGCGAACGTGACGTGCGATGCCCGGCGGCCCGTGGTGTCGGCGTCCACTGCGAGGGGGTGCCGGTCGTACGCTCTCGATCGCCTGCGCGTTCACGGGTACGACAGTGCCCGGGCGGGTGAGGGGCGGGATGTCAGTCCGCTGCGTGCCGTAGGGCGACGATGCGACCGGGCCGGCCAAGGGCCCCCGACCGGATCCAGCGCCCGGTGTCCTCCGCGCCGATGGCCTTGAGGTACTCACGCTGCCCCTGCGGGGCAACGCCGTCGATGTAGGTGTCGCACCGGCCGTCGCCGTCGTCCCCGAAGAGGTATCTGTCCGCGTAGCGCCGGCCGTCGTGGTACCACTCGTGCCGCACCACGCGCATCCGGAGGACGCGCTCGAACCAGTCGGCCGAGAGTGCGGCAAGCGTCTGGGGGGTGCCGGTGGCGTCCAGCGCCAGCCTGGTCCGCGGCTGGGGCAGGAAGTAGAAGTGCTCGTTGAGGTGGTCTCCGCTGACCGTGGAGCCGGTCAGGTGCAGGCCGATGAGCGGGGGCCACCCGAACGGCCCGTCGCCGAGACCCACGCACGCCACCAGCGACGAGTCGTCGTCGGGCCGCCCCACCCAGCTGACGGCAGGCGGGACCTTCCACGCTTCGGCGCGTTCGCGCAGCGCCCCCACGAAGGCCCGCTCGGTCCGGTCCAGTTCGGCCTCGGTCTCTGGGTCGTCGCTCACGAACCACGGGTCTGCCGGCATGCGGTCACTGTACGTCCCGCGGGAACACGTGATCGGGCCCCCGACGGAGAGTCACCATGTGCCGGGACATTCCCCTCATGGGACTTCCCGGCCCGCACGCCCGCATCCACCGCAAGCGCCTTTCGGAGCTCCGCAGGTAGAGCCCGGCGCGCCCCTCCCGATCGAGCCGCTGCTGCCCGGGTCACCGGGCTGCGCCGTGCTGGTGACCAGCCGCAGCACACTCCCGGAGCCGGCGGCCGCACCTCGGCTGCGGCTCGATGTGCTGTCCACGGCGCAGGCACTGACCCCGCTCGGCCGGATCATCGGAGCCGAGCGGGTCGCGGCCGAGCCGCAGGAAGCGGCAGCGCCGGCCCAACGGTGCGCCGGCGCAGTGCCCACCAGCCGCGCCCGGCGGCAGCCGACGCACGCCCTGGCGGCAGCGATCGCAGCCGACACCGGCCTGCCCCGCGACGACCCCGGCTGCCAGGCACTGCCTCAGTTCGCCCTCGACGCCAGGCGGGTCCGTCCTCCTGCCGGGCCCCCGACCAGTTGGCTCGGGCCGCTGTCGACTTCGGCCAGGACCAGGTCCGGCTGCTCGGGCTTCGGCTTCATCCGGCAGGACGGCGGCGGCCGGGGGCGCCCGGCCACCCCCGGGCCCCACGGCCCGCACTCGGCCGGCTTCGGGGAGCCGGTGCGTTGGGGGGTGGCCGGGTAGGGTCAGGGCCGGATCGTGGCGGAGCCCGCCTGCTCCGGCCCTGCCCGGCCCGGCCGGCCGGCGCGGGCCGACCCCTCTGTGGCACGGGCAGTGCCCAGGACCGCACGAGCCTGGCGCAAGGCTGCGGCGTCGACGAGGTCGCCGTTTTCGTCGAGCCAGGCTCCCGAACCGTTCGCCTTGGCCGTCTCGACGCTCTCCACGAGGCGGCGCGCGGCGGCGACTGCCCCGGCCAAGGGTGTGAACACGGCGTTGACAACTGGCACTTGGGCTGGATGGATCACCGAGCGGCCGAAGAATCCGCGGTCCCGGCCCCGTGCGCAATCCGCCGCAAGCCCGTCGGCGTCGCGTACGGCGGGGAAGACGCTCATGGGCGGCCGGGGCAGGCGGGCCGCGGCGGCGGCGAGCAGGACGCGGTAGGCGGCCGCGTCCAGTACGTCGCGGTGCCCGGTGCCGAGTTCGGCCGCGAGGTCGGCCTCCCCGAAGGCGAGGCCGGCCACCAGGGCGTGGCTGGTGGCCAGCGCGTGGGCGCGCTCGATGCCCAGCGCCGTCTCCAGGAGCGGTACGAGCGGCACGCCCGGCAGGAGCCGGGCCGCCTCGGCGACCTGCGCGGGGTGTTCGCACTTGGGGATGCGTACGCCCGAGACCCTGGTGCCGCGCAGGGCGGCCAGGTCGTCCTCGCCGCCCACCCCCAGTGGATTGACGCGCACGTACACCGGGCGTCGGCGGCCGCGGCCGAGGTATTCGGCGGCCGCCTCGCGTGCGGTCTCCTTTCGTGTGGGGGCGACCGCGTCCTCCAGGTCGATGACCACGGCGTCGGCTCCGCCGGCGAGGGCCTTGCCAAAGCGCTCGGGGCGGTCTCCCGGCACGTAGAGCCAGGTGCGGGTCGCCCCTCCCGGACGGGTGCCGCCCGTGTGGGCACCGCTCGGTGACGTCTCCATCAGATGACCCCTTTCCGGCGCAGTTCCGTGCGCTGCTCCGCACCGATGCCCAGCTCCCCGAGGACCTCGTCGTTGTCCGCACCCAACGGCCTGCCCGCCCAGCGGACCTGCCCCGGTGTGCCGGACAGGCGTGCGGGGACGCTCTGCATGGCCAGGGGGCCGAGTTCGGGGTCGTCGACGTGCACGACCGTGCCGAGGGCGGCGAACTGCGGGTCGGCCACGATGTCGGCGGCACTGTAGACCGGCGCGACGGCCGCCTCGGCCTTGTCGAAGGCCGCGATGACCTCGTCCGCGTCGCGCGCCGCGATCCATCCGCCGACGACGGCGTCCAGCTCCTCGACGTGCTCGGCGCGCCCCGAGCCGCTGGCGAACCACGGCTCCTCGATCAGGTGGGGGCTGCCCACCAGCCGCATCACGCGCTCGGCGATGGACTGCGCGCTCGTGGAGACGGCGAGCCAGCGTCCGTCGCGGCACCGGTAGATGTTGCGCGGGGCGTTGTTGACGGACCGGTTGCCCGAGCGCTGCTGGACGACGCCGAGTTGTTGGTACGCGGAGATCTGCGGGCCGAGCAGGTGCAGGATCGGCTCGATCAGGGCGGTGTCCACGACCTGGCCGCGCCCGGTCGTGCCGCGCGCGTGCAGGGCGACCATCGTCGCGTACGCCGACATGACCGCCGCGGCGCCGTCGGCGAGGCCGAAGGGGGGCAGTGTCGGCGGCCCGTCCGGTGTGCCCGTGCAGTGGGCGAAGCCGCTCATGGCCTCGGCGAGGGTGCCGAAGCCCGCGCGGTGCCGCATGGGGCCGACACGGCCGAAGCCACTGACGCGGAGCATCACCAGCTTCGGGTTGATCCGGGCGAGTTGCTCGTAGCCGAGGCCCCACCGCTCGAAGGTGCCCGGCCGGAAGTTCTCCACCAGTACGTCCGCGTCGCGCACCAGCGCCCGGCAGATCTTCTGGCCCTCGGTGCGGCTCAGGTCGAGCGTGACCGTGCGCTTGTTGCGGCCGACCAGCTTCCACCACAGACTCTCGCCGTGGACCTGCACGCCGTGGTGCCGGGCCGGATCGCCGGTCGGATGCTCGATCTTGATGACGTCCGCCCCGAAGTCCCCCAGCAGTGTGGCCGCGCCCGGCCCCGCGAACAGAGTGGCGGCGTCCAGCACCCGTACGCCGCGTAAAGGGAGTGGTGTCGTCGCGTCCACAGCACATCACCGTCGCTTCCCCCGGGCGCTTCTGACGGGTGCCCGGATTCTTTACCGTAAGACTTACGGTAAGGGCTACCGTAGAATGGTCGGCAGCAGCACGCAAGGGCATACCCGGCCACGGCCGGCCGCGGAAGGCGACGAGGGGAGAACGATGTCGAAGGCGTCGGAGAAGGCGGCACCGGCCGGGACCGGAAGACGCCCGCGCGGCTCCCTGTCCCGTCCGCAGATCGTCGCGGCGGCGCTGGACGTGGCGCGGGAGGAGGGCCTGGCGGCGGTGAGCATGCCGCGGCTCGCGCGCGAGCTGGGCTGCGGAGTGATGTCGCTCTACGGACACGTGCAGAGCAAGGAGCACCTGCTCGAGCTGCTCGCCGGGGCCGTCCTCGAGGACTTCCCGCTGGAGCGTTCGGGCGACGCACACTGGCGACCGGCGCTGGCGGACTTCTCCGCGGCCCTGCGGCGGCGGATGCTCGAACACGGGGCCGTGACCGAGCTTCTGATCACCCGTCGGATGTGGAGCGAGGGTCTGGCGGAGGTCTTCGAGTGGCTGCTGGGCAGGATGACGGCGGGCGGCTGGCCGCTGCGTGAGGCGGTCCGCGCGTACCACTCCGTGCAGACCTACACGCTCGGCTTCGTACTGTACGAGATCGACCGGACCCCGCCGCAGTGCCAGGAGGAGCACCGGGCGTGGTGGCGCCACACCGTCGCGGACCTGCCGCCGGAGTCGTTCCCCCTGCTGCACGCGGCGGTCGCGTTCGTACCGGAGGGGGCGCAGGACGAGCAGTTCACCTGGGGCCTGGACCGGGTGCTGCACGGCCTGGAGGCGGAACTCACGGACAGCGCGCACCGTGCGGTCGACGTGGCCGACGCGGACAGCGCGGAACGGCGGCGGGCCGGGGCAACTCCCTCCGGTCCGCCGCCGTAGCCCTCGTCCGGGCCGGCGCGGCCTCAGCTGCGGAACAGCTGGAACCGCTCCTCGCCCACGCGGGCGCGCGCCCGCGCGTCGGTCATGCCGAGCCCCGGCCGGGGGGCGAGGCCGAGCACGCCGACCTTGCCGAGGTGCTCGTTGACCTGCACGCTGCGCGCCGCCTCACCGGCGTCGTCCAGCGCGTACGTGGCGGACAGCGCCGGGAGGACCTTGCCCATGCCGATGAGCCGGTTGGTCTCCCACTGCTCGTCGAGGTTGGCCCCGTGGCTGCCGATGATGTTCTTCAGCTTCATCCACAGGTAGCGGTTGTCGTACTGGTGGTCGTAACCGGTGCTGGAGCCGCAGGTGACGACGGTGCCGCCGCGGCGCGCCAGGAAGACGGAGGCGGCGAAGGTCGCCTTTCCGACGTGCTCGAAGACGATGTGCGGGTCCTCGCCGACCGCCTCGCGGATCGCCTTGCCCAGCTTCTTCCAGCCTTCGGGCCGCTGGAGCATGGTGCGGTCGCCCTGCTCGATGGCGGAGCGGTCGATGACCGCCTCGCAGCCGAGTTGGCGCAGGACCCTGTCGTGCGGTTCGGGAGGGCCGAGGGCGGACGTCAGGGCATGCGGGCATGCAGCGTGCGGGCACATGGGCGCGCGTTCGCCGGACCGCCCTACCGCCGTGCGGCCTCGAGTGCCGTGAGCACGGCGTCGGTGGAGTCGACGCGGGCGATCATCGGCAGGATCTTCTTGGTCGCGAACTCCTGGTGCTCGGCGGAGAACGTGCTGGTCGCGTCCTCGGCGACGATCACGTGGTAGCCGTGCTCGTAGGCGAAGCGGGCGGTGGACTCCACGGCGAGGTTGGTGGCGACGCCGGTGAGCACGAGCTCGTCGATGCCGCGGCGGCGCATCTGGATGTCCAGTTCGGTGCCGGTGAAGGCGCCCCACTGGCGCTTGGTGATGAGCAGGTCGTCGGGGTGCGCCGCGAGCTCGGGCGAGAGCCGGGAGAACTCGGGGTGCAGGACCGGCGGGTTGTGCGGCACGTCGGCGCGGGGCTGGAGGGCGGCGCCGCCGTCGGGGCCGTGGGCCACGTTGACCAGGACGACGGGCAGGCCGGCCGCGCGGAAGGCGTGGGCCAGGCGGGCGCTGTTGTCGACGACCTGGGCGGCCGGGTGGGGCTGCAGCGGCAGGCCGAGGATGCCCTGCTGCACGTCGAGCACGACGAGGGCGGCCTTGGGGCTGAGTTCCATGACGGGCATGGTGGTTCCTTTCTGACGTACGCGAGGTACGTGACGTGCGCGACGGACACGATGTACGTGCGCAGGGGTGCGAGGGGTGGTTCAGCCGCGGTCGCCGGCACCGCGCAGGTGCCGGCTGGTGGCGGCGTTGAGGAGAAGTACGAGGCTGATCCCCGTGATCACGGCGGCCAGCAGATGGAGACCGGAGTCGTCGGCCTGTGTGCCGACCGCGATGCCGACGAGGGCCGAGGCGAGGTTGGCGCCGATGTACTGGGAGGTGCGCAGGAGCCCGGAGGCGGTGCCGATCTGCTCGGCGGGCGCGGTGCGGTACATCAGCGTCTGGTTGCCCAGGCTGTTGAAGCCGTTGGGCAGGCCCAGCACTGCGCCGATGACGAGAACTTGCCAGATCGGCACGCTCGATCCGAACAGGGCCAGTGCGGCGCTGCCCAGGCACAGGGCGCCGGAACCGGTGATCAGGACGGTGCGCAGGCCGCGGTCGACGAGCCTGGTGGCCCACATGGTGGTGGCGATGCCGAGGATGGCCACGGGCAGCATCACCAGGCCCGACTGGGACTCGGACAGGCCGCGTCCCTGCTGGAGCCACTGGGGCAGGGCGTAGGTGATGGAGTAGAAGACCACGTACGTCGCCATGCAGCGTACGTAGGTCGCGGCGAGCGGACGGTTGCGGGCGATCATGCGGAGGTCCACGAAGGGCCGGTGTGCGCGCAGTTCGCGCCAGATCAGCGCGGCGGTGAGCACGACGAAGACGGCCAGTGCCCACCAGCGCGGGTGGTCGGGCAGCGAGAGCAGGAAGAGCATCAGGCCGCACAGCTCGCCGGTGAACAGGGCCATGCCGGGCAGGTCCAGTTCGCGCAGGGTGACGGTGTCGCGCCGCGCCGGATCGTCGGCGGGCAGCCAGATGAGGGCCATCACCATGGCGGTCAGGGTGATCGGGACGTTGACCCAGAAGATGGCGCGCCAGTCGACGAGTTGGACGAGCACGCCGCCGAGCGGCGGGCCGAGGGCGACAGCGGCCTGGGAGGCGGCCGAGATGGCGCCGAGCCCGCCGGTGGGCGTGGCGCCTTCGCCCGTGTGGGTGCCGGCCCACAGGCGGATCATCGACATGCCGGCCGGGTACGCGGCCGAAGTGCCGATGCCCAGTACCACGCGGGCGGCGATCAGCCAGCCGAGGGTGGGGGCGAAGGGCGCCGCGGCCGCCGAGACCAGGACCAGCACCAGGCCGATGCCGAAGATCCGGCGGGCGCCGAACGCGTCGGCCAGGCGGCCCATCGTGGGCTGGGCGACCGCGGTGGGCAGGTAGAGGCCGGAGACGAGCCAGATGACGGCGGCCCCGGCGTCGAACGCCTTCTGGATGGAGAGCAGGGCCACCGCGAGCATCGAGGAGTTGAGGGCGTTGAGCATGGTGCCCAGGACGATCGGGGTGAGGAAGCCGAGCGGGATACGGGTGGGTGTGGGGGGAACCGGTTCGGTCGCGGTCCGCGCGGTGGGTAATGCCACGGTGCCCCCTTGGGGACTTCTAGGTTTCGGACAAGAGGTCGAGGAGTTTGTTCGTGGCGGAGAGGATCTCCCGCTCGACCGTCGTCAGGCGTGTGGCGATGGCTCGGGCGAGCCATGCGTCGCGCGACTGCCGGTCGGTCTCCACCAGGTGGCGGCCCGCGTCGGTGATCTCCATCAGGACTTGGCGGCCGTCGCGGTCGTGGGGCCGACGCGTGATGAGGCCGCGCTCCTCCAGGGCGGAGAGCTGACGGGTCAGCGACTGCGGCTGGACGCCCTCATGGGCGGCCAGTTCCTTGGGACTGAGGGCCCCTACGCGGTCGAGCCGGCTCAGCACCGAGGCGCTGGTGAGTCCGAGGCCGTGCGCGGGGCGTTCCTGACGCATGCGCCGGGCCAGCGCGGACACACTGTCGCGGGTCTGCCTGGCCAGGTCGATGGTGTCTTGATTGTCATCCACGAACGAAGCCTAGCTTATAAGCATGGCTTGGTATTTCGTCAACCTGATCTGTAGTGACACCCGGACCCTACGTCACCGACCCTTCGCTTTCAGACCGCTTAACACCTCCTTAACCTGCAAGGAAGGGCAAAGTGTGGCCGAAAGGCGACCCGGATCCCTGGATGTGACGCTGCTCGCATTTACTTCGCTGTACTAACCATGTTGCCTGAGGATCATGATCAACCGTTCCGCCAACGATCCCCGTGAGTGCACAAAGCCCCCCAACTCCCCGCTCCCGCTCGCAGGCCTGAAGGTCATCGACGCCGCCACCCTGTTCGCCGGCCCCTTCGCCGCCACCCTGCTCGGGGACTACGGCGCCGATGTCGTCAAGATCGAGCACCCCGACGGCGACCCCGCCCGCCGCTACGGCGCGCAGGCCGACGGCGTCCCCGTGTGGTGGAAGGTCGTGGCGCGCAACAAGCGCTCCGCCACCCTGGACCTGCACACCGACGAGGGCCAGCAACTCTTCCGCCGGCTGGCGGCCGACGCCGACCTCATCGTGGAGAACTTCCGCCCCGGCACCCTGGAGCGCTGGGGTCTGGACTACGCCGCCCTCAGCGCCGACAACCCCCGCCTGGTGCTCCTGCGCATGACCGGGTTCGGCCAGACCGGCCCGTACGCCCACCGGCCCGGCTTCGGCACGGTCGGCGAGGCCATGAGCGGGCTCGCCCACCTCACCGGCACCCCCGACGGGCCGCCCACGCTGCCCTCCTTCCCGCTCGCCGACGCGGTCGCGGGACTCACCGCGGCCTTCGCCGCGCTGACCGCGCTGCGCGCCCGCGAGATGACCGGCCGCGGACAGGTCGTCGACCTCTCCATCGTCGAGTCGATGCTCGGCGTGCTCGGCGGGCCCCTCGCCACCTACGACCTGACCGGCATCATGCCCACCAGGCAGGGCAACCGCTCGCCCAACAACGCGCCGCGCAACATCTACCGCACCAAGGACGACCACTGGGTGGCCGTCGCCGCCACCACCGTCTCCATCGCCGAGCGCGTGGTGCGCCTGGTCGGCCGCCCCGAACTGGCCGAAGAGCCCTGGTTCGGCACCGGATCCGGCCGCGCACTGCACGCCGACGAACTCGACGCCGCCGTCGGCGGCTGGATCGCCGAGCGGACCCGCGACGAGGTCGTCAACGACTTCGAACAGGCCCAGGCCGCCATCGGCGCCGTCTACGACTTCGCCGACGTCCTCCAGGACCCGCACATCGCCGCACGCGGCTCCATCGTCTCCGTACCCGACCAGGAACTGAACGCGATCCGCATGCCCGGCGTCACCTTCCGGCTCTCGGACACCCCTGGATCCGTGCGCTCGGCCGGACCGCGCCTGGGCGAGCACACCGCCGACATCCTCGGCGAACTCGGCATCGGGGCCGAGGGGTTAGCCGCGCTCGCAGAAAGAGGAGTCATATGACCGCCGCCGTGCACCGCAGCTACCTGTACGTTCCCGCGCACAAGGGGCGCCTGGTGGAGAAGGCCTACGCGAGCGAGGCCGACGCCGTCGTCCTCGACCTGGAGGACGCCGTACCGCCGGGCAGCAAGGAGGAGGCCCGCCGGGCCGCCGCCGAGATCGTGTCCGCCACCCCGCCCAAGCCGACGTACGTACGCATCAACTCCATCGCCAGCGGCCTCGCCCACGACGACGTGCGGGCCGTAGCGGGGCCCGGCCTCGCCGCCGTCCGGCTGCCCAAGGTCGAGCACCCGCAGCAGATCCGTGAGGCGGCCCGGTGGCTGGAGGAGGCCGGCAGCGACGCGGGGGTGCAGATCCTCGTCGAGTCCGCGCTCGGCGTCGAAGCCCTGAGCGAGCTCGCCCACGCCACACCACGCCTCGAGCGCATCGGCCTCGGCGAGAACGATCTGCGCAGCGACCTGCGCACCGACTTCGACGGGCCCACCATGGACGCAGCCCGGGTGCGCTGCGTCTTCGTCTCCCGCGCCGCCGGGCTCGTCAGTCCGGCCATGAGCGTCTACCCGCGTCTGGACGACCCGGAAGGGCTGCGCCGCTCCTGCCTGGACGGGCGCGGCATGGGCTACCTCGGGCGCTTCGCCGTCCACCCCGGCCAGCTCCCGGTCATCAACGAGGTCTTCACCCCCGCCGCGGAAGAGGTCGCCGCCGCCCGCGCCGTACTGGCGGCGGCCGCGTCCCGGCCGGACGCGGGGTCGTCGGTGTTCGTCACCGAGGACGGCCGCACCGTCGCGCCGCCGCTGGTCGCCAGCGCCCGCGCCGTGCTGGCGATGGCCGACGCGCTGTCGGCCCCCGCCCGCTCCTCGTGACTCCCCCTCCCCCGGAGCCCTTTCGTCAACCGCCGTGCAACTCCGTACGACCTGCTCAGTCAGCCCGAGAAAGGCAATCGATGACCAACGCCCCTCCGATCCCGTCCACCACCGCCGATCCCCTGCTCGCAGCCATCGCCGCCGGGACGATCGTCCACGACCTCGCCCAGCCCCTGGAGAACGGCATGCCGTGCTCCCCCAACCACCCGGGCTTCCGTATGGCCCTCCTGCGCCGCCACGGCGACGGGATCCGGCCGGACGGAAGCTCGGCCGCCAACGAACTCATCGTCACCGGCGGCCACGTCGGTACGCACATCGACGCGCTGTCCCACGCCTCCCACCACGGACGGCTCTTCGGCGGCCACGACGCCGCCGCGGCCCAGCAGGGCGGGCGCTTCTCCGTCCACGGCATCGACACCGTGCCGCCCATGGTCTGCCGCGGTGTCCTCCTCGACGTCGCCGCCGCACACGGCACCGACATCCTCGACGCCGGCTACGGCATCACCGCCGACGATCTGGAACACGCCGCCGCCCGCGCGGACGTCGTACCCGCCGAGCAGGACGTGTGCCTGGTACGCACCGGCTGGGCGCGGCGGTGGAGCGACGCGGAGGCGTACATCGGCCACACGACCGGTGTGCCCGGCCTCACCGAGTCAGCCGCCGCGTGGCTCGCCGACCGCGGGGTACGCGCCATCGGCGCCGACACCACCGCCGTCGAACACATCCCCGCCGGGGAGGGGCACGCGGTGCTGCCGGTGCACCGCACGCTGCTCGTGGACCGCGGCGTCCATCTCATCGAGCACATGAACCTGGAGAGGCTGGCGGCGGCCGGCGCGACCGAGTTCCTGTTCGTCCTCAGCCCGCTGAAGATCACCGGCGGTACGGGCTCCCCGGTTCGGCCGCTCGCCGTCCTCACCGCCGCCGCATCCGTCCGGGAGGAGGCACGATGACGACGGCACAGTCCGCAACCACCACCGCGCCCCTGGTCCGCCGGCTCGCCGCTTTCGCCGCCGAGGCCCGCGACCGGGGCCTGCCGGCGCGGCTGCGCGCCGAGGCCGCGGAACGGGTCCTCGACTGCCTGGGCAACAGCCTCCTGGCCCGCGACGAATCCGCCCCGCAGGCCGTACTGGCCGTCGCCCGGGACTGGGGCAGCACCGGCCGGGCACACGTCATCGGGTCGGATCAGGCACTGGCCGCGCCGGCGGCCGCCCTGGTCAACGGAACCCTGGCGCACGCCATGGACTTCGACGACTCCCACATGCTGTCGGTCCTGCACCCCAGCGCCTCCGTGATCCCGGCCGCGCTCGCCGCCGCCGAGGCCACCGGCGCCTCCGGGCCGCGCCTGCTCGACGCCGTGACCGTCGGCACCGAGGTGTGCATCCGGCTCGGCATCGCCGGATACGACCCGGACCTCGGCAACTCGCTGTTCTTCGAACGCGGCCAGCACGCCACCTCCATCTGCGGCACCCTGGGCGCGGCCGTCGCGGCCGCCATGCTCTTCGGCGCGGACGAGGACACCATCGCCGCCGCCCTGGGAATCGCCGCGAGCACCGGCGCCGGCCTGCTGGAGGCCAACCGCACCGGCGGCACCGTGAAGCGGATGCACTGCGGCTGGGCGGCCCATGCCGGCGTGGCCGCCGCCCAGTTGGCCCAGGCGGGCATCACCGGGCCGCCGACCGTCCTGGAGGGCCGGTTCGGCTTCTTTCAGGCGTGGTGCGGCGACCGGGCCCGCCCCGAGACCGTCCTCGACGACCTGGGCGAACGCTGGGAGACCAGCGAGATCATCGTCAAGCCGTACCCGTGCAACCACTTCACCCACCCCGGTATCGACGCCGCACTGCGCCTGCGGGCCGAAGGCGTTCGCGGGGCGGACGTCGTCCACGGCGAGCTGCGCGTTCCCACGGCCATGCACCGCACGATCGGTGAACCCGCCGCCGCCAAGGCCACCCCCGCCACCGGCTACGCGGCGGCCTTCTCCGGTCCCTTCACCGTGACCACCACGCTCCTCGGCGGCGGAGGCCTCGGCGTCTGGTTCGACGACTTCACCGACGCGGCCGCTCACGACCCGGCCCGACGCGCTCTCGCCGGCGTGATCCGCTGCGTGCCCGACCCCGGCCTCGACCCCCTGTTCCCCACCCGGCTGCCGGCCGTCCTGCGGGTGAACACCCGCGACGGGCAGACACACGAGGTCCGCGTCGAGACCAGCAAGGGCGGCCCGGACATGCCCCTGACCGCCGCGGAGAAGGAGCGCAAGTTCCGGCTCTCGGCCGGCACCGCGCTCTCGCCGCAGCGCGTCGATGCCGTCCTGCAGGCCGTACGCGCCCTGCCCGATGGCGGCAGCGCCGCGGACGTCCTCGCGCTCTGCGCCCCGGACGCCGCCCCGGAGTCACCGTCGGTGTGACCGGCCGCAACGACCGAACACCTGCCATCCGCACGACCGTTCACGCGATCCATCAGCATCACGAGATCCACGAAAGGGTCCGACCTGCCATGTCACCCAGCACCTCGAACCGCCTCCGCACGCGTCTGAACCGCCTCGCCGTCGGCGGCGCGGCCGCCCTGTGCGCCACGGTCCTCGCCACCGGAACCGCCCTGGCCGCACCCACCGTGCGGACCGCGGACACCCTGCCCGGGTTCGGGATCTACCCGGAGAGCCTCACTCAGGACCCCTCGACCGGCGACCTGTTCGTCTCCGCCTACGGCGACGGCTCCGTCCTGCGCGTGCCGGCCGGCGGGACGCAGGCATCCGTCTTCCTCCCGTCCGGCGCGGACGGCAGAGCCCACGCGGCCGGAGTCAAGGCCGACAGGTTCGGCCGGTTGTGGGTCTCCGGCGGTACGGACCGCTCGGTCACGGTCTACGACGACACCACCGGCGTACGCGTGGCCCGCTTCCACATCCCCTTCGCCTCCGGCGGCGTGAACGACCTCACCTTCGGCCCCGACGGCACCGCCTACCTCACCGACTCCTTCAACCCCGCCGTCTACAGAGTCACCCCGGAGCAACTGACCGCGGCCCAGGGCACCGACACCGCGCTCGACACCTGGCGCGACCTCACCGGCACGCCCGCCGACTACACCCAGCACTCCGGCCTCAACCTCAACGGCATCGTGTACGTCGACGGCGGCGCCCTGCTGACCGCCAACACCACCACCGGTGCCGTGTACCGCATCGCCACCGACACCGGCGCCGTCACCGCGGTCCCCGGCATCTCCCTGCCCAACGCCGACGGCCTGTTCTACCAGGCCGGCAAGCTCTGGGTCGCCCTCAACCGCACGAACACCCTGGTGCGCCTGACCGTCTCGTCCGCAGCGCAGTCCGTCACCCAGGACGCCACCTTGAGCAGCACCAAGCTGCAGATCCCGACGTCCGTCATCCGCTCCGGCGACCGCCTGCTCGTCACCCGTTCCCAGTACGACAAGGGCGGCCCCTTCGGTGCGGGAACCCCTGTCCCCTTCACGGTCGCCGAGGTCGACGGCTTCTGACCCGGCTGCCGGTATCCGCGCGGCGGCACCGTCCACGGCCGCTCGCCCGCATCGCGGCGTGCCTACCTCGGTATCCACTTCGAGGTGGGCACTCGTCCGTGGAGCCCGCAGTCATGGAGCCGGACCGGTGCGACGCCGTGGCCTGGCACACGCCGGAGCAGCTTCCGGAGCAAAGCGAATAGGGTGCACCGATGACAGTCAGGGCATACCGCGCCTATTTCGTCGGCCTGCCGGCGGCACTGACGGCGACGGCCTTGTGGGGCTTCACGTTCCTCGGGCCGGCCGCCGTCGCCCCCGTCAACGTCTACTACCTGGTCGTGGGCCGGTACGCCGTCTTCGGGCTCATGTCCCTGGCTGTGCTCCTCACGCACCGCCGCGGGCTGCCCGCCCTCGGTGTCCGCCGTCTCCTGACGGCCCTGCACCTGGGCGTGGTGGGCTACATCGGCTTCTACCTGCTGCTGGCGATGTCCGCCGAGCTCGGCGGCGGCGTTCTCGCGTCGACCCTGACGGGGCTGATCCCCCTCATGGTCACCCTGGTCTCGAACGTGTTGGAGAAGGTGCTCGCCTGGCGCAGGCTGGCCCTCCCCGTCGTGGTGATCTCCCTCGGTCTCCTGCTCGTCAACAGCGGGGCGCCCGCCGACCGTTCCGCCGACGGCGGCGACCTCGCGCTCGGCGCCGTGCTCGGCTTCCTCGCCTCGGCCGCGTGGTCCTACTTCGTCATCGTCAACCGCAGGGCCCTGGAGCGCGCCCGGCCGGCCGTCGACGGCACCACCTGGACCGCTTGCATCGGTCTCGGCGCCTGCCTCGGATCGCTGTTCCTGCTGCCGCTCGCGCTGACCGGCGGGGGCCCGTCGCCGTTCGCCGATGCGGGAACGCTGTGGCCGTTCCTGGCGTGGTGCGTGACGCTCGCCGTCCTCGGCTCGTGGTGCGCGACCTGGTTCTGGAACCTCGCCTCCAAGCAGCTGCCGGCCACGGTGATGGGACCGGTCATCGGCATGGAAGCCGTCTTCGGCGCCGCCTTCAACCTGCTGTGGGAAGGCCGGACCCCGAATTTCCACGAACTGTGGGGCGGCCTGCTCGTGATCGCGGGCGTTCTGCTGGCCTCGTACCTCTTCAACCGCGCCGGCCTCACCCGTACCGAACCGCAGCGCGGCGCCGGCGAACCGGCCGGCCCACCCCGGCCGCTGCCCGCCCAGCCTTCGTCGACGAGCTGAAGGTCACTTACGCCGTGCCGGAGCCCCACGGTGTTGCCAAAGGAGGTGCCGCGGTCCGGGGACGTCGACGGGTCGCGCTGCCGCTCAGCTCCACACGGCGCGTGCCCGTCAGGCGGACGGGCTCACGCCCGGCGTGGGGGCGCTCTGGCCTCGCTGCGGCAGCAGGGCCTTGCAGGTCTGGAAGGCCTGAGCCGACTGCGGGTCGGAGGTGGAGAAGCCCCGCATCGGCGACCCGTCGGGGGATGCCGACGGCAGCACCACACCGTGATCCTTCAGGCAGCTGCTGAACGCCTTCATGGCGCTGCTGTCGCCACCGGGGCCACCGCCGCGTCCGTTGAACTGCGGGCGCAGATCCGCACACGCCTGCGTCGCCTCCCTCCGCTGCGGGTCGGCCGACGCCCCGCGGCCGGAGCCTGCGGATGCACCACCCCAGCCCCCGGCACCGGGCTCCCGGGTGCCGTTGGACGGGCGGCCGCTACCGCTCGGGCGCGGCGCCATCGTGACGCCGTGCTGTGCCAGGCACTGACGGTACGAGTCCATTGACTTGGCGTCCGGTGACGCCGAGGCGGAGACAGGGGCCGCCGCACTCGCCGCGCCGGAACCGGAGGAACAGCCCGCGAGCAGCAGCCCGCACGCCGCGAGGGCTACGGCGGACAGGGCCGCCCGGAACGCGAGGTCAGCGCGGGCGGTGGACGGCCGGGGCGTGGTCCAGGGCATGTCCGTTGTCTCCTCGGGGTGTCGAGCCGCCGGCGGCGTGGGCGCGTCGGCGACCGAGACTGAACCGCACGGAGATGGGGGCAACCGGGGCGTCGGCTGGGAGTTCCCTGAGAGTGCACGGGACGGAGCGGCCCTGGGACGTCGAGAATCGATGAATACGGAACCCATTGACCGATACGCCCGCTTCGACCGGGCGTGACGTTCCCAGGAAACTCCCAGGAAGCTCCCAGATCCTCCAAAGTACGGGCGGCCAGAATCCTGCTCCATGAAGGTGCTCCCACGGCGGCGCAGGGCCGTCCTGATCAACTCGGTGCTCGGAGTGGCGGTCCTCGCGGGCGCCGGCGGTGCGTACGCGGCGGTGACCAGTGGCAGTGACGGTCCGGCGCGCAGCGGCGCCCGGACCGTGGCGGTCACCAAGGGGACCGTCCTCGCGACCGTGTCCGGCTCGGGTTCACTGAGCTCACCGAGCGATGCGGGGGTGAACTTCACCACCGGCGGCCGGCTCACCGAAGTCAACGTCAAGCCGGGAGACAAGGTCGCCAAGGGACAGCTGCTCGGGAAGGTGGACGCGACCGCCGCGACGGAGACGCTCACCCAGGCTCGGGCCGCGCTGACCGCGGCCCAGGCCAACGTCGCCAAGGCCGAGGCCGGACAGGTGAGTTCGGCGCCGAGCTCCGGCTCCTCGTCGTCGCGGAGCGGCTCCACTGCCGCTTCCGTGCCGGCCGCCACGCCGACCGTGGACCCGGCGCAGTTGGCCCAGGCCCGCGCCCAGCTCACCCAGGCGCAGAACGCCGTGGACGCGGCGCAGCGCGCCGTCGACGGCACCGTACTGAAGGCACCGGCCGCCGGGACGGTCGCTTCCGTCTCGGCGAAGGCCGGTGACACGGTCTCCGGCACGAGCGGCAACGGCAGCGGCGGTTCGGGGGGCGGCAACAGCGGTTCGAGCGGCAACTCCGCGTCTTCGAGCGCCGGTTCCTCGTCCTCCCTCTCCGGGTTCGTGGTACTCACCAACCCGTCGGGCATGCAGGTGACGGCGAACTTCTCCGAGGCCGACGTCCTCAAGCTGAAGCCGGGCCAGGCTGCCACGGTCACGCTCAACGCGAAGTCCGGTACGGTCCTCAACGCGCAGGTCCTGTCCGTCAGTTCGCTGCCCGTCAGCAGCGGCTCGTCCTCCGGCGGCGGCAACGCGGGCGGCGGGAGCGCCGTGCAGTACGCGGCCACGCTCACCCTCACGAGTCCCACCGACGACCTGCGCAGCGGCCTCAGCGCCACCATCCAGGTCGTGGTCGGCGAGGCGTCCGGCGCCCTCTCGGTTCCGGCCGCCGCCGTGTCCGGGACCGGCGCGAACCGTACCGTCACCGTCGTCAAGGCGGACGGCACCACCGTACGCACGCCGGTCACCGTCGGCCTCGAAGGCGACGGCACCGACCAGATCGTCAGCGGGCTGACCGAGGGCGAGCAGGTGCAGTTGGCCACGGTCTCCTCGACCGGCAACGGAGGCTTCCCGGGCGGCGCCTTCCCCGGCGGCACCGGAGCCGGTGGCGCCCGCAATCGCGGAGGCACAGGCGCAGGCGCAGGCGGCAGCTTCCGTACCGGCGGGGGCGGGGGTGGCCGCGGATGACGCCGCCGCTGTGGCCGCGCCGGGCGCTGCCCGGGCCGCTGAAGGCCGACGCGCCGCGACAGCCGGTGCCACCCGTGATCGAGGTCCGCGCGCTGCTCAAGACGTACGGGCAGGGGGACGCCGCCGTACGCGCGCTCGGCGGGCCGCGCGATCCGGCCACGGGCCGTCAGCCCGGCGTCGAACTCACCGTGGAGCAGGGTGACTTCGTCGCGGTCATGGGGAGCTCGGGTTCGGGGAAGTCGACCCTGATGAACATCCTGGGCTGCCTGGACGTCCCCACGTCGGGCCGCTACCTGCTCGACGGGATCGATGTGGGCGGCCTGGACGAGCACCAGCTCTCACTGGTCCGCAACCGCAAGATCGGCTTCGTCTTCCAGTCGTTCAACCTGGTGCCCCGCACCAGCGCCGTCGCCCAAGTGGAACTGCCGCTGGCGTACGCCGGCGTGAAGGCCGCCGAGCGGCGCCGACGCGCGGAGGCCGCACTCACCCTGGTGGGCCTGGCCGACCGCCTGGACCACCGGCCCAACGAACTCTCCGGCGGCCAGCAGCAGCGCGTGGCCGTGGCCCGCGCGCTCGTCACCGCGCCCGCGATGCTGCTCGCCGACGAACCGACCGGAAATCTGGACAGCCACAGCACCGAGGAGGTCCTGGCCCTCGTGGACCGGCTCAACGCGTCGGGCCGTACCGTCGTCCTGATCACCCACGAGGACGAGGTGGCCCGGCACGCCAAGCGGGTCCTGCGCCTGGTGGACGGGCAGATCGTCGAGGACGTCCGGCAGGCGCCCGTCGAGGGTCCCCCGCCCGCGATGTCCGGGCAGCACGCCGCGGCCGGGGGCCTGCGGTGAGCCCGTTCCAGACGCTGCGCTTCGCCTTCGGCGGCCTCGCGGCGAACAAGGTGCGCTCCGCGCTGACCATGCTGGGCGTGCTGATCGGCGTCGCGGCGGTGATCCTGCTGCTCGCCGTCGGCAACGGCTCCTCGCAGGCGGTCAAGGACTCCATCGAGAAGCTCGGCACCAACGCCCTCACCGTCTCCTCCGGCAGCGGATTCGGCGGCTCGCGCTCGTCCAACGGGACGAAGCCGCTGACCGTCGAGGACGCGCGGGCCCTCGCCGACCCCTCGGCGGCCCCGCACATCGAGGCGGTGGCGCCCGAGGTCACCACCTCGCAGACCGCGCTCCACGACGGGACCTCGCACACGGTCGGCCAGGTCGTCGGCACCTACCCGGCGTACTTCAAGGCCTCCAACAGCAAGGTGGCCAAGGGCGACTACTTCGGCGCTGACGACGTACTGGCGTCCCGGAAGGTCGCCGTCATCGGCTCGACGACCGCCGCCGACCTGTTCGGCACGGCCGACCCGGTCGGCAAGACGATGGTCCTCGGCGGCACGCCGTTCACGGTGGTCGGGGTGCTCTCCACCAAGGGCGGCACCGGCTTCCAGGACCCGGACGACGTGGTGATCGCGCCGTTGCCCACCGTGCAGAACGCCTTCACCGGCTTCGGCTCGGTCAGCCAGATCCTCGTCGAAGCCAAGTCCGCGGACGCGACGGCCGGGGCGCAGAGCGAGATCACCACCGTCCTGATGGCGCGGCACGGCATCAAGGACCCGACCGCCCTGGACTTCCGGGTGGCCAGCCAGGAGTCCCTGCTGACCACCCAGGCGTCGACGAACAAGACCTTCACCGTGCTCCTGGGTGCGGTCGCCGCGATCTCCCTGCTGGTCGGAGGGATCGGGATCACCAACATCATGCTGGTCACGGTGACCGAGCGGACCCGTGAGATCGGCATCCGCAAGGCGATCGGGGCGCCCCGGGGCGTCATTCTCGGCCAGTTCCTCGCCGAGTCGACCCTGCTGTCGCTGATCGGCGGCGGGCTCGGCGTCGCGGCCGGGCTGATCGGCTCGCACTTCACCATCGTCGGCATCAAGCCGGTCGTCATACCGGAGTCGGTCGTCGGCGCCTTCGCCATTGCCGTGGTGATCGGGCTGTTCTTCGGCGGGTACCCGGCCAACCGGGCTGCGAGCCTGCGGCCCATCGAAGCACTGCGGCACGAGTGAACCGGCAGACGCAGGAACAGGGAGAAGCTGACATGGCACGACGCCGCACCGAACTGGAGAAGCAGCCCGAGGCGGGCAACGACCGGTTCACGCCGTTCGCCGAGGTGTTCACGGCATCGGCCGCCGGGGAGGGCTCCGCCGGGGAGGACCGCTTCCCGGAGGAACTGATCGTGGAACACCCCGTCGCGGACCACGCTCCGGGGTCCGCCTCCGCGGGATCCGCGGCGGACTCCGGTGCGGATCCCGCGGAGATCCTCTCCCGGCCCCCCGACACGCGGGACATCTCGGCGGAACTCTCCGCTCCGCCCCGGGCGCGGCTGCCCTGGCTGACCCTGCTGCTCTCGGGCGGGGTGGTGGCCGGGCTCGCGTTCACCGGGGGCGCCCTGGTCGAGAAGGGCCACCTTCAGGGTGCATCCGGGGCCGGGTCCGGAGGCCGGAACTTCGCCGCCGGGGCGGGCGGTCAGGGGCGTACGGGCTCCGGCCAGGGCGGTACCTGGTCCGGCCAGGGGCAGGGAGCCACCGGGCAGGGGCGCACCGGTACCGGACAGGGCGGGCCCCGGCAGGGCTCCGGGGGCGCGACGGGCAGCCCGGGCGCCGGAGCCGGCGTGACCACCGGTACGGTGAAGCTCGTCGACGGCACCACCCTCTACGTCACCGATGCCCAGGGCGATGTCGTCAAAGTCACCACCGACAACAGCACTCAGGTCACCGAGGCCAAGAGCGGCAAGGTGTCCGACCTCCAGCCGGGTCAGACCGTGACCGTACGCGGCAGTCAGAGCCCCTCCGGCGACGTCGCCGCGACGACCGTCGCCCAGGGCGGCGGCGGGTCCGGCGGCGGCGGGTTCGGCGGCGGCCGGGGCTGAGCTCGACAAGGGAGGACCCATGGACACGGCGACGCCCGAGGCGAGCCTGCTCGTCGTCGACGACGAGCCGAACATCAGGGAGCTGCTGTCCGCCTCACTGCGGTTCGTCGGCTTCAAGGTCACCTCGGCGGCGAACGGTACCGACGCGCTGGCGGCCGTCGCCAAGGAGCGGCCCGACCTGGTGGTGCTCGACGTGATGCTGCCCGATATCAGCGGATTCGCCGTGGTACGGCGTCTGCGCGAGGTGGCCGGCAGCGGCTCCGGGGCCGACCATCTGCCGGTGCTCTTCCTCACCGCGAAGGACGGAGTCGACGACAAGATCAGCGGACTCACGGCCGGCGGCGACGACTACGTCACCAAGCCGTTCAGCCTGGAGGAGCTGATCGCCCGGATCCGCGCGATCCTGCGTCGCACCGGCGGCCCGGCGGGCGAGGGCAGGCTGATCGCGGGCGACCTCGAACTGGACCCGGTGGGCCACCAGGTGCTGCGCGGCGGACGGCCCGTCTCCCTGTCGCCCACCGAGTTCAAACTGCTCGCGTACCTGATGACCCATGCCGATCGCGTCGTCTCCAAGATGCAGATCCTCGAGCACGTATGGGCGTACGACTTCGGCGGCGACCTCAGCATCGTCGAGTCGTACATCTCCTACGTGCGCCGCAAGGTGGACTCGGGCGCGGACGGCGCCGCCAAGCTCATCCACACCGTCCGCGGCATCGGGTACGTCCTGCGCCGCCCGCAGACCTGACATGGCAGGGCGTCTTCCCGGTGGGCGGGGGCGGACGAGGCGGCTGGCGCACCTGATCGCGGGCCTGTCCCTGCGCTCGCGGCTCGTGCTGCTCTCGATGGCCCTGGTCGCGCTCGGGCTGACGGTCAGCGACACCGTCGTACTCGGCTCGGTGCGCGCTCAGCTGGTGGGGCGGGTGAACCAGCAGCTCGAGCGGTACGGGGACTCGGTGGCGTACCGGGTCCGGGCCGAAGGCACCCCGCAGCCGCACCTGGGCCGGGCGGGCGGCGGGCGGCCGTGGCTGCCGAGCCAGTACGTGGTGGCATTCGCCGACGCCGACGGCTCGGTCTCCGACCAGTTCCGGCAGCCCGTCGCCGCCGGGGATCCCGGCCCGCTGTGGCCGGCGATGGACGGGGCGCAGCTGCGGGCCAGGCTCGGGCGGCCGTTCGAGGTCCCGAGCGACCACGGTGGCGGCACCTGGTGGGTGCTGGTCGTGCCGGTGGGCAGCGACGACCCGGCACTGCCCACCGGAGTCGTGGTCGCGGCCCCACTGGACGATGTGTCCTCGACCCTCGACCACCTGGCCACCGCCTTCGAACTCATCGGCGTCATGGTGTCGCTGCTGCTCGCCGCAGCCGGCTGGTTCGCGGTACGGGCCGGACTGCGACCGCTGCGGCGGATCGAGGAGACCGCGGCGGAGATCTCCGCCGGGCGCCCCCTCTCGCACCGCATGCCGGACGCCTCGCCCCGTACCGAGACCGGCCGGCTCACCAGCGCCCTCAACGGAATGCTCGCGCAGATCGAATCGGCGTTCGCGGTCCGCGCCGAATCCGAGGACCAGATGCGGCGCTTCGTCGCCGATGCCAGTCACGAACTGCGCACACCACTGGCCGGAATCCGGGGCTTCGCCGAGCTGTACCGGATGGGCGCCCTCGCCGACGAGGCAGACGTGAAACGGTCCATGGCCCGTATCGAGAGCGAGGCGGTGCGGCTCAGCGGTCTGGTCGAGGACCTGCTGACCCTGGTCCGCATGGACGAGCAGCGTCCGCTGGAGCTCGCCCCGATGGACCTGCGCACCCTCGCGGTCGACGCCCTGCACGACACCCAGGCGCTGGACCCCGCGCGCGAGGTGACGCTGACCGGTCCGGGCGGCGTCGGCCTGCCCGGCCCCGCACCGGTGAACGGCGACGAGGCTCGACTGCGCCAAGTCGTCGCCAACCTGGTCGGCAACGCCGTCACCCACACCCCCGCGGGGACCCCGGTGCGCATCGGAGTGGGCAGTGCGGGCGGGCACGAAGTGATCGAGGTCGCCGACTCCGGGCCGGGTCTCACGCCCGAGCAGGCGGCCCGGGTCTTCGAGAGGTTCTACCGGGTGGACGCCTCGCGCAGCCGGCAGGCGGGCGGCGGGGCGGGCCTCGGCCTGGCCATCGCCTCCGCGCTCGTCCAGGCCCATGGGGGCGGGCTGGAACTGGAGACGTCACCGGGCGGGGGAACACTGTTCCGCGTCCGCCTGGAGTCGGCCGGACCCTGATCGTACGGCGACTGCACGCTTTCCCGTTCGGATGCCGGCCGGGTGGCGCTGCGTCGGGGCCGACGCCGACTGCGGGGTGGCGACGGGGCGGCCGTGCCCCGCAGCAACGCAACGTCGCGGACGCCTTCGCCGTCTCCGCGGAAGGCATCGTGCGTGGCTGCCGCCACGGCTCCGGAGGGGCGCCGAGCCGATCCGGGCGAGGCCGCGCCGGCACGCCACTGGCGGCCGGCGCCCGGCAGGCGCTGTGACGGCTCTGCGACGACGCTGTGACGGCATGTCATCGTCCCCTCCCCACGACGGCGTTGTCAGTGGTGGCCGATAGCGTCGGAGGTGTTGGAAGGACCGTTTCCCGACAGGAGTGGACGATGACCGAGAACCATGTGCAGCCCGCGCTCAGGGTGGTACTGACCGACGTCAACGAGCGTGTGGTGGAGGCGTGGCGGGCGGCATTCGCGGACACCCCCGGGATCGAGATCCGCAGGGGTTCGATCCTCGACGAGGATGTCGACGCCTGGGTCACTCCGACCAACTCCCGGGGCCGGATGGACGGCGGGGTCGACGCAGTCATCAAGCGGCACCTCGGAGCCGGCATCCAGCTGCGCGTGCAGCGGGCGATCCGCGACCGGTTCGCCGGGACCCTCCCGGTGGGCAGCGCCGTCTGCGTCCCGTCTGGTGCCACCGTCCCGCGCTACCTGATATCGACGCCGACCATGGTGCAGTCCTCGCAGAACGTGAGGGACACGCTGAACGTGGCCCTGGCGTGCGCCGCCGCGTTCCAGGCCGTCCACCGGCAGAATCGTCAGGTGCCGGGCAGCATCCGCTCGGTGGCGCTGGTCGGGATGGGCGCGCAGACCGGCCGGGTGCCGGCCCGGGTCTGCGCCAACCTGATGTGGACCGGCTTCACGCTCTTCCACGACCACTGGTTCGAGGACGACGACCAGCTGCGCGCCACGATCACCGAGCAGCTCGACGGCATCGAGAACGCGCCGGTCGCGGAGCGGGTGCGCATCGTGCCGCCGAAAGGGCATTCCTTTCGCCCCTGATCCCGTCCAGAGCGCCGGTCAGCCCGCCGGCCACCTCCATCCCTCAGGTACGACAACCGGGAGCCCTTCCCCCATGAGCGACGACGCCACCACCACCCCGGCCCAGCCCGACGCGAACGACCCGCTGGGCCTCACCGAACTCTTCAAGGGTGGCGGTGAACCCTGGCTTCCGCTCCTGAAGCCCGTCATCGAAGCGCAGCCGGATGCCGCCCGGTTCATCGGCCAGGGCCGCAGCCCGGAGGTCGTCCCGATCCGTGAGCTGACCTTCCAGGCGCTCAAGCCCAACCCGCCGCACAAGTGGAAGGTCGTCGCCTTCGGCCAGAACCCGTACCCGCGGCCGGAGAGCGCCACCGGGATAGCCATGTTCGACAACACCTTCAACGACTGGAAGGACAGCCAGTTCGGCAGGGTCGTCAGCATCCGCTGCATCATCAAGGCGGCCGCGATGTGGAAATACGGCATCGCCAAGAAGACGCCCATCGCCGACGTCCGCGCCCTGTTGAAGGAGCGGGACACGGTCCAGCCGCCGGAGTGGTTCCAGGCGATGCTCACGCAGGGCGTGCTGCTGCTGAACGCCTCGCTCACGGCCAGCGGCGACGGGGCGATGGGGGCCGACCAGCACACCACGTTCTGGCGGCCCGTCGCCGAACGGATCGTGGAGGAGATCCTCAAGGCCAAGCAGGACGCCGACGAGGAGGACCGCGGCGTCGTGTTCGCCTGGTGGGGCGCCCACGCCCGCAACCTGAAGAAGGTCGTCCTGCGGCTCCAGGAGAAGTACCCGGACGTCGAGGTCCGGCACATCGATCACGCCAACCCCGCGGCCCAGGGCGACATCTTCTGCGAGGGCGACCACTTCGCCATGGTGAACGCGGCCCTCGCGTCGCTCGGCGCCGAGGGGATCGACTGGCTGCCCAGCAAGGGGTGGAACGACGGGGCGGCAGGGGCCGGCGGTGCGGACGAGGACGTCACGGCGCGCATGGGGGCCTTCATCGCGTCGACGATGGAACTGCACCAGCTGTACCTGGAGCGGCTCACCAGCGTCAAGGACGAGGGGCTCGTCCTCCCGGCGATCACCGGTGTGTTCGACACCCCGCTGATGGACTTCCAGGATGCCCTCGCCCCGGTCGCCGACGTGCTGCTCGGGCTGGGCCGGCACATCGACCGGTCCCACGAGTTCGGCAAGCGGCGGGCGGACGAGACGGCCGGCCACGTGTCCGCCGACGCCATCGCCGCGCTCTACCTCTACACCTGCGAATCCGCCTTCTACCGCGAGATCAACGCCGTCCTCCGCTCCCCGGACCGAACCAAGGTCGTGCCCTACCTCCCGTACCTGCGGCTGCTGTTCTCGGCGGTCTCGGGGCTGCCGGCCCGTACCCAGCCGCTCTGGCGCGGTGTGTCGCTGGACCTGCGGGCGCAGTACCCGGTCGGGCGGACGGTGACCTGGTGGGGCGTGTCCTCGTGCACCTCCGAGCTGAGCGTGGCCCGGTCCTTCCTGGGGAGCCGCGGCAAGCGGACGCTCTTCGAGGTGACGCCCGCCCGGGCGGTGGGGATCCGGAGCTTCTCCGCCTTCACCGGCGAGGAGGAATACATCCTCGCGCCGGGCACCCAGCTCAAGGTGACGGACGTGAAGACCGAACGCGGCGGCCTGTGCACGATCAAGCTGACCGAAGAGGAGGCCGCGCCCCTCGTCTCCTGACCGCCCGCCCCGGGCCCGCGGCCCCGGGCCCCGTGGTCCAGGGCCGCGGCCCCCGGACGCCGGCTCCCGGTCCTGCATGCACGCGTCCGCCACGCCCGCGCTTGCCTCGGCCAGGCGCTGTGCGTCCTCAGCCCCACGAGCAGGTGCGGGGCCGGCCGCGGCCGCCCCACGGGTGCCCGGCATCGGAAACAGCCACGCCCAGGGTTGCAGCATGGGGGCCACTGTGACCGCCACACACAGGCCGACGACCAGCGAATACGACGCGAGACTCCCCACGGACGCGAACCGGACGCAGGGCGTCCACGTCGGCGGTCGGTAGAGGGAGAAGAGCACCGCAAGAAGCGTCACCCCGATGTATCCGGCGAACCACTGCCACGAACCTTGCGCGAGCATGGCCGTCAGCACGGCGCCGAGTGCAATGCCGATGACCCCCGGCTGACCGGGAGGGTCACGGCCCGCGCTGTGGATGCCGGGCTCCGGGCTCCTGTCCGGCACAACACGCTCAGGGGCGCTCGAAGAACTGGAGGACTCCCCCGGCCGAGAAGCAGAGCGCCCCCGTCAGAGTGCCCCAGTTGGCGATGTCCTCGTTCACGGGACTTCCGGTCGCGGGACGGGTGAAGGCCGCCAGCGCCGAGATGAGGAAGAGTACGGAGCCGAGCTGATTGATCGCGACGATCCACCAGCTGAGGTCGCGGGCGCGGACGCCTGGCCGGCCATGGCAGACCTCGACCAGCGCGAGGTGTCCCGAGACCAGGAACAGGATGCACCCGACCATGTCGGGCGCCCAGATCAGCCTGTTCACCTGCTGCAGCGAGAGCCCCTGCAGCAGGGAACTCAGCAGGTTGATGCCGAACACAAGGGTGCCCACGAACAGCACGAAGGTACTCAGCCAGTCGATCCGGTAGGGCTCGTAGCTCCACCATGCCCAGGGCCGTGCGGCCAGCGAGGCCGCGTCGGCCTCCGGGCGAGGGGCGTTGATCGCCTGGAGCAGTGAGGCGTAGCCGCCGGTGTTGAAGAACAGGCCGCCGGCAAAGTAGATCCGGGCGCCTGTTGCGCCGCTCGAGCCGAACTGGGCGACCCAGGCCCCGAGGGCGAAGAGGGCTCCGCCGACGGTGAACGCAAGCGCGGCGACCGCGTTGAGCCTGCGCAGGCGGCCGGCCGACACGCTGTCAACGGTTTGGGCACGCGGCTCGATCTCGCCCGCAGCACGCACGGTGAGCAGGCCGCGCTTGCGCGCCGGACGGGACTCCCAGACGGCGGTGCCGCCCTCCGCGGGGCGCCAGGCCCGCCGGGTTGTGAATGGTCCCGCTCCCCCGGAGCGCCCTTCGGTTTGACTCACCCGCCGACCTTAGCCCCCGGCCTCCGGAAGTCCGCGAACGTAGATGGTGACACCGGCGATCGTCACCTCCTCCGCGCGGCCGCCGCCGGGCCGCAAGACCGCGCCCACCGCGGCAGGTCCCACGAGCTCCCGCGAGCTCCCACGAGCTCCCGCGGTGATCGGCCAGGCCTGCCTGCTGCTGCGACGGGACCGTCACACAGGCGTGGCGAACCGTGATCATCCGGCGGGGTAGGGTCGGCGAGCCGGTTGGCGCAGGGGCGCTGCCGGCTGCCGGACATCCAAAACTCGGGGGATTCACATCGTGACGACCAACCGCCTGCTCCGCACTGCCGCGCCGATCGCGCTGGCGGCCCTGGCGCTCACCGCCTGCGGGCCGGAAAACAACGGACCGGCCGCCACGCAGAAGGGGACGTTCACCGAACCGCTCGCGCTGAAGACGCCGGCGGACGTGTCCGAGACGCACTTCCCGGACAACGCGAAGACCCAGCTGAGCGTCACCCCGGTCTCCGTCGTCAAGGGAGACAAGGCCGCGGTGGAAAAGCTCGGCGTCGGGCTGCTGGAGGGCAAGACGCCCTACTACGTCACCACCACGTACGCGCACAAGGGCGGTGCGGCGGACCTCGGCAGCTTCAACCACAAGCTGCTGCTGCACGGCACCGACCGGCAGAGCGCGTACTTCTCCGCCCCTTCCTGGGGGACCAAGTTCGAGCCCTGCCAGGAGGCTTCCGACGGCGACATGCGCCTGGCCGACGGCAAGTCCGTCACCACCTGCGAGATCTACCTGGTGCCGGAAAACGTGCAGCCCGTGTTCGTCGGCTTCCAGGGCGACCGCGACGACCGCTCCCCGAGCCACGAGACCGGTACCGCGCCCGAGGTCGTCTGGAAGGTCGGCTGACGGTCGAGCGCGACACCGCGGTGGGGCCCGGTCCCAGGTGACGCTCTTCACCGCGTCCGTTCCGCGCGAGGGGCTGCGGCCCCTGCGCGACCCGGACGCGGTGAGGTTCACGGCGACGAGCGGAGAGTTCGTCGGCCGGGACCGGGTGCGTCCGGCGAATGCGGAACGGCACTATCCGGTCAGCCTGGATGGCCGTTCGATGAACCGCCCGCGGCTGACAGCAGGTCAACGGCCTGCGAACGGCACGTCACGCCCCGCTTCACCCTCGGTCCGCGCATGGTCGCGAGGGGCGCACACCCCGCATGAGCTGCCCGAACGACCATTCGGTCGCCGACATTCGAATGATGTGTCCGTAAATCGGTCATCGATGTGCGCGCACCCTTCGCACCAGAGAGACTCAGCAGCGCCCAGTCGATATAGCGCAGCCAAATGCTGCACCTCTCCTTCGAATTGAAAGCGAGTTCTGTCGTGCGTCACCGCATCGCTGCTGTCTCTGCCGCTGCCTTCCTCTCTCTGACCGGCGCCACCGGCATCGCGCAGGCACAGCCCTCGAGCCTGTACGCCCCGTCCGCCGTGGTCCTCGCTGTCGCCCAGGGAGAGGACGGGGCCACCGTCGTACGAGCGTCCGCCCTCAGCTGCGCACCGACCGCCCAGGGCACGCACCCCGACCCCCGGGCTGCCTGTGCGGCCCTCACCGCCACCGCCGGCGCCCTTGACACCCTCCTCGCAGCCCCGGACCCGAACCGCGTCTGCCCGATGCACTACGCCCCCGTCACCGTCACCGCGGACGGCGTCTGGCGGGGCAGCCGCATCTCCTGGAAGCACACCTTCCCCAATGCGTGCGCCATGTCCGCGACCCTCAACGGGAACGCCCTCTTCGCGTTCTGACCGCTCCACCCGGGCCGCCGTAAGCCACCCCGTCCGCCTCCGTACCCGTCCGGGCACGGAGGCGGACGCGTGCCGGGGCGAGACGGCCGGCGGAAACCGTGGGCATCTCGCCCAAGTTGCCCGTACGCCCCCGCACGCCCCTCGGAGCC
This sequence comes from Streptomyces sp. NPDC050448, assembly GCF_040655295.1. Lineage (NCBI taxonomy): Bacteria > Bacillati > Actinomycetota > Actinomycetes > Kitasatosporales > Streptomycetaceae > Streptomyces > Streptomyces sp. NPDC050448. The sequence goes on along the minus strand of NZ_JBFAJR010000037.1, from coordinate 28,089 downwards.
GCGTCGGCGCCGTCGGCAGCGAGGCCGGCGTACGGCCGGGCCTCCTTGAGGACCACGGGCTCGCCGGTGCGGCTGTCCTTGCCGAGGTAGACGCCGCCGCCGTTGGAGAAGTGCAGCGCCCGCTCCACCGTGAAGGCGATGCCGGTCAGGGTGACCGCGGAGCGCGCTGCGCGGTGCGACTTGAGGAAGGCGGGCAGTTCGAGCCACTCGCGCGGCTGGGGACCGGTCCGCGCCGGTCCGGTACGAGCCGCCCGTCGGGGGCCTCGATCGCCGGGACCAGTTCGCCGTGCTCGTCGTGGCAGTGCCGCAGGGTGAAGCTGCCGTACCGCAGGTGGACCGGTCCGGCGCCCCAGCGCAGATCGCTGAGGATGTACGGGCCGGCCGCCCCCGCCGGCGAGGCGTCGAGGTCCTCCGCGATCCGGCGGCACTGCTCCTCGTCGGCCGGGTACACGGTGATGAACTTCCCGCTCGCCGCACGGTCGGCGTACTTGGCGTTGCGCAGGTGCAGCAGGTACCGGCTCGGTATGAACTTGAAGGCGATGCGCCGGGCGGTGCGGTACTCGTACACCGTCGTCAGCAGCGATTCGGCGTTGTCGAGCCTGGCCGAGACGTGGATCTTCCAGCCCTGAGCGGGCAGTTCGGCGCCGACGGGACGCGGTGCGAGCCAGTCGCCGCTCCGGTGCGAGCGCCACCCCGGCGCGGCGGGGGCGTCGGCGGCCGGACAGCTCTCGCCGACCCGCCGGTACGGAGCGTCGTAGAACCAGCGGTCGGCGTCGCAGAAGGCGGCGTACCCCTTGTTCACACCTGCTCCCTCGGTCGGCGGCAGGCCCGACGGTGTCACGCCTGGCAGGCGCGCCGACAGTCACCGCTGTCACCGGTGGGGTGTGCAGTACTCACGAGTCACAAGGCTCCGCTTCCCGTCACGTCCGCCCGGCTCCGGGGCGGCAGGCGGGGCAGGAGCACACCGGGCGACAGGCCCGGCAGCAGGTTCCCGTGGACGGCCCGGTGTGTTGCCCGATGCGGCACTGGCTAGTGCGGAGTCCAGGTGAATTTGCCGCCGCCGACCCACCGAACCACGTCCAGGTCGTCGAGGTCGTGGATCGGGATCCCCGCCTCCGCGGCGACCAGCAGCACATCCGTCATCGACATCGCCCTGCCGACGAACTCTCCGTCGACCTCGACGATACGAAAGGGCGGGTTGCCGGGTTGAACGCCCAGTACGGTGATCCGCGCCGGGGAGATGTGAGGTGCCGAGCCTTCGGTCATGCGGAAACGGTTCCACGTCGTGACCTGTGACGGGCACGACGACACGTTCCGAGAGCCGATGTTCTTCGTCGCCGTGGTTGAGGGGTGGATATCCGGCACGCGCTGTCGGTACCGCTGCCTAGGGTGGGCGGATGACCGAGATGGAGATCGTGGCCGGCCGGGGCGAGTGGCGAGGCGGGTTCGAGGAGCGGGTGCTGGCCGGGTACCGGGCGGCGGGGTGCTCGGAGCCGCTGGCCCGGGCCCTGCTGGAACGGGCGTTGAAGGGAATCGACGACTGGACGGTGGCCACGGACGGCACCGGGTGGATCGCGGTCGGGGTGACGGAGGAGAACGGGGCGACCGTGGGCCGGATACACGACCTGACGGTGCCGCGGGGGCGCGAGTGGGCCGAGCGGTGGTGTGCCGAGCACGGCGCGCAGCGCGCGGAGGTCCGGCTCACCGGCGGAGCGGGAGCCTTCGCCGACTATCCCGTACGGAGACAGAACCGGATGCGTGCCGTGTCCGAGAGGCCTGAGCTGCCACCGGGTCTGACGGTACGCAGGCTCACCGAGGAGGAGTATCCGGGCTGGTATGCCGGTGAGGAGGCCGCCTACATCGCGGACATCGTCCGGGCCGGGGCGCTGACCCCGGCGGAGGCCAAGGCGAAGTCCGACGAGGACTTCGCCCGCCACCTCCCGCAGGGATACCTGACCCCGGGTCACGCCTTCTATGCCCTGGAGGCCGACGGCCGGGTGGTCGGCACCGGCTGGGTGAACCACGGCTTCCTGCCGGGCGTGACCTTCGGCTTCTCGCTGGAGGTGTACGAGGAGCACCGCGGCAGGGGCTACGGCCGGGCCGCGATGGCCGTCGGCGAGTGGGCCACCAGGCAGGGCGGCGACGAGGCGATGATGTTCAACGTCTTCGGCGGCAACGAGGTCGCGATGAGCCTGTACGACCGCACCGGCTTCGCCGTGCTGGACGAGTACCGCTCGATCGACCTTTAGGTGCTGCGACCGGGAAGGTTTCCGGATGAGCCGGAGCGGCCAGCAGGGCTGCCGCGCTCATCCGGGGCCGCTGCACCGGGAAGTCGACGCGGAAGAGGTGCCGGCACAGCCGCGGCACCAGCCGGTCGGCGGCCGGGGGAAGCCGCCCGGCACCTGTACGGCGCGGCACGGTGTGCGGTGACGTGGCCGAGCTGCGGCCTCTCGACCGGCGCTTCGATGAGCGGGTACCGCCGCGGTCACGGCGACGTCCCGCGCGTGCCTGTGGGCGGATGGGATGCGCGAGGCTCCCGGAGCCCTGCTCCGGGAGCCTCGCGAACCGGTCGTGGGTCAGGCGACCGTGATGTTCTCCGCCTGCGGGCCCTTCTGGCCCTGCGTGACGTCGAAGGTCACGGCCTGGCCTTCCAGAAGCTCACGGTATCCGGAGGAGTTGATGTTGGAGTAGTGCGCGAAGACGTCCGGGCCGCCGCCGTCCTGCTGGATGAAGCCGAAGCCCTTTTCGGAGTTGAACCACTTCACGGTTCCGCTGGCCATGTTCATGCCTCTCAGTCGATGTCGGGGCCGCACCGCGCGGCCCCGGGAGGTGATCGCCCTGGTCCGGCACTGCACAGCAGAATGCCCACGCCAGGGCGCGGGCAGGGACTGCGAACCACGACAGCTGACGCTGACGCTACACGTCGGAACGTCCTGTCACCAGAGAGCGACGATCACTGGTTGCAGGAGGTGGGGAGAACAGCCGTCCAGGAGTCCAGGACCGGGGGGTGACGGTTCGGCAGGCGGATGACGTGCGCACGGCGCTCCCGCTCGCGCCACGCGCCGGAGGACTGCCCGGCCCGGATGTCCGCCTCGGTGGCCCAAGCCGCCGACAGGGACCGCACGGTGTCCGTCATGCCCGCCGGCCACCCCACGGCCCGCCCCTCCCCCGCGTGGCCAATGGCCGGGACACTGGCCCGGACGCCACTGCCGGCGAAGCCGTGCAGAGGCGGGCAGAGGCGGGCAGAGGCGCGGCCAGAGGCGGGTATACCGAGGCCGCTTCCTCGACGGCATCACCCGGCAGACGGTCATCGCACTCGCCGCCGGCCTCGGCGTCGAGGTGGTCGAGCGCCGGATCGACCCGGGCGAACTCGGCCGCGCCGAGGAGGTCTTCCCGGTCGCGGACACCGGCTACGGTGCGCACGCCGGCTTCCGCCACGGCCTGGCGGCGGTGAGCCCTTCGCCGCCGGTGCCGGTCCGGATCAAGCCGGCAGGGCGCTCGCGTCGCTGCACTGGGCGGCCGCGCAGAGGAACGCGTCGTTCTCCTCCGGCAGGCCGACGGTGACACGGATGCCGTCCCCCGGGAAGGCCCGGACCAGAACGCCGTGGCGGGCGCAGAAATCGGCGAATTCCGTGGCACGTTCGCCCAGGGGGAGCCAGAGGAAGTTGGCCTGGGACGGCGGCACCGGGTATCCGGATTCGAGGAGGCGGGTGTGCAGCCGGTCCCGTTCCCGGACCACCTCCGCGCACCGGGCCCGTACTTCGTCGGGGTGGTCGAGTACGGCGAGGGCCGCGGCCTGGGCGAGGCGGCTGACCGCGAAGGGGACGGACACCTTGTGCAGCGCGGACACCACGGCGGGCGGTGCCACGCAGTACCCGATTCGGACTCCGGCCAGCCCGTAGGCCTTGGAGAAAGTGCGCAGCACCGCCACGTTCTGCCGCGTACGGGACAGCGCGATGCCGTCCGGCACGCCCGGGTCGGTGACGAACTCCCGGTAGGCCTCGTCGAGTACGACCAGGACCCGGTCGGGCATCCGGTCCAGGAAGTCGTGCAGTTCGCGGGTGCGTACCGCCGTCCCGGTGGGGTTGTTGGGGTTGCAGACGAAGACGACCCGGGTGGCCGGGGTGATCGCGTCGAGCATCGCCGCGAGGTCGTGGCGGTGTTCCGCGTCGAGGGGGACGGTACGGACGCGGACCCCGGTGGCCCGGGCGAAGACCGGGTAGGCCTCGAAGGAGCGCCAGGCGCACAGGACTTCGTCCTCCGGGCCGCAGACGGCCTGGATCAGGTCGCGGCAGAGGCTGACCGACCCGCAGCCGACTGCGATCCACGGCTCGGGGACGGCGAGGTCCGCCGCCAGCCGGCTCACCAGGGTGTCGGAGAACCACTCGGGGTAGCGGTGGCCTTCGACGGCGGCCCGGGCGATCGCCTCGACGACCGAGGGCGGGGGCGGCAGCGGCACTTCGTTGGAGTTGAGCAGGACGGCGTCGGGTGCCGTCCCGGGGATGTTGTAGTCGGGGATGGCGGCCAGGTCGGCGCGGACAGGAACGCCCATGGGGCTCCTCAGGGTCGGCGGGCGGGCGGTGGGTCACAGCGAAGTGGCGTCACAGCGCAGTGGGCGTCACTGCGGGGCAAGGCGGAAGACGTCGTCGGCCAGCCGCCGGATCCGGTGGTGGTCGGCGATGAGTTGATCCTGGGTGTCGCCGGTCAGGAAGACGCGCAGCGGGCTGGACAGCAGGTCGGTGGTGGGCCGCATCCGGTCGCCGGGGGCCAGCCGGGGTACGGCCAGGTGCACGGTGTCCAGGGCGGTGATCCGCGCCAGGGCCTCCTCGTCCACGGCCTCGACCACACCGCTGCGGGTGGTCTGCACGTGCATGACCATCCCCTCGCGGTGTTTGCGGTACATGGTGTCGCCGGGGTACCTCCGCGCGTACTCTTCGGGCCGTACGCAGGCCAGCGCGAGCAGATCGGCCTGGTTGCCGTCGAGACAGGAGTCGTGGTGGCCCGGGTCCATGAGGCCGTCGAGCCTGGCGCCGACCTCCACCAGGACGGGCCCGGCGGCGGTCAGCATGATCTCCGCGTGGGCCGCGCCGAACCGGATGTCCAGGGCGTCGAGAACGGTGTCCAGATAGGCGACGAGGGGCGCGACGGGCGGCGCGCCGGGGTCGAGCAGGACGTCCTTGTCGTAGACCGGCCGGGACCCGATGAGGGTCTTCTCGTACCGCCAGACACCACAGACATGCCGTCCGCCGCCCGGGCCCCTGACGACGTCCACGATGTATTCGGTGCCGTCGAGGAAGGACTGGACGAGGACTTCGGTGTTGTGGCGGCCGAAGATGTCGTGGCTGCCGAGGACTTCGGCGACCGCGGCGCGGGCCTCGTCCGGGCCTCGGCAGACGGAGACCTTGTCGGTGGAGGCCGAGCTGAGCGGTTTGACGACCACCGGGTACCCGGTGGTCTGCGCCCAGGCGAGCACCTCGTCGGGGTCGGACGACTTGAGCTGGTCGGCGCAGCGGATGCCGGCGGCGCGCAGGGCCTCGATCATGCGGTACTTGTCGCGGCGCAGGGCGGAGGTGGCGGAGGGGTTGCCGGGCAGGCCGAGGAGTTCGGCCATCCGGTCGGCCGGCGGGACGCCGGTCTCCTGGCCGGGCAGCACGCCGCACAGCCCGTAGTCGGCCAGTTCCCGGGCGGTGCGGCCGGGGTCGGCCGGGTCCTGGACCACATTCGCCCGGTACGGGCGCAGGTCGGGCGGCGGTACGGAGTCCAGGAACGCGGGGGTGCTCTGGAGGTGGACGACGTCGGCGCCCAGTCGCCGGAAGGCGGCGGGCAGGTACTTGCCGACCGAGTATCCGTCGACGATCACGCCGACGGGCGTGCGGTGGCCGGTGGAGGGCGCGGGCATCGCGAGCCCCTTTCTCGGGTGTGGTCCGGTCATGTCATGCGGCGGCGACGCTGACCCGGTGGACGGTCCGGGAGACGCCGGGCGGCAGGTCGGTGGCGACGTGGTACGTCGTCGCGGTCTTCCACAGCAGCAGGTCGTGCGGGGTCCAGTGGTGGGTGTAGGTGTGGCCGGGATCGGCCAGGAGGGTGTCGACGAGGTCGAAGAACTCCTCGTTCTGGTTGGCGTCGAGCCCTACGACCCGGTCCGTGTAGGCACGGGCCGCGTACAGGAAGCGGCGGCCCGTGTGCGGGTCGCGGCGGACGACGGGGTGTTCCACGGCCGGGTACTGGAGGGCGACCAGGGCGCGCACCTCGGCGATGGACAGGCCCACGTGCTCGGGGGCGATGCGCTGCTGTTTGGTGAGGCCGTGTACTGCGGTGTGGCCCTCGAGGAGCGTCTGCCATCCCCGGGGCAGCCGGTCGTACACGTCGGCGGCGCTCGCGAAGACGGTGTGGCCGCAGTCCTGCGGCACGTTGACGCCGTGCAGCACGGTGTAGGCGCAGGGGTCGGCGTCGAACGAGGAGTCCTGGTGCCAGAAGTGGCCGACCCGCTCGATCCCGACCGGCCGGCCGGCCCTGCGCTCGTTGGACGAGACGAGGATCTCGGCGAACTCGGGGTGGCGCCAGTCGGCCAGCAGGAAGGGGACGGGACGGCCCAGGCGGGCGGCCAGGCCGATCTGCTGCTCGGGGGTGAGGCCGATGCCGCGGACGACGACCAGGTCGCGCCGGTGCAGGGAGTCGCGGAGGTCGTCGAAGACCTCCGGGCGGCTCAGTTCGGCGTGGGTGAGCCCGGTGTATTCGACGCCGATGAAGGGGGTCAGATCGCGCTTGTGCACGGTTCCTCCTTGTGCCAGGTGTACGGGTGGTTGCGGGCGGCGAGCAGCAGCAGGCAGGCCGCGCAGACCGCTGCTCCGGCCACGGCCCACGGGGTGCCGGGGTGGCCGGGGGCGGAGAGGTGCAGGGCGAGTTGCGGGGCCGTGATGAAGGCGAGGTTGACGCCGCCGGAGAACAGGCTCATGTTGTGGTCGGCCGCGGGACCGGAGAGACGGCTGACGTAGTCGAGCAGTCCCGGGAAGACCACGATTTCCCCGGCGGTCCACACGAGGGTGGCGAGCACCAGCCCCGGGCCGGTGTCGGCCAGGGCCATGAGCAGGAACCCCGCGCCGGCCAGCGTGTATCCGGTGAGCAGCGTCGGCAGGTCGCCGACGCGTGCCATCCGGACGTTGAGCGGGACCTCGAACAGGACGATCCCCAGGGCGTTGACGGTGAAGACGATGCCGGCCCAGTAGCCGGGCAGGCCGAGACCGACGATGACGTACGTGCCGACGAAGACCGAGGGCAGGGCGTACGCCAGCTGGAGGGGCAGCGAGAGACCGAACGCGGTCCAGAACCTGGTGCGTTCGGGCAGCGGCTGCCGGTCCCCTCCCCCGGGCGGGGCCGACCCGTCGCGCCCGGCGGCCGCAGCCGCCGGACCGCGGCGGGCCGGGTCGTGGGGGGCCGGGTCGCGGCGGGAGTGCAGGTGGGCGGCAGCCGCCAGGACGCACAGGGCGTTGGCCCAGAACACGGCGTACGGGTCGATCGCGAACAGCAGCGCTCCGAGTACGGGTCCGGCGGCCATGCCGAGGTTGATGGCGAGGCGGTAGCAGGAGAAGGCGACCTTGCGTTCCGCCGGTGCCGACCCGGCGATGGTCGCCGCGTAGGCCGCGGGGGTGACGATCTCGTACGCGAAACCCCACACCAGTACCCCGGCGGCGAGCGCGGGCAGGCCGTGCAGCACGGGCACCACCACGAGCACGGCGGCGCCCAGCAGGAAGCCGCCCTGCATCAGGGTGTGCGGGTGCAGCCGCCCGAGCAGCTTGCCGGCGGCCAGGTCGGCGGCGAGTGCGCCCACCCCGAATCCGGTGACGGTCAGCCCCGCGGTGGCCGCGTCCAGTCCCCCGTTCAGCAGCAGGTGCGGGGCCAGGAAGGGGTAGGCCATGGTGCCGGTGCGGAAGATCAGCGTGGTGAAGAACAGCGTCCGCAAGGGAGCCGGGAGCCCGGCCACGGTCCGCCAGGTCCGGGTCAGCACCGTGTGTCCGGTGCGCCCGAGCGCCGGACGAGCATGCCGCCGGGGTTGAACAGGCCGGCCGGGTCGAGCGCGTCCTTGACCGCCCGGTGGACGCGCAGGCTCACCGGACCCAGTTCCCGCTCGAGCCAGTCCTGCTTGAGCTTGCCGACGCCGTGCTCGCCGGTGATGGTGCCGCCGAGGGCCAGGGCCAGGGCCAGGATCTCGTCGAACGCCGTCCGGGCGCGGGCGTACTCGTGGGCGCTGGAGCGGTCGTAGAGGACGGTGGGGTGCATGTTGCCGTCGCCCGCGTGGCCCACCACCGCGATCGTCAGCCCGGCTTCGGCGCCGATCCTCGTGCAGCCGTCGATGAGTTCGGCGATCCGGGTACGGGGTACGGCCACGTCCTCGGTCATGCAGGCGCCCCGGGCCTCCAGGGCGGTGAGGCTGACCCTGCGGGCGCGGAGCAGCAGCGCTCCCTCCGCCGGGTCCTGCGTGGCATGCGTGTACGCCGCACCGGCCTGCCGGAACAGCCGTTCCATGTGGTCGAGTTCGGCCTCGGCGGCCGGTCCGCCCGCATCGGACTGACACAGCAGCAGGGCTTGGTCCCCGTCGCCGGCCAGATCGGTGCCGAGGTAGGAGGAGGACGCGCGCAGCGAGGTCGCGTCCATGATCTCCATGAGGGAGGGCACCAGGCCGGCCCGTACGATCCGGTTGACGCTGTCGCCCGCCTTGGTCACGGAGTCGAAGGCGGCGATGACGGTGCCGGGCGCCGCGGGCAGCGGCCGCAGGGCCAGGGTGGCCCGCGTGATGACGCCGAGGGTGCCCTCGCTGCCGACGAGGAGGCGGGTGAGGTCGTAGCCGGCCACCCCTTTGACGGTGCGGCGGCCGGTGCGCAGCAGGGAGCCGTCGGCGAGAACCGCCTCCAGGCCGAGGACGTAGTCGCCGGTGACCCCGTACTTGCCGCAGCACAGGCCGCCGGCGTTGGTCGCCAGGTTGCCGCCGAGGGTGCACGTGTCGAGGCTGGACGGGTCGGGCGGGTAGAACAGGCCGTGGGCGGCGGCGGCCGTCTTCAGGTCCTGGTTGACCACCCCGGGCTCGACGACCGCGAGGCGGTTGTCCGCGTCGAGTTCGAGGATCCGGTTCATCCTGGTGCTGACCATGACGACACAGCCGTCGAGGGCGTTGGCGGCGCCGGTCAGTCCCGTTCCGGCACCCCGCGGCACGATCGGGACGCCCGCCGCAGCGCAGGCGCGTACGCAGGCCTGCACCTGCTCGGTCGTCGCCGGCAGGACGACGGCGTGCGGTCGGCCGTACGGGGCCAGCGGCATCATGTCGTGGGCGTAGCCGGCCGTGACGCCGGGGTCGGTGAGCAGGCCGCCGTCACCCACCGCGGCGCGCAGGGCGGCCAGCAGGGTGGCGGTCATGCCGCCGGCCGGGTGTCGGCGGCGTCGGCGTCGGCGTCGGCGTCGGCGTCGGCGTCGGCGACCAGGATCGCCTGGGCAGGGCACAGGTCGGCGGCCTCGTGGACGGCGTCGACGAGGGCCTCGGCCGGTTCGGGGTCCAGCAGCAGGACGACGCCGTCGGCCTCGTCCTGGTCGAACACCTGGGGGGCGGACAGCACGCAGTGGCCCGCGCCGACGCAGCGGTCGGGTTCGAGGGTGATCTTCATGGGGGGCGGCTCCTTCGGGGCACGGCGGAGGGGGTCTCAGGGAGGGGCGGGACGGCGCGGGAACGAAGGCCCGGCGGCGCGGGATCGGGGCCCGCGGCGGTGCTCACCAGGTCACGGGGAGGGCGTGGACTCCGTAGACGGCCATGTCGGACTTGAAGCGGATCTCCTCTACGGGCACGGCGGTGCGCAGCGTCGGGATCCGGCGGGCCACGGCGGCGTAGACCTCCTGGAGCTCCACCCGGGCCAGGGACTGGCCCATGCACTGGTGGGACCCGTACCCGAAGGCGAGGTGGCCGTGCGCGCGGGCCGCGGGGTCGAACTCCTCCCCGGCGGGGAAGCGTTCGGGGTCCCGGTTGGCGGCGTTGATCGCGGCGACCACGCCCTCTCCCGCCCGGACCAGGTGACCGCCGACCACGACGTCCTCGAGTGCGATACGGCGGATGCCACGCTGGACGACGGTGAGATGGCGCAGCATCTCCTCGACGGTGGCGGCGAGCAGGACGGGGTCGTCGTCCGCGCCGAGGGCGGCGAAGTGCCGGGGGTGCCGCAGCAGGGTCAGCACGCCCAGGGAGATCATGTTGGCGGTGGTGTCGTGGCCTGCGGTGAGCAACAGCAGTCCCATCGCGGCCAGTTGGCGGCGGTCCATGGAACCGTCGGCGAGATGGCGGGCGGCCATCCGGCCGAGGAAGTCGTCCTGCGGGCGCAGCTCGCGGGCGGCCACGAGGTCCTCCAGGTAGTCCTGGAGGGCCTGGCGGGCGGCGGCGGCGCTCTCGGTGCTGCCCGCGACGAGGTTCATCGTGTGGGTCAGGCTGCGGAAGAGCTCGCGGTCCTCGAAGGGCACTCCGAGGAACTCGCAGATGACGGTGAGCGCGACGGGCAGCGCCAGATCGGCCACCAGGTCGGCCTCGGCGCCCTGGAGCATCCGGTCGAGGCAGCCGTCGACGACGGCGCGTACGGCGGGCCGCCACAGCTCGGCCCGTTTGACGGTGAACTCACCGAGCACCAGGCGCCGTACGGCGTCGTGCTCCGGGTTGTCCATCACGAGCAGGGTGGGTTCGACTGCGGTCTCGGCCAGGGCGACGGCGCTGGAGAGCGGGTAGCCGGGGCGGCTCTTGTCGGCGCTGAACCGCGGGTCCGACAGGACGGTGCGGGCATCGTCGAAGCGGGTGAACAGCCAGGGCCGCACTCCGTTCCACAGGGTCACCCGGGGCACCGCGCCCGCGTCGCGGATGCCGGTGACCTCTCGGGGCGGGGCGAACGGACACTGCCGGTCCATGGGGTAGTGCAGTTCGGTCGGGTCAGTCATCGCGGGTGCTCCGGTCGAGGTTCTCCCACCAGCGGCCGACGAGGGCGTCGTCCAGGGCGGGCGGGGTGATGCCGAGGGTGCGCAGGGCGGCGAGGGTGGCGTCGTTGCGGTGCTCGAGGCGCCCCGCGGCCGGGTCGTCCCCGAGGTCCCTCAGGTGCTCGCGGTAGGCGAGCGCGGGCAGGGTGGTCCCGGCGGCCCCGGGTCCGGCCTCTGCCTCTGCCTCTGCCTCTGCCTCTGCCTCTGCCAGACGGCGCAGCCAGGTGCGGAGGTCGACCGGAGGGGTGGTCCGGCCGGTGCGCCGGTCGTGTACGGCGAGCAGCTCGGACAGCGGGGTCCGCCGGGAGTGGTGCAGGTGGTGGACGGCGCCCGGTTCACCGTCGGCGAGGGCCAGGGCCACCAGGGCGCGGGCCATGGTGTCCACGGGCAGCGCGTCGGTGGCGAGCCGCGGGTCGTCGGGATGGCAGCCGAGGGCGGCGGAGGTGACCAGCAGGCGGCTGAGGAAGTCGTCTTCGCTGACCGCGCCCGTCGTGCTCCCGCCGGCCCGGCCGAGCCGGTAGATCCGCGCGTCGGCGCCCCGGTCGAGGGCCTGGGCGACGAGCTGTTCGGCCGCCCATTTGCCGGCTGCGTAGCCGCGGCCGCGCGGATGCCGTTCGCCGGCCGCCGAGGTGGCCTCGGTGACGGTGCGCGGCTGTGCGTCCTGCGGGCCGTCCCGGAACACGCCGAGCGTGGAGATGTGGTGGAAGCGGGCCGGCCTACCCTCGCTCGCGATCCGCAGCAGTTCGGCGGTGCCGCGGACGTTGGCGGCCTCCAGGTGCTGGAAGCCGGACACGTGGTGGACCTCGGCTCCGACGTGGAGGACGGTCGCCGCCCGGCGGACCGCCGCTTCCCAGTCCGTGCCGGCCAGGCCGAGACCGGGCAGGGCCAGATCGCCGGGTACGGCGACGATGCGCGGGTCGTCCGCATCGGGGCGCAGGCCGTGGCGGCGCAACGCCCCGGCCAGGCGTCGGCGGGCGGCGTCGGCGTCCGTCGCGCGGACCAGGCACAGGACGGGGCCCGACGCTCGGTCCAGCAGCTCCGCCAGGACATGGGAACCGACGAACCCGGTGGCCCCGGTGAGCAGGACGGCATCGTGCGGGCCGGCCTCGACGGGTCGGCCGGTGAAGACGACGGCCGGGTCGAGCCGTGCATCGTCCGGGCCCACCGCGGCCGCACCCGCTCCGGCGCCGTCCAGGCGGCGGGCCACCGCGCGTACGGTCGGTGCGGCGAGGAAGTCGGACACGGCGATGCGGATCCCGTACTCCCCCTCGATACGGCCGAGGAGCCGGATGACCCGCAGGGAGTGGCCCCCGAGGGCGAAGAAGTCCTCGTCAGGGGAGCCCGGCGGGCCGTCGAGGACCTCCTGCCACAGGGCGAGCAACCGCCGCTCGGTCTCGTTCGCCGGGCCGTCCGCACCGTCGCCGGCCGACGGGCGCCGCTGCCGGCGGTGGCCGGCCAGCCGGGCGGCGAGCGCCGGGCGGTCGGCCTTGCCGTGGCTGCCGGTCGGGATGGCCGGCACCGCCACGGCCAGGCGCGGGACCATGTGGCCGGGCAGCAGCCGGGCCAGGTGGGCGCGGGCCTCCCGCGGTGAGGCGTGCCCGACGTAGCCGACGGCGAGTTCGGCGTCGGCCCCGGCGCCGAGGAGGACGGCGACGGCCTCGCGGACCCCGGGGTGTTCGGCGAGGGCGGCCTCGATCTCGCCGAGTTCGATGCGGAAGCCGCGGAGCTTGATCTGGTGGTCGAGACGGCCGAGGTAGTCGATGCTCCCGTCGGGCAGCCGGCGTACCCGGTCCCCGGTGCGGTAGCAGCGCCCGGCCGGGCCGAGTGCGGGATGGGTGGTGAAGAGCCGGGCGGTCTGTCCGGGATCGTTCCAGTAGCCGTCGCCGAGTCCCGCACCGGAGAGCCACAGTTCGCCCGGCACCCCGGTGGCGCAGAGCCGTCCGTGGCGGTCCACGACGTGCGCGGCCGTGCCGGGCAGCGCTGTTCCCACCGGTACCCGGGCCCGTCCGTCGCCGGGGTCCGCCCGGTACGTGGTGGCGAGGATCGCGGCCTCGGTCGGGCCGTATCCGTTGACGACCACCCGGTCCCGGGCGAAGTGGCGGGTGTCGTGGACGTCCGCGGGCTCGCCGGCGACGAGCAGCACCCGTACGCCTGCCAGGTCGGGGCGGTCCAGGGCGCGCAGCAGCGAGGGGACGGTCACCATGACGGTCACCCCGGAGGTGGTCAGGGTGCGGTGGAGAGCCGCGCCGTCGGCGCGGGTGGCGTCGTCCGCGTACACCAGGGTGGCGCCGGAGACGAGCGGCATGAACTGCTCGAAGGCCGCCACGTCGAAGCCGGGCGAGGTCAGCTGGAGCCAGACGTCGTCCTCGGTGAAGGGATGGCGGGCGAGGCAGCCGAGGAGGGTGTTGACGACCGCGCGGTGCGGGACGGACACGCCGCGGGGGCGACCGGTGCTGCCGGAGGTGTAGATGACGTACGCCGGATCGCCCGGATCGCCCGGATCACCGGCCGCGGCGCAGGCCCCGGTCTCTTCGCCGGGGGCGGTGAGTTCCTCGATGTCCAGGACCGGTGGGCCGGGGCTCCGGTCCGGGCCGGGCCGCAGCAGCGCGTCCGAGGTCTCCTTGGCGCAGACCAGCGCGCCGGCTTCGGCGTCGCCGATGCAGTGGCGCAGCCGTTCCGCGGGGTACGCCGGGTCGAGGGGCACGTAGGCGGCGCCGGCTTTGAGGACGCCGAGGAGGACGGTGACGAGCCGCGGGGAACGCTCCAGGCACACGGCGACGCGGTCGCCGGGCCGGATTCCGCGGGCGGTGAGGCGGGCGGCCACGGTGTCGGCGAGGCGGTCGAGTTCCCCGTAGGTGAGGCTGGTGTCCGCGCCGGTCACGGCGATCTTGTGGGGCCGGGCGGCGGCTTGCCGGGCGACGAGCGCGGGCAGGGTGGTGTCCGTGCCGTCGGGCGCCGCCTCCGGTCCGCGGCGAAGGCGCTCGTACTCCCCCGGCTCGAACAGCGTCACGTTCCGCAGCTGCGGGTCGCCGTCCGCCAAGCGGTCGAGTACGGCGGCCAGCTGGCCGGCCAGCCGCTGCGCGGTGGCCGGGCTGTACAGGTCGGTGCTGAACTCGACCTCCAGATCGAGACCGTCTCCGGCCTCCTGGAAGGTGAAGGCGAGTTCGAAGGTCGCGCCGGTACGTTCCGCGGCGGCCCACGGCGTGGCCCGCGTGCCGTGCAGGCCGAGCGGGCGCGGCTGACGCCGCTGGTAGTTGACGACGGCCTGGAAGGGGACGGCCGCGCGCGCGGCGGTGGCCGGTGCCAGTTCCCGGGCCACCGTCTGGAAGGGCACGTCCTGGTGGCGCAGGGCCAGGGTGCAGGCCGCGCGGATGCGGTGCAGGAGGGCGCCGACGCTGGTGTCTGCGTCGGCGTCGATGCGTACGGGCAGCACGTTGACGAAGCAGCCGATGAGGTCCTGTGTCCCGGCCCGGTCCCGGCCGGCGGCGAGGGTGCCCAGGGTCAGGGCGTCGCGTTCGGCGTGGGCGGCGAGGACGGTGTACACGCCGGCCAGGCAGAGCATGTACGGGCTGACGCCGTGCCGGCGGGCGGCCTCCGCCTGCCGGGCGCGCTGCCCGGGGCCGATCCGCAGCCGCACCCGGTCGCCGCTTCCGCTGAGGACGGCCGGGCGGGGGTGGTCGGTGACGAGGTCGAGTGCCGCGGCCCCGCCGTCCAGCGCGCCCTGCCAGAACTCCGTTGCGGCGGCGAGCTGTTCGGGCCGGGGAGCCAGGGCCCGGCGCAGGTGGTCGGGGTAGGACAGGCGCAGGGGCGGCAGGGCGGCGTCCGGGTCCTCGTACAGGGCGGACAGCTCGGTGAGGAAGAGCTCCAGGGACCAGTCGTCGGCGATGGCGTGGTGGACGGCGAAATGGACCAGCGTGCGGTCGTGGCCGAGGGTGAGCACCAGGGTGCGCAGGAGCCGTGTGCCCCCGGCGTCCGGGCCGGCCGTCATGTGCGCGGCGACGAGGGTCCGGGCGCGGCTGTCGCGGTCTTCGGCCGGGGTGGTGGTGAGGTCGATGTGCTGCAGGGCGGCGCCCGCGTCGGCGGTGAGGCTCTGCTGCCAGCCTTCGGCTTCACGCCGTACGACGGTCCGCAGCGCGGCCTGCCGCTGCCCCAGCCGGCCGAGCGCGGTCCGGAGCCGCGGAAGGTGCAACGGCCCCCGGACCAGATAGCCGCGTCCGATGACGTAGCGTCCCGGGCTCCCGGCGGCCTCCTGCTCGAACCAGATCCCCTGCTGACCGGCCGACAGCGGCAGCCATGCGGTGTCCCCGGCCCGGGGCGCCCCCGGCCCGGGGACGGCGGATGCGGTGGCCGTGGCGGAGGCGAATGTGGTGGCCGTGGCCACGCGGGCCGCCAGCGCCCGGATCGTCGGGGCGCAGAAGAGGTCGGCGAGGGTGAGGGCGACGCCCTGGTCGCGTTCGATCCGGGCCAGGACCGCCATGGCGGACAGGGAGTCGCCACCGGCGGCGAAGAAGTCGGTGTCCGGGCCGACGGTCCGGCCGAGGACGGCCTCCCAGTGCGCGGCGACGGCCTCCGCGGCGGAGACCGGCGAGCCGGAGTCCTGCGGACCGCAGGCCGGCGAACCGGCCGCACCGGCCCCGGGCCAGGCCGCACCGGCGGGGTTCGCCGCCCGGTCCGCGTGCGAGGCGAGCAGTCGGCGGTCCGGTTTGCCGTTGGCGGTGACCGGGATCTCCGCAAGGACCGTGACGGCGGCCGGAACCGCGGGGGCCGGCAGGCTCCGGGCGGCATGGGCGGTCAGGACGGCGTGGGCGTCGCCCGCGAACGCGGTGTCGGGTGCCAGCACCACGTAGGCCGCCAGCCGGCGGGTGGCGGCGGTGCCGTACGGAACGGCGACCGCCTCGCGCACCGCGGGGTGGGCGAGCAGCGCTCTTTCCGCCTCCACGGGTTCGACCCGGTGACCGCGGATCTTGACCTGGTCGTCGAAGCGCCCGAGGAAGGCGAGCGCGCCGTCGGGGAGCAGCCGGACCCGGTCCCCCGTCAGGTAGGCCGTACGGTCGGGCCGGCCGGGTTCGGGGATGAACCGCTCGGCGGTCAGCTGCGGCCGGCCGCGATAGCCGCGGGCCACGCCGGTCCCGCCGATGCAGAGTTCGCCCTCCTCGCCGGGCGCGGCCGGGGTCCGGTCGGGGCGCAGGACGTGTGCGGTGGCGCCGGCGAAGGGGCGGCCGATCGGCACGTCCCGCCAGCCGCTGTCCCAGCTGTCGGGGCCGTCCAGTGTCTGCCAGCACGCGTAGACGGTGGTCTCCGTGGGCCCGTAGCCGTTGACGATGCGGCAGCCGGGCAGCTCGCGCAGAGCGGTCCGTACGGCGTTCGCGTCGGCCCGGTCGCCACCGGAGACGCACAGCCGCAGCCCGCGCAGGTCGGCCGTGATGTGTTCCATCGCCAGCCGGAACAGCGGGGCGGCCAGCCGCAGTACGGTCACCCCGTGCCGGGCGCATTCCCGGCCGATGTCGTACACGCCCGGCCGGTCGGCCTGCGGGAGCACGAGCCGGGCGCCGCTGAGCAGCGCTCCCCAGATCTCGAAGACGGAGGGGTCCACGTGGAGCGGGGCGAGCTGCAGGACGACGTCGTCGGGTCCGAGCCCGGCCTCGGGGGCGTGCGCCAGCGCGAGGACCGAACGGTGCGCGACCTGGACCCCCTTGGGGGTGCCGGTGCTGCCCGAGGTGTGGATCACGTAGGCGAGGGAGTCCGGTCCCGGTCGCAGCTCGGCCTGCGCCGCGGCGGACGGCGGCGCCTCGCCGGGCTCCGGCGCGTGCTCCTCGACGGCCAGGACGCTGACCCCGGACGGCAGTACGTCCCGCAGCCGGGTGAGGTCCTGCGCGGCGGCGAACACGGTGCGGACCCGGCTGTCCTCGACGAGGGCGCGGATGCGGTCGTCGGGAGCCTCGGGGTCCAGCGGCAGGTAGGCGCCCCCGGCCAGCACCACCGCGAGCACGGTGGCGATCGTGCCGGGCGAGCGCCGGGCACAGATCCCGACGGGCTCGTCGGGGGTCAGGCGGCCGGTGAGCCGGCCCGCGGCCGCGGCGGCCCTGGCGGCCAGTTCGCCGTAGCCGATCCGCAGGTCGCCCTGGACCAGGGCGGTGCGGTGCGGGTGGGCGCGGGCGACGGCGGTGAAGGCGGCGCCCAGGGTGGTGGTGGCGGGAGCGTTCACGACGCCGCCGTCACCTCCCGGCGGTCGCGTCGCAGGGCGTCGACGACGCTGGCGGTGTCGTAGAGGTCGAGGTAGCGGGAGATGAGCCCGTCGCGGACGGTGAAGACGTTCATCCACTGCGCCTCGTAGCGCGCGTCGTTGGCCAGCACGAGGGTCCGGCTCACGCCGAGCACCACGACCCGGTCTCCGGCGTCGAGGTAGTCGTACGCTTCGCACTCCTGTACCTGGATCAGCTCGCGGACGATGGCGAAGAACTCCCGGAATCCTTCGACGCCGCGGTAGACGCCGGCCCAGGGCAGCGAGGCGGGGCCGTGGTAGACCCACTCGAAGTCGGGGGCGAGCAGTGGCTCGATGTCGGCCAGCCGGCCCTCTTCGAAGAGCTGGAAGAAGCGGCGGACCACTTCGACGTTCTGCGTGCTCATGTCGTGCTCCTGGGCTTCGTGGAACTGGGGGACAGGACCTGGGACAGACGCTGGCCGAGCCGGAACAGCGCGGCGTGGGCGAGGAGGCGTACCGGTCCGGTGCGCGAAAGCCTGCGGGCGCCGCGCATCACGTGGCGGATCTCCCGCTCGGTGGCGGTCAGCGGCAGCAGGAAGACGTCGTAGACGACGAAGGCGCGTGCGCGGGTGATCCACCACAGGATGAGCGCGTACGTCATCCACTCGCCCTCGGGCGCGAGGAACCGGCCCAGCACGCCCGGCACCCGGGGCTCCAGCCGGCCCAGCAGCCCTTCGGCGAAGCGGCGGCCGACGACGCCCTGCGGCCCGGTGTCCAGGGCGGCGAGCCCGGAGCGCACGATGTCCGAGAGATGCCGGACGCGCTCGGGCAGCCCCAGCGCATCGACCTGTGCAATGGCCTGGAGGGCGAAATGGGCGCCCAGTCCGTGGGCGTGGTGGGTGCGGAGCTCCTCGACCAGCTGCGGGTTGGTCCGGCGGGCGGCGTCGTGCACCTCCTGGGAGACCAGGGCGGCGCCGGTGGGGAAGCAGCCGTAGCTCAGGGCCTTGGACAGGCTCATCAGGTCGACGGCGGGGAGCCGGCCGTGGTGGGCGAAGCGGGTGCCGCAGCGGTAGTAGGAGGTCAGGACCTCGTCCACTCCGATGAGGTAGCCGTGTGCGGTCCGGCCCTCGGTGACCGCGTCGAGGAGCGGCGCGGGGATCGGGGCGTAGGCGTCGGAGCTGCCGTGGACCAGCTCGATCCACACGAGCCCGATGTCGCCGCGGGCGGCCTCCTTGCGGAACTCGTCCACGGCGTACGGGGTGAAGGGGTCGATGTACCGGATGTCGTCGTAGAGCGGGCCGAAGGGCGCGCGGGTGCGGTCGGCGGCGGTGGCCAGCAGTGAGACGAGGGTCTTGCCGCCGTAGTTGTGCTTGAAGACGACGATGCGCCGGTGGCGGGGGCGGGCGAGCCGGGCCAGGGTGATGGCGCTCTCGACCGCCGAGGCGCCGCTGACGGCGGGGAAGGCGCGGGGCAGCCCCGTCTCCCGGGCCAGGACCTGTTCCAGCTCGCGGACGTGGTCCCGGGCGGGGTCGTGGCCGCGCACGACGGCGGTCAGCGCGTCGGAGGGGTTGTGGCCGGCCACGCCGAGCCCGGCCCCGCAGAGCCCGTCGACCAGGTCCAGTTCGCGGCCGGAGTCGAGGCGGACGGTGAGCCGGGAGCCCTTGGCGCGGACGACGTTCAGCGCGCCGTGCAGTTTGCGGTGCATGCGGACCGTCATGGGGTTCACATGGCGGGCGTAGAGGTCGAGGGTCGCCTGGCGGCCGGCCGCGGCCGCGGCGAGTTCCCGGTGCACCGGGTCCGTGTCGTCGAAGCGGGGCAGCAGCCGGGCGATGACGGCCCGCATGGCGACGCTGTTGCCGCCGTAGGTGTTGGAGTGCAGGAAGCCGGTCCGCGGGGTGCTCCACGGCGCGAACATGTCGTGGCTGCCGGTGAACGCGCCGAAGGGGACCTCGTGGCCGGTGAGGGACTCGCCGAGGACGACCAGGTCGGGGCGCAGGGCGGTGACGGCGGGGTCGCGGGGGCAGTCCGGCGCGATGTCGCTGAGGTCCACGACGATCCGGGCCCCGGCGGCCCGGGCTCGGCCGGCCAGTTGCGTGACGGCGGCCAGGGCGCTCTCGTCGAGCCGCTCCGGGGCGCGTACGAGGAGCCCGCACACGGCCGTGCCGTCCAGGGCCGCCCGCAGCTCGGCCACGGTGGCGTGGCACATGACGCCGGGGGCAAGGGAGCGGTCGGGCCCTTCGCCGAGCGGGTCGCAGCGGCGGGCGAGGGTGCCGTCGGGGTCCAGGACGAGGACGCGGCCGCGGTGGGTGGCGGCCGTCGCGGCCGCGCGGTGGCGCAGCAGTTTGACGGCGCCGTGCAGGGCCTCGTAGCGGGAGTTGGCGAAGAAGCTGCGGTGGCGGGTGCCGGCCGGCATGCCGCCGAGTTCCCGGACGAACTCGCTGATGAGGTGGCCGGCTTGGGCGGATTCGGTGGTCACGAACCAGGACGGCATCGCGAAGACGGGCCGTTCCTCGGCGATGAGGCCGGCCAGGATGCCGAGGGTCTGCGGGCCGGCCGGGCGCAGGTGTGGCTCGGGGCCGGGTACGGCGTGGGAGTTCGGGTGCATGGTGCCGTCTCGCTCGTGGGAGGGCCCCGGCGGCGGGGTGATCCGCGGGAGGCCGAAAGGCAAGGGGCGGGCGGCGGGAGGCGCGCTGTCAGGTACGTTCTCCCGCCGCCCGCGTTCTCAGGAGGCGTGGACGCGTGCCGCGTCGGCCTCTTCGCCGCCCCAGGTGAGGGCGACGGGGGTGGTGGACGGCGGCTCGGGGGTGGCCAGCCATCCCAGGAGTGCGCCGTCGCGGGTGACGGTCACGGCGGCGGAGCCGGGCGGCAGGTCCAGCGTCCAGCCGCCGTCGGTGCCGGTGCCGGTGCCGGTGACCCGGTCGGCGCTGTCAGTGGGGTTGAAGGCCCCGGTGATGCGGACGCCGCCGGGTCCGGAACGGCTCAGTACGCGCGCCCTGCCGTGCGCCGTCGTCCAGCGCGGCCCGTCGGGGGCCGGCAGTGCGGCGGCGAAGGAGGCGACGAAGGCCGCGACCGCTCCGTCGGCGGGTTCCCCGGCCGGGAGCGTCAGCTCGCCGGGGCCGTCGGAGGCGTCGGGGTGGCCGGCGCGCAGGACGGCGACCGGGACCTGCGAGCCGTCGGCGGCCGGTCCGGGGTGCTCGTCCAGCCAGCCCAGGCCGACCAGCCGGCCGGTCTCGGCCAGCTGCTGCCCCACGGCCTCGGCGAGCTCCGCGAGCACGGTACGGCCGGTGCGCTGCCAGGCGCCCGCCTCGGGCAGGGCCCGGTCGACGAGCACCACGGCGTCCCGGTCCGGCGCGCCGGCGAGCAGCAGGTCGCCGAAGCGGTCGAGGAACGCGGCGAGGAGGCGCAGGCCTTCGGCGTTGGCCTGGTGGGTCCCGGCCTCGGCGAGGGGTGCTCCGGGGCTGTACGGCGGTGCGTGCAAGGCCGGGTCCACGCCTTCGGAGCGCAGTCCGTCGGCGTCCATGTCCACCAGGGGGCCCCAGTTGGCCGTGGCGCAGGCGGTGTAGACGCTGACGGTGCTGGAGCCCAGGAGCAGGGCCAGCAGCGCGTTGAAGACGGGGGTGGCCGGCTCGGCGAAGGACGCGTCGGTCCAGGTGAACCCCCAGTTGGCCTCGACCACGTCGGTGCCGCCGAGCAGGATTCCGGTCAGGTGGGATCCGAACGCGGTGGTGTCGCGGGCCGGATTGCCGACCCACTCGGTGTGGCCGATCAGGTGCCGGGAGCCCTGGATGGCGCGTTGCCGGGCGGCCCAGGCGTCCAGTGCGGCGCCCGGTGCCGTGAGACCGGCCAGCGGTACGTTGGCCAGCCGGGCGGGGCCGTCGGGGAACAGCGCGGAGATCCGGTCCCACAGGCCGACGATGGCGTGCCCGCACCACCGGGACCACTGCAGGCGCAGGCCGCTGGTCCACTGACCGACGTCCTCGGCGGCGAGGGAGGCCTCGTCGGACAGGCCGCGTCCGGTCAGCCACCAGGCGAAGGCCTCGCGGGCGGCCGGGGAGGCGTCCTGCGCGTCCACGGGGAGGTGGGCGTCCCCGGCGGTGCCCTCGTTGCCGAGCTGGAGGGCTACCACCGGGCCGTCGGGTGCGACGGCCTTGGCGACGACCTCGTCGGCGACGGCCCGCAGCCAGCTCTCGGTCTCGGCCTGCACGGCCGGGTCGAGGAGGCTGGGCAGCGGCTTGCCCTGAGAGGTGAGGACGGTGCCGTCCAGACCGCGGTACGGAGTGTGCGCGGGGCCGCACAGGCGGTCGGGCAGTCCACCGAGCTGGACCTCGGCATGGATGAAGGGCCCCGGCTTGAGGAGTACGCGCAGTCCGGCGTCGGCGGCCAGCTCGAGGAGCCGGGTCACATCGCGCTGCGGGTCGGTCTTCCCGGTGAAGTCGAAGGACCGCTCGGCGCCTTCCCCGATCTCGTGGAACCGCCACGGCAGGTAGCAGGAGACGACGTCCACCCCGAGGCGGCGCAACTCCCTCAGGTTGGAGGCCCAGTTGGCGGGGTCGGCCCGGTAGTACGGGTACTCGCCGATGACGACCGGCCGGGCGGCGCCGGGTACCAGGGCCTGGGCCAGGCGGGCGCGCGGTGACGGGCTCATGCGTCCGCCCCGGCGTGCGGCGGTACGAGGACGACCTTCAGCGCGGCGTACTCGGCGCCGGGGACGGCGGCGAGCGCCTTGAAGGCCTCTTCGTGGTCGGCGAGGCCGAAGCGGTGGGTGACCACGCGCTCCAGCGGCAGCCGGCGGGCCAGCTCTATGGCCTTGGGGAAGATCATGCTGTTGTAGTCGCCGGCGCCGATGATCTGGAGTCCGCGCTGCAGCAGGGTGAGCGGACGCACGGTGGCGGAGGCGTTGCTGTTGAAGCCCATGATGACGACCCGGCCGCGCAGGGCGGCGTAGCCGATGCTCTGCTCCAGGAGGTTGCCGACGGAGTCGACGACCATGTCTGCGCGCTCGGCGAGGGCGGGGTCCTCCGGCGTGTGGACGGTGACCCGGCCGCCGAACTCGGGGGCGTCGAACACCTCGCCGGCCAGCTTTCGTCGCACCGGGTCGGGCTCGACGAGCAGCACGTGTGCGCCGTACAGCTGGGCGGCCATGGCGGTGACCACGCCCATCGGGCCGCCGCCGACGACGACCGCGGTCTCGCCCGCTGCCAGCCGGCCGGCCTCGATGTTGTTGAGGGCGCAGGCGAGCGGTTCGACGACGACGGCGCGGTCGAAGCTCATGCCCTCGGGTATGGCGTGGCAGAACAGCTCGGGCAGGCGGATGAACTCCGCGAAGGACCCGTCGTAGTCGAGGCCGACCTCGGTGCCCGCCTTGTGGCCGCAGAAGTTCCAGTGGCCTTCCAGGCAGGTGGCGCAATTGCCGCAGTACAGGGTCGGGTTGACGATGACCCGGTCGCCGACGGCGAAGCGGGTGACGCCGGGGCCGGTGGCGTCGACGACGCCGACGGCCTCGTGGCCCATCACCACGCCGGTCTCGGCGGGGAACTTGCCGACGAGCACGCTGCGGTCGGTGCCGCAGATCCCGCTCTGGGTGACGCGGATGATGACGTCGTCCGCGGCGCGGGGCTCCGGCTTGGGGTGCTCGACGAGGGCGAGCGTCCGGTCGGCGGTGAGCGTCAGGGCCTTCATGATGCCTCCCTCGCGGGCGCGGCGGTACCGCGGCCGAGGTCCCAGCGGATGGAGTCGAGCAGCTGCTTGTGGAGTTCGGGGGTGGCCGCGGCGATGCAGGACTTCTGGTTCATCGGGCCGAGGTCGACCAGGGAGGTGGTGCCGAGGTCGTCGCCGTAGGCGTCGGTGATGACCACGCCGGCCTGCCGGGCGAGGTAGACGACGGCGGCGATGTCGTACGGGAAGAGGTGCAGGATCGAGCCGCGGCCCACACTCAGGAACTGCTCTTCGGTGTCGGGGTGGTCGCGCAGGACGCGGTTGCCGATGTCGGCGTAGGCGTCGAGCTGGCCGGTGATGATGCGGGAGATGGAGAAGGTGCTGCTGTTGAAGACGAAGATGCCGCCGGTGTTGGCCGACCGGTCCACGAGGTGGCCGTAGGCGTCGGTCATCAGCTGCATGGGGTGGCCGTTGAACTCGATCGACCAGAACATCCGGGTCAGGTCGGTGTTACGGCTCAGCCGCGGCACGGGGGTGGTGAAGCCGCCGCTGTCGAATCCGTCGGTGTCGTCGCCGTAGAGCCAGGCACCGCTCTTGATCTCCACCAGGCACGCGGCGTTGACGTCGGCGAGGGTGGGTGCCCCGTCGCCGTAGGGAGCGGCGGCGATGGACACCATGCCCATCTCCAGCCCGGCCGAGGTGGGACGGGTGCCGTCGATCGGGTCGACGACGAGCAGCACCTGCGGCTCGGGAGCGAGCTCCACGTAGGAGCCGTCCTCGGTGTAGAGCGCCACCGGTACGTGGGCGTGGGCGCGCAGGTAGTCCAGTACGGCCTTCTCGGCCACCTCGTCGACGTCGAACTGGGCGTCGCCGCCGGGCGAGTCGCCGTGGACCTGACGGGCGTGGCCGTGGTCCGCGTAGGCGAGCAGCTCGGAGCGGACGTGCTCGCCGAGCGCCTTCAGGAGCTGCTTCATCGGGTTCGCAGGGGTCATCGGGTCAGCTCCGCCACGAACAGGTTCTCCAGCTTGTCGCAGATCTCCTCGGCCTGGTCCATGGTGAGGATCAGCGGCGGACGGATCTTGAGGACGTTGCCGTAGCCGTAGCGCGAGGTGCGCAGGATCAGGCCGTGCTCCATGGCCTTGTCGGCCAGGTGGTTGGTGAGCTTCACGGCCGGCTTGCCGTCCGGCTCGCCGATCTCGAAGCCGATCATGAGGCCGACACCGCGGACGTCCACGATGGCCGGGTAGCGGCGCTTCATGTCGTGGAGGCGTTCCATGATGTAATCGCCGGTCCGCGTGACGTTCGCCAGGAATTCCGGCTGACGCACGATGTCGAGGGTGACGTTCGCGGCCGCGGCGGCGAGCAGGTTCGAACCGTAGGTGAAGGAGTGGTGGTTCGCGGGAAGTCCGGCGAGCCGCTCGTTGGTGATGATTGCGGCGACCTGCGCACCCGATCCACCGAGGCCCTTGGCCGTGGTGATGGCATCAGGCTCGACACCGAAGTACTGGGCGGCGAACATGTGGCCGGTACGGCCGATTCCCGTCTGGATCTCGTCGAAGATGAGGGCGATGTTCTGCTCGTCGCAGAAGGCCCGGAGCTTTTGCATGTAGCCGTCCGGCGGCACGATGTTGCCACCGTTTCCGGAGATCGGCTCGATGAGGACGGCGGCGACGCGGCCGGAGCTCGCGTAGTCGACGAAGTCCTCCAGACGGTCCACGCACATCATTCCGCAGGTTTCCTTCTTCTGCCCGTAGAAGCAGCGGAAGCAGTACGGATCGGGCACCTGGAGGCTGCCCGGGAAGAGGTTGGGGAACGGCTCGCGGCGGAAGGCGTTGCCGGACATCGATGTCATCATCATCGTCTGTCCGACGTGGCTGCGGAACAGCGTGATGACCTCGGACTTCCCGGTGGCCATCTGGGCCATCTTGATGGCGCCCTCGTTGGCTGCCGAGCCGCCGGACACCTTGGGGTGCACCTTGGTCAGGCCGTCCGGGGAGGTCTCCACCAGCCGGCGCACGAGGCCGTTGATCGGGTCGCTCTGGTACGAGGAGGTCAGGTGGACCACCTTGTCGAGCTGGTCCTTCATGGCGGCGATGACGGCCGGGTGGGAATAGCCCAGGCTCAGATTGAAGGTCGCCGACGCGCAGTCGAGGTAGCTCTTTCCGTCCTCGTCGTAGAGATAGACACCTTCACCCCGCTCCATCTTTCGGTCGCTGACGGGGTAATAGATGTGCTCGGTAACATCCTTGGTTTCCATCGGTCCCTCTCATACGGGTCACAGAAAAACGTCAAGGTATGGACGGAAAGAGACAACTCACGTCCAACAGACAAGGAATGGGATGCGGCTTGATGCCGGTGGGGGCGGCCCGGATTATTCACCCGTTGCAGACAGGGTTCGCGCGGCGCCTTCTCATTCATACGAACACATTCCAACAGGCCCTGACAAGAGGCTGTTTGGAGATGTGGATCTCTTTCTTCCCGCATCACTAGCCGGGAAAGGCCAGAGCGGCGGCCGAGGCGCGGCGGGAGTCGGAAACCGCCGCCGCGGCCCGGATGGCGGGCATCCCGGCAGGCCCCAGCGCGGCCATCGCCCGCGCGGTACGACGGGAGGCCTCGGCCGCGGACCACCCCGGCCAGGCCGCACCGTGCAGCCCCGAGGCGGCCAGCAGGGCGCCCGCTGCCACGGCCGGGACACCGGCGTCGGCCGGCCTCCGCACCGCCTCCCTCACCCGGTGCAGCGCCTGGCGGGGCCGCGGGTCCGCCCAGTCGGGCCGCGCGCCCACGGCATCTTGGGGCAGCGCCGGCCCGGGGTGCAGCCGGGCCAGCGCCCAGGGGCCCAGACGCGCCACCCAGTCGGCCGGTGCCCGTTCACGGGCGGAGAGGCCCAGACGCACCAGGGCCTCGTCCAGGGCCGGATCGCCCGTGCTGCCGCGACCGGTCGGCCGGACGCGGTCGCCGTCCCATTCCAGCCGGCCCGACAGCGTGCCCTGAACCAGCAGCGCGCCCGCGAGGCCCCGACCGGTCTCGGCCTCTCGGCGCGGTGGCGGAAAGCGGCCGTACGCAGCAGCGCACAGCGCGAACAGCAGGGGCGTCCCCGTCACGGCAACGCCGCCTCCAGTACGGTCCAGAGATCATCGGGCGTGGTGAACACATGGCCCTGCAGACCCAGTTCGCGGGCGGCGTGGACGTTCTCGGCCCGGTCGTCGACGAACAGGATGTCCCCGGGAGGCAGTCCGAGTTCCCGGACACACCACTGGTAGGCGGCCGGTTCGGGTTTGGCGCTGCGGATGCGGCAGGAGAAGCCGAGCACCATGAATCCTCCCAGCCACGGCTGGGTGGTCTCGTACTGGACGGCCAGTTCCTCCGGAATGTTGGAGAGGAGGCCGAGGGTGACCCCCCGGTCGGCGAGGGCGCCCAGCAGCTCCACACTGCGTCCGTCGATCTCGCTCCAGCTGGCCAGGTCTGCGGCGATCAGATCGGCGGTCAGTCGTTCGTCGAGCGTGATTCCCAGCTCTGCACAGACCCCCTTCCAGTAGGCCGGGCCGGTCACGTCACCGCGGTCGTAGGGGGCGCGCTGCGACCAGTACGCCTGCCAGAAGCGGTCACGGTCACCGCCGGCGGTGCGTTCCAGTACGCCCTGGGACTCGGGCGACTGGACGCGCGCGATGACACCGAACATGTCGAAGAGAACGGCTTTCATGCTTCGGCTTCCTTGTCCATCAGCTTCCTTGTCCATCAGGTGCCTCGGGTTCCTCAAGTGCCTTGGGTTTCCGGGGTGGTGACGGCGTCCGTCCGGGCCGGTCCCGGCGTGCGGGGGCCGCTGACGCCGTCGGGATCGGGGGCGTTCTTGCGCAGCCACAGGCTCAGGGCCGCGCACACGGCGGCGAGGCCGAACAGCACCAGCGGCACCGCCTTCACGTCCATGGTGTCGATCACCCCGCCCAGCAGCGGCGGGAAGGCCACTCCGCCGATCATCGAGGCGGCGATCACGTACGCACCCGCCGCGGCCACACTGGGCACGGCCCGGTTCAGCCAGGGCAGGCAGGTCGGGAAGATCGGCGCGATCATCAGGCCGACGCCGAAATACGCGTACGGGGCGAGCGCCGGTACGGTCGCCAGGACCAGGAAGCCGGCCATGCCCGCGCAGCAGACGATCAGGATCGACGGTGCGGACCAGCGCAGGCTGAGCGGGGCGACCACGAACCGGCCGATCGTCATCGCCGCCCAGTAGGCGGACGTCGCGGTGGCGGCGGTGGCCGCGCCGTACCCGACGGCCTCGAGATGGGTGGGCTCCCAGCCGCCGACACCGGTCTCGATGGCCACGTGCAGCACGTAGATGCCGATGAACACGGCAATGATCGGCAGCACCCGGGCCCCGGCCACCGCTCCGCCGTCCGCCGGGGCCGGGTCCGGCTCCCGAGCGGCCACCCCGCCCAGGGTGACCAGGATCAGCAGGCAGACCACCCCGATGCCGAGGAAGATCTCCGGGTAGCGATCCGCCCCGAGCCAGCCGATCAGGGCCGGACCCGCGATCGCACCGACACCGAAGTGAGCGTTGAGCAGGTTGAGCATGGCGGTGCTGCGGCGGCCGAAGCCGATGGCGAACAGCTGGTTGAGGCCGTAGTCGATGCCACCGAAGCCCAGCCCGATCACGAAGGTCCCGGCCAGCGCCAGGATCCAGTTCGGCGAGAACGCGAAGACCGCCCCACCGGCCGCCATCAGCAGATACGAGCCGCCCAGCAGCACCCGGTTGTTCAGCCGGCCCCGCAGTACGTGGTAGACCAGCACGCCCAGGAGCGCACCGACGAAATGGGCACTGAGACTGAGCCCGGCCACCGCGGGGCTGATGCCGTACTCCTCCCGCAACGCCGGAATCGCCGGACCGTAGAGCGCCTGCAAGGCGCCGATCACGACGAACGCCGCACAGGACGCAACGATCGCGACGGTGGTCAGAAGAGGCCTCCCCGCTTCGGGCAGGCCGGCCTCACTGGTGACGGACATCGCTCTCCTCATCACTCACAGCCGAATGAACAGATCCCATGTTCAGAACAGCTTGAAGTTCACACAATGAAGCGCACACTACGCATGGTCGATGTTCATTTCAACATGTGAGGTGTTCGCAACGCGCTCCAGGAGCCTCTTCTGTGCTAAAAGCAGACACATGAACGTGATGGAAAGGCACAAGTTCGTCGTGGGTCTGCTCATGCAGCAGAACCGCGCGACCGTGTCCGAGCTGG